>CAZBHO010000073.1:0-10852 GCA_964491945.1 uncultured Verrucomicrobiota bacterium | reverse complement strand
TTCCTCTTGTTTTTGCACTTCAGTTTCTATACGCAAAGCTTCTATTTCCCTGCTTATTGCTCCACCTAAAAATTCATTAATACTGGCAATTCTTGCTTGAACATTCCAATACTGCTCAGGTAATTTGTATGAAACAATTTTTTCAAGCATCCTGTTAAAATCAACAGCCTTACCATAAATTTTATCCACATTTTGGAGGTAAAAAGTATAATCATTACTGGATAAACTTTCTAAATTCATTTTTGTTATGAATAACATAGATTTTAAAGAAGAGAAATCATTGCGCAATAAGCTGTTTATTTTTCGAATTTTCTGGCAGTTATATGGCAACACAGTTTGCGAAAGTTCAATGTAAATAGGAGAAGAGGTTACCGAATTTTGTCCGCCATATAGGATCGGAAAATTATCTAACACTACAGCACGCCAGCACATAGAAGTGTAGTGCTCTTGCCAAAAAGCAGCAGTATCTATAGGGATAGCAATCTCACCCTCGCTTATACCATACAAATTGGTTGTGAAATATATTGATTGATCATCCTTCAAAGTTTTACTGATATAAATTTTTACTGTATCGATTCCAAAATCATCCGAAACCTTTAACCTGATCAGAAAACTATCAACCGCAGCAGCATTTATTACTTGATTGGTTTCTTCAAGCCATTCGACCTTTGGTGGTGCATCTTGATATAAATGGAATACACCCAGTTTGTGATAGAAAGATGTTTTATTTTTTCTGTTGCATTTAACCATTAACTCGCCTAAACCTGAATTTGTAAGGACAAAATGCCCAGTAATTACATTACTATTAGTTTTATATATAAGATTGACCATGTTGCTATTTTTTAAGAGCAACATCAGGTTGGTAGCAGCTTCGCTGTAATTATATTGCAGTTTGATAGTAGAATGGCACGGAAGCTTTAATAGAAAGTTGGTACCGATGTGCTTAATGGAAGGCAATCTGGTGTAAAGTGGCGGGAATGCTTCCAACGCAAAATAGGAGTTAGTAATTGTAAGCCACATAGAATATGCTTTATCGAATTTTAAACGATATTCTATCAAACTTGCACACTGTAATGTTTCAAAAGGCATTATTTTCACAAACAACACATTCTTCTCCTTATCATAAAAAACCGGTACCGTCTTTTGCTGTGTGATGCCTTTATATTCAATAGTGATATCTCTTATATTGGTTGAAGGAAGTGTAAAATATACTACTGAATTATTCACATCCTTTATATCCATAACCGCCCCGTAAACATTTGGCAAATTTTTAAATGGCAGAAGCACTCGCTTAATAGCAACAGTCATCTCTTTTGGATAGCTGGTACAAACAAGCAATACTATGGATAAAGTTGCCACAGTACTTAACAAAATAATAAAAAGGCGAGATGTCCCAAACAATTTTATCACAGATAAACTTTCCATTTCCTTTAAAACTTCCAGAGAAAACATTTCAGCCATATACTTTGAAGATAGCGTTCTGCATTCTTTTACATTTAATTCCAACTGTATGGCTGATATAACCTTTTCCGCTAATGATGAGCTATATCGTTGTATGCACCCAATTATAGATGATAGATCTTTGCCTTCAGAGATGACTCTATAAATGCCACCTAGCAATAGAATAAGCATAGCAACATAAAAAACAATTGAGAGCGCAAATGACACCCCCCCCTGCATAAGTGGAAACACAAGTTGCATTAAAATTGCAATTAGCAATAAGCCAGAAACCGTAAGGACAAAACAGAAAAAATTATATGCAGCCACATACAAAACATATTCATTATGTATTTGTTTTATCCTTTTAAGTAGCGATTTGTTAAAAGGCTTTTTCATTCTGCTTATCCGCTCTCTTTTGCCTTTCATTCTTTAGCCATGCCATAGATATCAGCATAAGAATCATCAAGAGAATAAACCAATGATCCCATAATAGAATAACTTTGGGAACAATAAGATTATATTTTCCCGAAAACGACCTTAAATAAGGAAGCATATCAATATCATCAAGTTCTACGGATATTATGTTATCTTCCGCATAAAGTAGAGCTCTGGAAACATAAGAACTCGTTGATATAGGTACATCTCTCTTTTCAGATATGCCACTGATTTCAATTTTGAAATAATCAAGATCATTGGTAAATGGAATGCTAATCCGCTGCCGACCGTAAAAATTTGAAAAACTATTGTTAAATAGTATGTTGCTTTGCCCATCTACCATTTTTAAAATCATCTCTGAACCACATCCCTCTGCTTCGATGCTAATAGTAGCATCCACTTTCTCATCTGGCTCTTCAAGTCGGAAATTGCCATCATCGATTGGTGATGTCTGATCATAAATTATCCTTTCCCAAAACTTACGATAATATTTCGGACCTGGCGAATAGTTCATTTTCCACATCTCATCAAAGCCAAAGAAAAACACTTTGCCCTTTCCGACCTTACGATGAATGAGAAGAGGAATGCCTGAATCAGTGTATAAGTTGTTCGTAACAGCATAAAGAATGACATCTGCATCACGCCGAAGCTGTCCCATTAAACACCATGTTATTGGCCTAACGTTCTGCCAAAAGTCCATAAAAATACCTTCAAAAAATGGAGTTTGATTTTCTAGTTCTTTTGATGCTCTGATAGTCATATTTTCTCTTATCACATCTAGCGGCAATATTGGCAATAGTTCAGCAAGCAAAGTGTTTGTATATGCAACTGGCATAAAGTTGGTCCCTGAAATTATCACTCCTAACAGGCCATCAACTGCTATTGCCTGATATAACTTTTCTAAAAAAAGAGCTGAAATATATGCTGGTGAGATATCTCCTAAAATCACAATATGATACTTATACAAATTATCTTCTATGCTTCCAATCACTCCATAAGCATTTGTTGTCTCTGACAAAAGCAAATAACAATCGGAAGCTCCCTCTCTTAATAAAGCTCTTAAGATAGTTATATTCATCACGTTGATACCCTTCAAGGTATAGTATAGAAAGCTTTTCTTTCCCTTTTTGATAAGAACGACTTCTAAACCGATCAGTCTCTCTATAAGTATTGTATAGATTGCTGCTAATATCTTTTGGCTTAAAAAATTCTAGAATGAGCCTATCTATTATGTTATTTGTGCTTTCATAGTTGTTCATTATTTTGATATGTATATCTTGTTCATCGGTAAGAGGAAAATAGGATGAGGTTATAACGCAGGAAACAGGTTGATTATTGTATGTTAGAAGAGTGATAGTAGTATTAGAGCTTATACTCCCTTTGATTTTAAAAGTTAACATATTTGTGAGCATAAGGCTATGTGAGGTGATGTTAGTGATAGCATAAGATGGCTTTATGTTGGATTGCGTTAAAAGATACACTACATCTTGATTACTTAAATTAATATCTTCTGAAGTTAACATTTTTTCTTTTTCATCTAAAAAAGAAATCGTAAATGATTGCTGATAATAGTCCTCAAATAATTCTGCAAGATACCTAGATATTTCTTTCTCTTCTCCATGATTAAGTCTCCTATCTATCTGTTGGCTATTATCAACATAGTAACTGGCCACTAACGTTTGTATATCCGCTATTTTTTCGTATAGAGTTATATTATGTTCCACCAATAACGCATTTAGATGTAATAATTGATGAGATATGTTTTCTCCTTGCCCTATCGATATGATGTTCGCAAAACCATCTTTAAGTTGAGAATTTTTTACAACCTCTGCTTCATCAATAATTAGCTGCATATTCTTTAAAAAATTTTGTAAATCTATATTGGTATTAGAAGAAATGGCATATTCAATTTCCGAATTGTTCAGGACTTCTCCAAGCTCTTTAGCAACTTTACTCATAGCACACACACATTGTAGCAAACCATCAGCATATATCATCTGAACTGTTCTACTGTTCCTATAGGCATTTTGCGACGAAAACCAATAAAGCAATTGTTTTAATTGCTTAAATATAATCAGAGATGCATACTTCATTTTTCGGATATCCGCTGTTAACTCAGATGTTTTATTTGTCTTATCATATTGCTGGATGCTCGCTAATTGAGTTGTAAGATTTTGTGGCAATATGATGTGAGTGTGTGGATTATAGTTTTTTAGAATCAAGGCTGGTTCTAAAGCTAGCCACCATAATACCAAAAAGACTAATGCCTTTAAAATTGCATCTGTTTTTGATAAAGGAACAATTTTTAGTGATAATACAGTAATTGCCACTATAAAGACAAAAGAAGTTAAAACAGAATTCCGATAAAATGCTATGTGAAAATCTTTCTGCAAAACGTATGCGATATAAGAGAAAACTAAAAAAGCAATAAACGCCACAGTGATTTTATGAACTTTGCTATTTAATATATCAAAAATCATAAAGAGAAATATCAACACCAGCCCAGAAACTACGAGCTTTGATATACCTATGAAAAGAGTTTCCATCTTTCGCTATTTTGGATGATCGTTATGAAATGAAAATCTTGTGATAAAAAAATCGCAAAAGAAGAATAAAATAGCCATCAAAATAAAAAAATGCCATAAAGCCAATAAGTTATCCTTATTCTGCTGCGCTTTTATCACATCCTCCACAGATTTTACTATTTTAAAATCAATCTTATCCATTAGATGAAGCAACTCTTTAAATGGAACTATAGTAGGATCGCTTTCTGTAAAAGCATCTATTACGTTTATGTGAATTTTTTTCCCATACTCATATCCAAAATTTTTCGGCATAAGTATTTCGTATAATCCGGGCTGATGTAGAGCAGGATTAGCACAAATCAGCTTTCCATTCTTCATCTCAACATAGCAACTGCCCTCTTTTTTGCCATTCAACAACTTGATATCAGCGTATGTGTTAATCGGATGAGGATTCAGCTGATATGATTTAGCAGAAGGGATAATAGTCCTTATTGGTTCTCCAACATAAAAATTTGCACTGTATCCCATATTAATAAATGTGTTACGCAATACTTCATGGAGTAACGGGGCAAAAAATGTTTTTTCCTGCAAATCTCCCTCATTTTCTTCAAAAGACATAGCAGAGAGAATAACGGCTCCATCTTTTATCTTATTAGATATAAACAAAGGAATACCATTTTTAAACGAGATATCAAACAAACAATCATAGATCCTTCGTTCAAGCCGCCATAGATTTGATAGTTTTACGCCTTCAAGCCAAAATTCTTTTTCGTTTTCTATATTCGGCTTTTTTAAAACTTTCAAATCTCGAAAATTTAACTGCCATTCTGATGCTGGGAAAAAAATCATTTCCTTAAATATGGCTGGCAATATAAATCTTCCATCCGTACTCTTCCAGAAATTATAGAAATCTGGTTCTATGTTGTTGCCTGCTGCAACGAGCAAGATGCCCCCATCTTCCACGAATTTTGCAATAGTTTCTGCTGTATTTTGTGGCAAAAAAGCAATATTGGCCAGCACTATAATATCTGGTTGACTATAGTTAGTAAAATTTAGATCCGTATAATTTATTTTCCTAATGTCATAAGATACAACATGTTGCTTCTTTCCAATAATGGCAGCTGAACTTAAAACTCTATTTATAATTTCCCCTGAGCTATTTGACACATTTTTGAAAGCCTTTCCATCCAGAATTAATACTTTAAGCTTTGGCATAACTCTCACAACAAAATGAGAAATATTATCACCAGCGATATCATCAGTTTTGTTAAGAAAAGCGGAAAAAATGTGCTCACCTGCTGGCAACCTTGAAGCACTCCACACCAAAGTTGTGCTCATTTGAGGAGAAAGCACTCCAGATAAATTTGTGAGATATAGTGTTCTAGCATCAAGTTTGATTTCTAACTTTTCTAAAGAGGCAACGCCATTACCTGTGTTGGTTATGTCACACCTTAAAAAAAATTCGTCAGCTTGCATAGCTAGCGGTGGATATATAGAAAAGTTAATCAAAGCCAAATTGTTTGTTGGAAAAGTGTGATAATATGGCAGTATAAGGAAACTGGTATTACCCAGCACGTCTCCATATTCTTTTGTCAATTTTTCTACAAAGCCTTCATCCAACACTTCCTGCCATGTGGCATATTGCATATCGCTGAAAATTAAAATTATGTTGTTTTTAACCGATTTTTCCCTGATCTTACGCAACGCTTGAATAATGCTTAAATGGATGGGGGCTCTGTTTAAAAAATTTGATGATGTTAATGATAGCTGGCTCACTTTTGTATGCAATTCTTTTAATGGGCTGGCTTCACTCACCACTCCACCTGCTAAAAGTAGCAACGGCTCTCTCTTTGATAAGTTTGCCTGAATGATCTTTAGATCCTTAAATGCTTTCTCAATGGGCATCTCCAGCCCATTTGTAAAAAACATAGAAGATGAGGTATCAACAATAATAGTTAGTTTTTTTCGGATATCCTGTAGAACTCGCATTTTAAAGTGAGTTGAAATTAAAAAAATTATAGCAATAGATGCCAACAAGAGTCCTAAAAATAAAAAAATAATTTTCTTTGCTCTTCCTATTAAAGAAAATGCCATTGTTAACATCGCTATAGCAATGAATAGGCTGAAAAGAATCATAACAACAAAAGCCATTTGTTGCCTTACACATAAAGGTCTGGCAAAAGCAAGAACAAGCATAAGCACAAAAGATGCACGCAGAAAAAGTGTAAGAAACTTTTCTGCTTTACTCCTCTTCTGCAACATTAACATCTCATTTTTCAGGAAGGTGGTGGCTGCCCACCAGATAGTTTTGCCCTTATGCGTAAAGAAGAGAAGAATAATAAATGGCAATGCCACTAGAAATATAGCTATCAGTAATGTAGGAGATTCAAATATCATAAAGCACAAAAAGCAATTTAGACGAAGAATTTCTTTCTAAAAAATAGCGGCTGCCATTTATGATTTTTTTTCTTAAGTAAAAAACTGGTTAGTTGCGGCATTATAGGCATAGAGGTGTTGAAGATAGCATATTCAAACTTATGCTTATAGCATTCTTCCCTTAAGACTCTTATAAATGCTTGTAGGTTCTGCAGATATTTATCTTTTATTAGTTCTGCAGTGCCTGTTAGACAAAGAGAAGGCTCTTCCATATCTCGCAATGTTATTTCATCTTTAAAAGGAAAAGACAACTCCTCTTCTGCCAGAACATGCAAAATAAACACATCTTTATTTAAAGAAGCAACTTTTCTAAAATACTCACATAACTCTGATGTCGCATCATGAAAAAAGTCTGAAATAACAAAGATAGTATCCGCTTTTATCCCACACTTTATAACATTCTCAAAAAGGATAGTCAGTTGCTGATTTTTGCTTTGGTGTTGAGATTGAGCAAAAAGCTCATAGAGCATCTTAACAAAATGCCCCTTATTACTGCCGTATAATAAGGGCTTATTTTCAGTTAATGGCATAAGGAGAAGTCTATTGCTTTTTTGCATAGCAATAGCAGCTAAAACTGCCACCAAACGCCTGGCATAATCAAGCTTCGAAAAACAGGAGGCCCCCCCCGTATACTGCATAGAGCTAGAAGTATCAAGAGCAAAAAGGATATTACGGGCACTCTGGCACCGATAAGAAGCAACAAAATAGCGGTCAGTCCTTGCAAAAGCACGCCAGTCAATATCACGAGGGTCATCACCTGGAACATAAGGACGATATGTCAGCAGCTCTTCTGAGAGCAATCCATACACAGCAAAGTTATTCCCTTGCAAATAAGATGCTAAAGGAATGCCGCGCATCTTTAACTCCAGCCTTCTCGCTGCAACTATAAGAGTGGCTACATCGTCTGGCAGAAAATTTATCTTATTAAATGGAATGTCATTTATCATTTCTTCACGCTTTGATTTCTTCAAGGATTTTTTGCAATATAACATCAGAAGATACGCCTTCTGCCTCTGCCTGAAAACTGCGAACAATTCTATGTGCAATCACAGGAATAAACAAAGATCTTATGTCTTCCATCATAACATAGCATCGTCCACTTAATATAGCTTTAGCTTTTGCAGCAGTTATAAGGTGAATTGTTGCTCTAGGTCCAGCGCCCCATTGAATTAAATTATGGAAAGAAGTTCCCGCATAAGTCATTTCTTGCGGCCTTGTTGCAGCCACTATTTTTTGCGCATACTCCAGAACATTACTAGCAACCGGCACACTTTTTACTATACTGTGTAAAGCCACCAGATCCTCTCCTTTAAATACATTACGAACATTTGGCTCAAAGTGACCTGACACCAACTGAGCAATTGCTATTTCTTCATCTGGTGTGGGATAATCAATTTTTATCATCATCATAAAACGGTCCAGCTGCGCTTCAGGCAGCGGATATGTTCCTTCAAATTCAACTGGATTTTGCGTGGCAAATACAAAAAATGGATCCGGCAGCTGATAATCCCTTTCGCCAACTGTAACTATTTTTTCCTGCATTGCTTCCAAAAGGGCAGATTGTGTTTTTGGTGGGGCTCTATTGATTTCATCTGCAAGAACGATATTTGCAAACAAAGGGCCCCGCACAAAACGAAAGGTACGTCTACCAGTTGTTCTATCTTCCTCTAACACATCTGTGCCAGTAATATCAGAAGGCATTAAATCGGGCGTGAATTGTATCCTCTTAAACGTCAAAGATAGAGTTTGCGCCAGCGTCTTTATCATAAGAGTTTTTGCCACACCCGGCACACCCACAATGATAGAGTGCCCGCCACATAAAAGAACTATCATTAAAAGTTCCAGAGCATTTCTTTGACCTATGATTATTTTGCCTGCCTCAGTTGTGATAGCATTAAAAGCGGCTTGCGCCTTCTTGATATACTCAATTTCTCTTTGAGCCATTGTGTCTTCTTGTCTCATATAAAAATATCATCTCCTTTAAGGAAGCTATGGTAATTTCTGAAAGTAAACAAGCAAGTAAATTGCTCTAAACCCTATAACATCCATATTTGCCAAAATTAGGGTTAATAGCAGGATAATTCCTGCCAGAATCAATCCATACATTTTATGCCCTCTTCCTTTAAAATAATAAAAGATTTTAACACAAAAATAAGATGCCAGTAGATATATAACTGGATAAGCACCAAAAAGTAGTCGTGGCTCTTCAGAAAGCGATACATTCCTCTTAAAAAAGCCTTCTGGCAAATGAAAATGTTTACCAAAATGCAGAAAGGCAAAATTACATAGGAAAGGCAATATCATCGCAAAACAAACAAAAAGCAGCCTTCTGTCTCTTACTAAAAAAAGCGCTAATATCGCAGCTATAACAGGAAATAAAAAGAAAACATTTATCAGATTATGCAGGAAAAGTGGAAATAGCTCTAATAATCGCATATATAGCAGTTCGTATTTCCTTCGCGCTATATTTTCCATAATTACAGCAAAAGTGTTCCTGACTATATTCTCGTTAAAAGGATCATGCGCGTATTCACCAAAACGCCCTGCCACAAGAATAAATCCTTTATATAGAAACGCTGCCACAAAAATGGAACACAACGTGTAAAAAAAAGCCCGCTTCCCTAGCAGTAAAGCCAGAACAAGAAAACAGAGCACCAGCATAAAATGTTCGTATGTCAAAAACGTTAATCCCAGCGCCAATCCAAACATAATGGATTTTAAAAAATCCGGTTCTTGCTTAATAAAAGTCCGAATATAGAACCAATATATAAAGACAATCACTGCATAGCCTGCCACATAGACAGGGGGCTGGGAAACATTCATTATAAAGCCTGATGAACATCCCATAAAGAATAGCCCTAAAATTGCGCAATAGGAATCATTTGTTAAATCTCTTATCAGTAAAAATAGTGATAGCGCCGCTCCAGCCCATAGTAGCAAATTAAAAACAATCATAACATAATAGGAATTTATAAAAACACTCATATGCGAAATTAGATAGAAAGGAAAAGGCCTATTTAAAGCAAGATCGCAAATTTTATGAGGTATACCAGCAAATAGAATTTCTATATCACGAAAGAAATAAAAATAGTCAAGAGTAACAGCACCTTTTGCTCCCTCAAAAAGATAACAATGATACCATCTTGGTGCTCCATCTGGAAGTGTGGCAAGTACATAAGGTGCATTGTTGCAATACGGAGAGTGAATAAAAAAAAAAAAAAAAGCTTCTATAACCAATAATCCCCAAAAAAGAGATGCCACTATGAATATATTTTTCCCATATTTCTTTCGTATAAAAAACATCAACAGAACCAATCCAGTTATTAAAAGCACTATAAACAAAAAAGACTCAAATGGAGCACTATGCGCAAAATAACCTGCCGAAAACAGTTTTGTATCACAAGGCGCTGGCAGATTGTTATCGTTCCATAACCATACCCTATTCGCTTTATAAAACTGACGCAACTTTAACCAATGATGTGGCAACGCCAAAATAACAGCTAAAATGCACGAATAAAAAAATGCCTGTTTAATCGAAATTTTTACAGCACAAAGGAAACCATAGAAGAGAAGCGTTATAGGTATTGCTAACCAAAGAGAACAAAAATAACTTCTTATGCTTGCTGAAAAATAGTTCTGCCAATCGTATCTGCCGATAAGTAGTAGCACTATCGTGGCAATTAGAATAAATGAATGCCAGAAGATGGTTTTTTTACTGACTTGATTGGCTCTTTCCATTCCTTTACCCCAATAAATTATAACTTTGACATTCCATTGTATATATGCCACTTGATGAGTACAGGAAAAAATTTCTCATTGCAGACAATTCCTTATAATATTGGAATAACAATACATCAAACTCGTCTTTTCCTAATTAATTATTCTTGAAAACTCCTGTTGAATTTCTATTATCAGAGAAGATGTTGTAAATAGTTATGTAAGGATTCCTATTTACCTGAATGGCGGGAGGATCTGGGACATGGTGGTACAATTTATTATAGTTATTTGATGTTGTT
>CAZBHO010000072.1:0-10938 GCA_964491945.1 uncultured Verrucomicrobiota bacterium | reverse complement strand
TTATGAGTTCTGGATTATCGGCCGCCAATAGAGCGCTTGCTGTTAAAGAGACTGTTGCAACATCGATGCTACTTTTGTTCTATTTTTATGCATTTTTTTCCTTTCTATAGATTTAATGTTTATGACTGTGTGTTACTGTTTGTTTTGCTATGTTGCCTGCCGACACAAGGGCAAGCGTGCAATACTGCACCCCTTTAAAGGCCTTTATTGTTTTTTCAAGCTTAATCATTTCAGAAGCTTTCCCTCTTAATGCCAGTATTTCCATACAATAATGATTATCCATATGGACATGTTGGGTTGAAATTATCATAGATCTGAATTCGTGTTGTGTATCTATCAACTTGCTATCTAAGAGATGCTGATCGTGATTATACATAAAAACCAGAGCGCCTGCCACTTCCTTGTCTGACTCTATATTAACATGGAGCAATTTATCCCTTATTAGGTCTGCCACAGCTTTTGAGCGGGTTGGGCACCCTTCCTGTCTGATATGTTCATCAAACTTTTTGATCAGGTTTGAGTCAATAGAGACACTGAATCTTGTAATTTCAGCATCTTTATAACTTTTCCCACGTCCCATTTTTGCTCCTTTTATTACTTGATTTCTATTTGTGATATAATAATTTTTAAAAATGTCAAATACTTTTTTGAAAATGAAGGCAAAATTTTAGTTTAAATAATTTTCAGGACTTGCACTGATGTTAAGCTTTATTTAAAAACTTTTCCAGCTCAATAAGAGTTTCTTTAAAGCATTGTTCTAGTTTTTTCATTTCTTCCATGGCTTTATGCCATTCTTTGTTTTTTGCCATATCTTCTATCTGAGATGCAATTAAACGCATTCTTTCTGCGCCTAAAGCAGCAGCGCTCCCTTTAAGCGTATGCGCAATTTCTTCTGCTTTATCCTGATTTTCAGAAGCAAGCGTGGCATTAAGGTTTTCTATTGTTTTTGGCGTGACTGATAAAAATATCTTAATTAGCTCTTTGATGAACTCTGGTGATTCAGAAGTTCTTCCTATGGCGTTCTCTATGTCAAGTATTGGTGGTAAATCAAGAGGCAAAGCATCGTTAACGACTGAAGTGTTGGTTTCCTGTAACAGTATTTCAGGTGGAATAGGTATCTTTTGTTTAGCAATATATGCAAGAACGCTCAAAAGAGCTTCTTTTGCAACGGGCTTACCTAAAAATAAGTTCATACCGGAAGCTCTGCATTTATTTTTATCCTGTGGTAAGATGTTGGCAGTAAGCGCAACAATGGGCATTGTGGAGGCGTGTCTTCTATTTTCTGCTATATGAGGGGTAATTGAAGCATCAGGATATGCCCATCTTCTTATTCTTTTTGCCACAGTAAAGCCATCCATATCTGGCATCTGGATATCCAGAAACAGTGCATCAAATTTTTGTTGCTCTAATAATTCAATAGCTCTCTTGCCGCTGGTTGTGGAAACTACATTGTGTCCCAAATTTATCAGTAATTGTTCCATAAGCCTCAAGTTGATGAAATTATCTTCCGCTATAAGGAACTTCATTTTAGGAAGTGTTGCAACCAGATCATAAGATGCAGGAAGTTTATGTATGGCGGCAAATTGCTTGCCTTTTTCAATTTGCAAAAGCGCTTCCAGCACCTCATATTCCACTATAGGTTTTAAAATTACGGTAGCAAAAGAGACATCAATTGCAGATTTATCAACCACAAGGGCAGAAGGAAGTTCTGCCAGAATAAGAGGTTCTTCAATTTTGCAAAAAACTTCTTTAACTAATTGTTCATTACTATGGAACAGCACCTCGTCATCTATCAAAATTGCAATTAACCTATTTTTCGATGAAGCTTGAAAAAATTGTGAAGAATAAAACGCTTCTATGCTATTAAAAGGGAATACTTGTAAGCCAGCATCAATAAGAGATTCTGTTAATGAATTACGCACATTTTCATCGCCCATTATAATTGCAAATTGCTTATTGTTTAGCTCCTCAGCTAAAGTTTTAAGTGTCATAATATCTTCGGTTGATTTTAATATAAAAGTTGCTTTAAAAGAGCTACCTACTCCTTCTTCACTGGTCACTTCTATGTTGCCTCCCATCAGCCTTGCCAGATGCCTGCTGATACTAAGTCCAAGTCCTGTCCCACCGAATTTTCGTGGCACACTGCTATCGGCTTGAGAAAATGGATCAAAAATTAGTGAGAGATTCTTTTTGGAAATTCCAATGCCTGTATCTATTACTCTGCATTCTAACATAAAATTTTTTGCTGCGCGACTTGAGAGTTTCTCCGGCTGTTTTCGATGGATATCAACTTTTATTTTAATTATGCCTTGTTCTGTAAACTTGATGGCATTATTAATTAAATTTGCAAGAACTTGCCTGATTCGCGTGGGATCACCATAAGCAAAAGATGGCACATTACTTCCTAATTGCACAATGAATCTCAAAGATTTTTCATAAGCTTTAATAGCCAGAGGTTTAGTTACCTTTCCAATTAACTCCCATAGATTAAATTCTATTTCTTCTATTTCAAATCTATCAGCTTCCATTTTGGAAAAATCAAGTATGTCGTTTATAATTTCAAGCAGGTTATCAGCAGAATCTTTTGCCATTTTAAGATAGTTCATCTGTTCAACAGTGAGCGGTGTTTCCATTGTTAAAGCGATCATTCCAATAATGCCATTAAGAGGAGTCCTTATTTCGTGGCTCACATTTGCAAGAAATCGGCTTCTGGCTGTGCTGGCTGCCGCAGCTTCCAGCGCCATCTGATTGGCTCGTTCGACCGCTTTTTCCAGAGCAATGTTTGTGTTATTGAGTTCCTGATTGGCAGCTTCCAGAGCCTTTGACATTTGCATCACCACCTTATGCGCTTCTTCAAGTTCTTTTGTACGCTCAACAAGTTTTTGGTTAATCTCTGCCCCGTTAGGGATAAAAACATTGAGCCAGAGAGGAGGAATTTTGTTTTCGCTTAATTGACGTTGGATTTTACCACTACTTTTATAAAGATGCTTTAAAGTGCCATCTTTACATTTAACCTTGCAAAGTTCTATTGGTATTTGATGATTGGGAATTTTTTCTAGAAGTTCACCTTTGTTATTGTTAGGAATGGTTCCATCAAACAGCAAAGAGCAATGTTTACCTTTTATTTCTCTTAGCTTATAACCTGTAAGCTGTTGAAATTGTTTGTTGACATAAACGATATGTTGCGAAGCATCTGTTAAAATAAGTGCTACTGGGAAGTTTGCTAATAAAAGCAGCACATCTTTTGATAAGGAAATATTTTTCGTAGCCAATTTTTTTATGTTTCTCTTATTTGCCTTACATTTCGCCATTTGCTATGCAAACTCCTGATATTAAGGCTGGAACTGCAGTTTCAACACGTAATATCCTTTTGCCTAACGATATAGGCAAAAATCCAAGCTCACAGAATTTCTTTGTTTCGTAATCATTAAAGCCTTCTTCAGGACCAACTGCAAGTGCTATTGGAGATTTTTCAATCTTTGGGAATGGATTTTCCGTATGAGGAGTGGCGAATAATCTTATGGGATATTTATGAATAATATCAGGCAAAATATCTTCTACAAACGGATTGAATAGCTTTGCCAGTTTTATTTCAGGGAAAATCACATCTCGAGCCTGTTCAAGAGCATCAAAAATAATTTTTTTTAAGTTAGCATCATCTAAAAGCGGTGTGTGCCAGTAGCTTTTTTCGACTTTTTCAGCATTAATAAGCCAGATGTGTTTTACTCCCAGAGTAATTGCTGATATAAGAGTTCTACGTAAAGCTTTTGGACGAGGCATAGTCATGATTAGCATTAAAGGTAAAGGTGCTGGCGCTTCTTTTCTCTCAAGAAGCTCTATATTTACAAGATTGTGTTCCACCTGCCTTATAATTGCTTTGATAATCCAATTGTTTTTTATACCAATCCAAATGTTTTTGTGAATCAGATTATAAGGAGTTTCTTGCCAATGAAGATGTTGAATAATTCGTTCTAGTGGAAGAGATATACTGGTTTGAGTTTCGCTAATTTCAAAATCGTCTAGCAGCAACATATTCATAAGGGTTTTAATTTGTTTAGAATAATTCTACTCAATTCCTATTTGAAAAGCAATTGTTTTACAGAAGAAAAGAACAGAAGGCATTATTAAGTGAGGATTTATAGGTATTAGATGGGATGCTGTGGTAAAAAAGTAGTAAAAAAAACTTTAAGAAAAATAGAATAGATATTTTTTGTCCTCAATAATTTCTGGTAAATCTTGAAGTGGTTTTTTTAATCATAGATGGCACTAAAGAGCACGCAGAGATGAGAAAACAGAGATAAGAAAAAAACTAGAAAGCAAATTTGTTATCACAATGCTTTTTGGGTATCCTTTTGTTAATTCATTCTGCTGTGTTTTTTCTGAGAAGCTCTCACGCCCTCTGTAGTTAGGTTTTTTGTTGTTGCAGAAATTCATTAATGCAACCACCTCAGAAGAAAAACATAATACGGAAGATATTTTGTGGTATACTAAAAAACACCTATTACTTTCGTATACGAACATAAATTCTGACTTGTAAATTGCAAAACACTGCTATATTTCTAAAGGGTGAAAGGAGTTAAAATATGAACTACCGCAAAGTTTTATTATTATTTGTTGTGTGGGGATTTTTCTGCTCTGCGACATATGTTGGTCTGGCAAAAGATGATAGTGATATGGAAGTATTGGTGCGTTCTTCAAAAGCTTTTTCAAAAGTGGCTCAAAGTATTCTGCCTGCTGTTGTGTTTATTAAGGTTGAAAAGGCAGTATCTATGAGCCCTTATGGCACCTTGCCACCGTTTGATTCCTATGATGATCTTTTTGATTTCTTTTTTAGAGGAACAATTCCGCAACAGGGCAGAAGCAGGCAGCGGATGATAGTTGGGCAAGGGACAGGATTCATCATAACAAAAGATGGCTACATTTTAACTAACAACCATGTTGTTGGCGATGCTGATCAAATTATAGTTAGATTGCATGATGGAAGAGAATTTAAGGCAAAAAGAATAGGTAGCGATCCTCATTCGGAAGTAGCATTGATAAAAATAGAAGGAGATAACTTCCCTGTGGCACCACTTGGCAATTCAGATGAGGTTGAAGTTGGAGAATGGGTTCTTGCCATAGGCAATCCTTTTGGTCTTTCTGAAACTCTTACAATGGGGATCGTCAGTGCCAAAGGGCGTAGTAATATCGGGATTACTGATTACGAGGATTTCATTCAAACAGATGCTGCCATCAATCCGGGTAATTCTGGTGGTCCACTAATAAATGTTCAAGGTAAAGTTATTGGTATCAATACAGCCATTTATAGTCAAACTGGCGGCTCACTTGGCATAGGTTTTGCAATTCCAATTAACATGGCAGTAGCCATCAAGGATCAATTCATCAAAAAAGGAGGGATAACAAGGGGATACCTTGGTATTATGCCCCAGGATATAACACCAGAACTGGCACAAACTTTCAACTTAAAAGAAACAAAAGGCATTCTTATAGCAGAGGTTATAAAGGATTCTCCTGCAGATAAAGCTGGGTTGAAAGTGGGGGATATCATTATTGAAATGGAAGGCAAAAAAGTTACCAACGCAAGAAATTTTAGAAACCAGATTGCTATGACAGCACCTGGAACGAGTGTTGTCTTAAAAATCATTCGTGATGGCAAAGAAATGCGTATTACATTTGTTACTGGAACTTTACCTGGCAGTGAAACATCAGCATTTGGCGCTCCTCCGCAAGGTGGCTCTTCAGTGGCTGAAAAATTAGGCATCAAGGTGGCAGAGATAACAGATGATCTTATGCAAAGACTTGGTTTTAAACCAAAAGGTGGGGTTGTGATTACCGAAATTGAAGGCGGGAGCTTAGCTGAACAGGCAGGGTTAAGAGTTGGAATGGTTATTTTGAGTATAAACCGTAAAGAAGTAAATTCGGTGTCGGATTTTAATCGCATCCTTTCGGAGGTAAAAACAGGAGATATTGTTTTGTTTCTCATTCAGATGCGGCAGGGCAGTCAATTTGTGGCAATAAAAATGGAATAATAGCAAAGAAGGAAATTAGTATGTTTTCACGTAATAAGTCGCTGCTGGTGGTTATTGATATTCAGGAAAAGCTGGCACCTCATATTGTGGAAATTGAAAAGATAACGAAGCAAATCAACACGATGATAGAAGGTGCAAAGTTACTAAAAATCCCGATCATCTTAACTGAACAATATCCTGAAGGGTTGGGGCGCACAATTTCTGAAGTAGCATCTCACATAAGAGATGATGCCATCAAAATCATGAAACGCACATTCAGCTGTTGGCGTGAACCATCTTTTCAATCTGCTGTAAAAGCCACTAATAGGAAAGAAATTATACTGGTAGGGATTGAAACACATATATGTATGTTTCAAACTGCCTCAGATATGTTGCAGGCTGGCTTTTTAGTAGAGGTGCCAGCTGATGCCACGTCATCGAGAACAAAAATAAATTATGAAATAGGGATAAATAGGATTGCAAAAGCTGGTGGAGAAATTACCAGCGTTGAAAGCACCCTTTTTGAACTGCTTGAAACGTCTCAAGCTCCAGAATTTAGGCCGATTGTCAAATTAGTGAAATGATGATGAGATGAATGACAACTTGTTAGCAAACAATCCAGCTTCCGATAATTCAGAGACAGTAACGAATCAAATTGTTCCAGAAGAAAGATTAAAAAATGTGCGTATTGTTCTATGCCGTCCAATATATGGTGGTAATATAGGGGCGGTATGTAGATCAATGATGAATATGGGATTGACTGAACTTTTTATCACAGAGACAGTTGATTTTGATTACAGTGAAGCGCAAAAAATGGCCTGTTGGGCGGGGAGTATTCTGGAAAATAGAAAACATGTTGACTCATTAAAGGAGGCGCTAGCAGATTGTGGGATAGCCTATGGCACAACTGCAAGATTGGGATTATATCGGCAGCATTGTAAAACTCCGCGGGAATGGGCAGATGAGATAGTAAAAGACTCTATGGCTGGCATAAAAACGGCCATTGTGTTTGGTCCTGAAGATAACGGATTAAGCAATGAGGAACTTGCTTGCTGTCAGCGTCTGATTCAAATACCTTCATCAGATATTTACAGGTCGTTGAATCTTTCCCATGCTGTGGCAATTTGTGCATATGAACTGTTTCTTGCGGCTGGAGGAGTGGTAAAGGCTTTAGAAAAATCTGGTGAAGCGCCCATAGCGATGAAAGAGCGTATGTTTGAAATGTGGGAAGAGGCTCTATTAAAGATAGGATTTATGTCAGAAGACAAAGCTGAACATATGATGCTTGGCATAAGACGAATTTTTGGAAGAGGAAATCTCACAGAAGATGATGTAAGAATAATGATGGGTGTGGCACGTCAGATGAAATGGTGTGCTGAAGAATTAAAAAAATTTAGAAGCGTGCAGTTTGATTAGCTATACTTTTCATAGCACAGTGGTGTGTTAATAGAGATGCCATTTATGATTAGATAGTTATTTATTCTGATTGCCTTTTTTATTTCGTCACCTTCTATTAGTCCGGAAACACTACAAAATTGGATGGTTTAAAGGGAACCATTCCTTCTTTAATTTTCATTGCTTGAGGTTTAGGAATTATCTGTTCAGACCACTCCATTGCAAGATTCATTTTAAAAACTTATTGTGTGGTTAAACAGATACTATACTTTTTGTTGCAACAAAAAACACGGTAATTATAAATTACTTCTATTCATTTTCTTTAAGATATCTAGCTTCTAATTAAAGAACTTTGCAAATCACTTAACTTGCTTATTATCCATAAATATATATATTGCAATATCTGCAAATTTTAAGTAATAAGTTAATAATCCTTTTATGCAAATCCTATGAACACAAGAGAACGTTTCCATGCGATAATGAATTTTCAGCCTTTTGATAGGTTGCCTGTTGTGGAATGGGCGGGATGGTGGAACAAAACTATTGAACGATGGCATACTGAAGGATTACCGCAATCTTTGCAGGATGGCTACGAAATATGCAATTACTTTGGATTAGATATATATAAACACATCTGGCCTCAACCTACTAGAGAAGGATGCCCATCCCCAGCTCAACATGGAGCTGGAATTATTCAGAATGAGGCTGACTACGAAAAGATTTTACCTTTTCTCTATGGTGAATCATCGGACGCAATAGATAAAGAGTTTTTGCATCAACTTGCGGAAGAACAGAAGCGTGGAGAAATTGTATTGTGGTTTACGCTGGATGGTTTCTTCTGGTTTCCACGCAGATTATTAGGAATAGAGCGGCACCTCTATGCTTTTTATGATCAGCCATCTTTAATGCACAGAATAAATCAGGATTTGAGCGAATGGATGTTGAAGGTTCTAGATGAGCTTTTCAAACATTGCGTGCCAGATTATATGACCTTTGCTGAAGATATGAGCTATAATAATGGACCAATGCTCTCAAAGGAGCTATTTGACGAATTTATGCTGCCATATTACAAAAAAATTGTGCCTGTTATTAAAAATGTAGGGACGATTGTTTTTGTAGATTCTGATGGTGATATAACTAAAGCTGCACCATGGTTTGAAGAAGCTGGCATTGAAGGTATACTTCCGTTAGAAAGACAGGCTGGTGTTGACATAACACAGTTGCGTAGGGCACATCCAAAGATGCGCTTTTTAGGGCACTTTGATAAAATGCAAATGAACAAAGGTGAGGCAGCAATACGAAAGGAATTTGAGAGATTAATTCCAACCGCTTCAAAAGGTGGTTTTATTATAGGATGCGACCATCAAACACCACCAGGAGTTTCTTTCCATGACTATCTACTATATATTTCGTTATTCAAAGAATATGCTTACCTTGCGGGAAAAAACTCTTTCACTATTATATAGATAGACACCAAATTATTATGCATTGGCAAAAGATAAATACAACTGCTGTTTGTTGTACAAAAAGATTTAGTAAAAATATGGAAATACATTAAATAGCCTTTTAATAAGTTAACATTATACACGTGTAGAGAGAAATTCCTTGATTTTATAGAGAATAGTTATTCTCCGAAATTGAGGAGAGGCTGCGAGGTTTCCAAAGCTTGCTTGCCTTGCATCTTACTTACATCGAGCGGATATTCGCCAGTAAAACAAGCATGACAAAACATCTTTTTGCCCTGCCCATCATCAAAGGGTGAAAACAATCCTTCAAGACTTAAATAGCCAAGGGTATCTGCTTCTATAAATTTACACACATCATCAATGCTGCAGTTGGAAGCTATAAGTTCTTCTTTTGTGGAAAAATCAATGCCAAAAAAGCATGGATTGCGGATTGGTGGGCAGGATATACGCATATGAATTTCTTTTGCGCCAGCTTCTCTTAAAGCTCTTACGCGACGCCTTGATGTGTTCCCACGAACTATCGAATCATCAACCACCACAACACGTTTACCTTTAACAGCTTCCTTAACAACAGCAAGCTTCAAATCTACCGAAGAGCCGCGCTGAGCATCTTCTGGCATAATAAAGGTTCTGCCAACATAGTGGTTGCGCATAAAGCCAAATTCAAGTGGAATGCCACTCTGCCTTGAATAACCTAGCGCAGCAGAATTGCCACTATCAGGCACAGGTATAACTATATCTGCATCAGCTGGATGTTCGATGGCAAGGCGCATTCCCAGTTTCACCCTTACCTCATGCACACATTTACCAAAAATTATGCTGTCTGGCCTGGCAAAATAGACGTGTTCAAATATGCATTGCGAAAGATGCTCTGGTGAAGTTTCTGAAAAACTGAATGATATTAATCCTGAAGAGTCAACAACAACAAGTTCGCCGGGCTCAACATCTCTGACAAAAGTTGCTCCTATTTGTGTTAAAGCGCAAGTTTCACTTGCAAAAACATATGCCTCACCAAGTTTGCCAATAGAAAGCGGCTTAAAGCCCAAAGGATCTCTAGCTGCCATAATGCAATCTTTTGTCATTAAAAGATAAGAAAAGGCTCCTTTAAGTTCGTTGAGTGCCCTTGCCACACGGCGGGGTCTATTTCGATACATAGGATCCGCCAAAAGGTGTACTAGAACCTCGCTATCGGTGCTTGTCTGAAAAATTGCTCCTGCTTCTTGATACATCCTGCGAAGTGCCTTGGCATTTGTAAGATTACCATTATGCGCAACAGCCCAGATTCCATCAATGCATTCAACCACAAGTGGCTGAATATTCTGAATTCTATGGCTGCCGGTCGTGGAATAGCGCACATGCCCTATCCCTAAAGATGCATTTAAAAGATCATCCATCCCTTTCTCTGCTACAACATCCGAAATGAGCCCAAAACCTTTTATGGATTTTATCTTATTCCCATCGCTGACAACTATGCCAGCTCCTTCCTGTCCACGGTGTTGCAGAGCGAATAATCCCTGATAAATATATGGAGCAGCATCCTTAACTCCAAATATCCCAAAAAGTCCACAGGACTCTTGCGCTTTTTCACAAGTATTACAATTAGAAACACATTTAGACATTTTTTTGTTTTCTGCAGGATTGTTAAAAGAAGGAGAAGCACCTCTAATGCTTCAGGCAGGAACAACCTAAAAGAAACCGTATGATAAGTCAATTTATTTTTTTATACCAATTTTTCAGACTATGTAGCTCTTTAAAAGAGATGACGGAAGAATCATGCACATGGTGATACAGATTATTATAAATGTTAAAGGCTGTTTGGCATGGATTATATACCGCTCTTAAAAAGAACAGTATATCTCCTCATTGCAAGAAGCTTTAAAGATAAGTGAAAAATGTGTAATTACTATAATAAAGCTTAGTCCAATTCCTCTTATACGTACATTACTCCAACAGATTTTGAAACACAATCCAAAAAAGGAGCTTAATAACATATTATTAAAATTCTGCCTTTATCTCCCATCTTCTGTAGCCCAGTTTTATGGGGGTCATTACAGGAAGAATATCCTTCC
>CAZBHO010000071.1:0-10955 GCA_964491945.1 uncultured Verrucomicrobiota bacterium | reverse complement strand
ATCTTTGCTTATAAAACAACGTATCCCATAAGGCTCTTTGCGATAGCCACAGCTTGAAAGTAGCCAGCCATTGCGCAATCTGATAAGATGCGGTGGCAATCCCTCAATATTTGTAGGATGCGGCTTGCTCCACGTGAATCCGCCATTCTCAGATTCCATCTGCCAAAGAACACCTTTATCAGTCCTGATTTGTGCAACAATTCTGCCAGTTGCAGTTTCAACCTGGTGCAATTCACAATATGGCTCATGCCATTCGTAGCATTTTTCTTCCATAGGCACCACCGCAATAATTCTCCAGCTCTTTCCATCATCTTTGGATTCAGCAACTGCTATATCACCGGTCTCATGCGATGAGCCACGCCGCCTCTCATGTGGAGGAACAGTCCGCTTGCCAACATACAAAAGTCGCCCATCAGAAAGCTCTATAGGACCGTGCGGGCTATTCACAAGAGAAGGGATCTTCTCCGACCACGTCTTGCCACCATTCTCAGAACGTATAACCCAGTCCCCAAGTTCAGCATTGATATCAAAATTATCATCAATCAGTTTTTGCTTAACTGCCCGCCACTCATCTTGAATGGATTTTTCAAGCCACGTAATCTGCCCAATTTCAGCCCGATAAAGATAGTTAAACCAGGCAAGATTGGTAAAGAAATTTAGCACCAGCGTGCCTTTGCGAGTTTCAAGTATGCCTGAATCTCTATTATCAAGCCTGCCAGCATATACGATCTGTGGCTCACTCCACGTTCTGCCCTCATCTGAACTACGGTAAAGATAAACTTTCCCATAAGGACAAACGTGCATCTTCCTGCCAGCAGAGAGAGCAAACAATAGCTCACCATTCCTTCTACGATGAATTGTGCCAACGTGATGATATGTTTTTTCCTTGTTAATTATGGTCTCATGAAGAATCTCTACTCTCATTATTATATACCTTCTTTATCAATGGTTTTATATCAAACTAATTCCTCCAATAATTTTTTTGTTGCCAATCCACTCGCCGAGCTCGTTCCACATCTTACAAATTTCTAAAGCTTTGTTGTTATAGCTCGATGAGAAATTAGGATGATTCTTCTTTATAAATGGATAAATTTCAGCATAGGCATTGTCAGTAAGAGTACAGGAATCAAGGTCACAAATTTTTTGCAAGAAAATCAATGCATCAGTTCTGCTGCCAAGCAGCCTTGCCAGTTCAGCATTTGCAAAATCTTCAAGTGTGCTAACTGGATGGTAGGTCCAGTGTCGCATAGCAAGATAATTAAGTTTTGCGGTAAGCACTCTTTCACTAACTTCGCCGTGAATAGAAATCCCTTCAAAACCAGCTTCATAACATCTCAGACAAGCTTCAGCAAAATGGCTTATTGCAAGCATATAGCGTCTTCTTTCATCCCATTGACTTGCCTGATGGATAAAAGCAGCTGAACGTTTTGTCGGAGGAATAAGCCCTTTCTGCCACCTCGCATTCCGATAAATAGCTTCAGGCTTATCATTTTCCATCCATAGTTTAAGAGGAATATGCGGCTTGGAAAGTAAGCCTGTAATTGTCCATTGCGCTATTGCGCTTTCAGGTAGGTGCGAAGCAAAATATGGCTTCTTGCAACCTATGTTTACCTCATAACCAGCGAGCTTTTCTGAAGGTTGCGGTGCAAAACCAGCATAAGTTGCATAAACATTCCAGCCATCAGGCATTATTTTTTGCAAAAATTCCAGAGCAGGTTTATATGCTGCATATTGATCTTTAAAGGCATCTGCTTCACCCGTTTTAAGCCTGAGGCGCATCTTCTTTGCAAGAGGTGAATGATCCACAAGAAAATCTCCATTTTCTAAATTCACACCGCCTATAGGGAATGAATTAACCAGCCACTCAAGAGCTTTCTGAACCCATTTTGTATAGCCTGCAGCATAAGGAGAAAAAGAGCCAGAACTGCGTTTGCCTTGCTCGTTCATAAGCCCCATTTCCGGATGCTTCTTTAGATACGTCCCGATATTATAGGGATGTTCACCTTCGTAATATATCCCATTATAAGCTGTAAGTCCAACGCCAGGCATCAACGCCACACCACGCTCCTTCGCATATTTCGCCACTTCATAAGCATATTTTTCGCCACCATGACTATCTCGCAAAAATCCCCATATAACCAGTCCATTGAATCTCATCGCAACACAAAAATCAATAAGTTTTCTATAATCCTTAAGAAAAGTATCCGGCGCTTTAAGATATGGATTGCTACATCCATCAATCTGATTGCCTTCATCATCAAGCACCCAGTTGGTAGAGTGATCCCACGTCCAATAATACCTCAATGGAAAAGCGGGGTTTTCTATTCTTTCCCCACCTTCATAGATAAGAGCATCTTTTTCCAGCCTGCTCCAGCAAAGCACATCAAAAAGTCCAGCAAGCATTCCAAAGAGGTTGCCTCCAACTACAACTAAAAATCTTCTGTCTCTTTTCTGCAACTGGAAAATGCCGTAGCCATCTGGAATAATTTTTTTAATTGCATTATCTTTATCAAAAAAGTTATGCAATTCCTTATGCATTTTTGAGTTTTTGATAAAGGCAACAATAAAATCAGCTTCTTCAGGCATTGCTGATAGGGCACAACTTGTTGAAAAGATTTTGTATGAATTTTTCTGACAAATTACAGATCTTTCAATTAGCTTATTGGCAGGTAACCCTTCTGTTGGTTCAATAACGAAGCAAATTGTCCTATTTGAGTTGCATCTTATTTTCATTTTATTACGAAAAAATATTGCATTTTGTTCTTAACTCAACTATAATATTTGCAATTTCTTTTTAAGTATACAACTATTTTTTTTAAAGTAAGGTGGATATATATGAATATATTTCATTTTGGTCAAGCAAAAAAATTATACGAAAATAATACTCACCCCAGAGTCCTGGCTTCAAAAGAAGAACTGGAAAACCTTAAAAATCAACTTGAAAACACAAATATCGGAAGAACCTATCTAAAAAAATTAAAAGAAAAAACTGATAACATCATAAGCCAGTTGCCTCCTACTCAAGAACTACACAACTTCCTTAAACCAGATTCAAATGTAACCTATGGCAATAATGTTACTTTTAAGGTAAATATAAATGACATCGCTCTTTCCGCAATCTTTGAAAATAACCAGCAAAAAATTGAAATTCTTGCCAACGTATTTAAAACCATACACGAACATCAAGATGATCTTTTTTATAGAACCACATACGGCTATCCACATGCAAGCTTTATTAATTCGCTCTGGTTCGTTTACGACACACTCTACCATCATATAGACCCACAACTCCGTAAAACTTATCAGGATCTTTGCATCCTGCATAACAACGAGCATCTTGCTCAATATCAAAACACATTTTATCTCTTTGCGGCACACAACACTCCTTTTGCCCATTTTCTCTCAGGCATTGCCATCTTCCTTGCACTAAAAGGCGATAGGCCAGAATTCACTTTTGAAGAAGAGCTGGCAATTCTGATAAACTGCTTTAAAGCTTCCGTAAATTCAGCATTTACTGCACAGGGCTATCCGTATGAAGATATGGGCTATGGATTGCTTGTTGCAGATCTTGTTGTGTTATGGGGCGAACTTCTGCGCAGAGCTGGTCTCTTTGATCTTTATAGCGAATGTCCGCACTTTAAGAACTACGGCAATGCGCTGCTACATTTTATTCAGCCGGAAGGCAAATATCTTGCCAATACAGGCGATCACGGCACAGGTGCTCCGCAGCGCCAGTTTCTTTTTGCTAGAATTGCCAAACAGACAGCCAATCCTGCAATAAAATGGCTGGCAGGCAGACTTTCTTCCGATTTGTTTCATAGAGTATTCAAACATTATATAGACCGTTATTCAGAAGATTTGCTTCTTGAAAATGGCAGCAACATTCCAATTTCATATCTTACGGCATTTGTGCTTAATGATTATGAAGATATTGCCACTCCTCTTCAGCAGCAAATTTCCACTTCCTTTTGTGATAGAGAGCGCGGATTAGTTTCATTGAGAACTGGCTGGAACGAAGATGATATGTTTGTGGTATTGGATGCATCTCAAAGAAGTCCATCAGCCAGAGGGCATGAGCATCAGAGTGCTGGCAACTTCACAATAGCTGCATTTGGCGAATACTTTGCGATTGATGCAGCCAGATATAACATTGAGCAAAGCTGCCACAACGTTGTGCTTATTGATGGTAAAAGTGGCAGGAGCACCAACGGTGAATGGATGCCAACCGGACATCAAGGCGTTTTGCTTGATTATCTAGATAGAGACCCTATCTGGTATGTTAAAATAGATGCTTCAAATCAATATGATGCTTGCTGGGCAAAGCGGCATTTCTTCTTCGTTAAATCGGATGCCTTATCAAAAGGCTATCTGATTGCAATTGATGATATAAACAAGGATGATAAAAGCCATCAATTTTGGTGGCAATTGCACACTTCACCTGACAACAAGATAAAAATCAAAGCAGATAATAGTGTTACTATTGAAGGCTGTCGTAGTGGCAATAGAATGGATGTTCACTTTGTGTTGCCAACAAAGGAATGGTTTAATCAGGAATACAAGCTGCAAGTTATTGAGGATCTAGGTGCGCCATCTTCTTACAAATATCTTTCTTTTGATCCGCAACATCCAGAACAGGTTGACGCTCATATTGAAAAATTTCTCAATAAAGAACAAAAGCGGGATGCTATCCACTCCACTGGTTCGGTTATTACAGCCGTCCGCGCCTTTTAGCCATGATAGATGGAGTGGCAGGTCGCTTCCTCTCTGTTATGCTGCCTTATAAGAAGCACATGGCAGCACCGCAGGTAAAAATTTTACCGGCGCTACCAAACTCTTTTGCTATCTCTATACAAAATTCAGATTTTACTGACACAATAATTTTTGCTTTTGAACACAAGATGTTGAAATTAGGAGAAAAAATTTTAACAGGCGACTGGTATTTTGAAAGACGATTGAGCAAAGAAGGAGATTTAATATGCAACTATCTTAAAAAAATCTTGTAAATAGCTAGAGTTTCTGGTAAATTAACAAAAAAAAATGGAGGTGCGTTATGAAGCGCTGCATTATTAGCATTGCTTTGGTGCTACTGGTGATGGGGATGATGAATGGTGCGCAAGTGCGTTGGATTACGCCATCTGGCACAAATGACTGGTTTGTTGCAACGAACTGGAGTAGTGGCACAATCCCACAGGATGGTGATGATGTTTTAATCACTAATAATAACGTTGGGGTCTTACTTACTAATTCTACAGCCTATCTTTCTTCTCTTACGATAAGCAACAAGGCTACGCTTATATTTTCCAACTGGAATTCAGCGCTTAATGCAACAAACGTTTATATTGCGCACTCTAATTCTCTATTTACATTGCCGGCTGCATTTACCGATGCGCCGGGTTTTTCGAATAATATATACATAGTTTGCTCAAACATTTATATTAAAGGTACGATAGATGCTTATGCAAAGGGATATACCTCCAATTCTGGTCCATCAAAGGCGGTTAATGTTAATGTTGGCCCTTATATTGATGGAACAGGTCCTGCAGGTCCAGGTCATGGTGGGCTTGGAGCCTATGCTAATGGGGAGCTTAATTCTAATTTTTATGGGTATCCTTATGGGGAGCACACAGCACCTATTACACCTGGATCTGGGGGTTTGCAACTTAACAGTTACGGTGGTGGTGCAATCCGCATTCAGGCAACAGGAAATGTGTCGCTTGATGGAGGCATAATTAATGCCGATGGTAGTAGTGGTGCAGGTGGATCAATTTATATAACGTGCAACACTATAACAGGGACGAATGGTTTAATTACAGCGCGTGGTAGAGGTGGTTATAATCTTGCGTACCAGCCTGCTGGTGGCAGAATAGCGGTAATTTATGATACCAATGCGCAGGCTTTAGCTGGGGTTCCCGGAATAATTTTTAATGCTGCAGGTGGATATGATACGCTATACGGTGCGTATCCGCATTACTCACGGTCATTTAGTATTCTTAATGGACGGATGAGACGTGGCGAACCTGGCACATTGTATTTTCCTGACAATTTGTTTTTAACGGAGTTTATGCCGCATTCCGGAAAGTGGATGAGTGCGGTTCCTCTTACTAACTGGTCGCCTAACAATTTGATATTAAGCAATGCGTATTTAAAATTTCCTTATGATGGTTTTACACTTTCGGTATCAAATAATATCACGATAATAGGGAAGCCAGGTTGGGGTGGATGGGGTGCCGGGAATCAGGAGACATATCTTGAATTAAGCAACGGTGTTATAAGTTGTGGTGGAGATCTATTGATTTCTAATGCGAACATAATGCTGGTTAGGGGTGCGTATACGAATGGCAGGCCTGTGATAGATGTTAAGGGGAATTTGATAATGACTAATGGTTCCAGAATATTTTTTTATAGTGGCCCTACGAATGATGGTAAGGATTATGGTAGTTATATAGGAGTAAGCAACACATTAGCGATAAGTTCGAATGCTGCATTATGTTTGGCGTCGCATCCAACGAATGGTGGATCGCCGTTGATAAGGGTGGGTACATTATATCTTGCACCTTCTGTTGATACGAATAGTGGTACTGCTACTAATTACAGTGCCTGGATAAGAGCGGATAATGGAGGATATGCAGGATACTGGGTTCCATCGATGGGTGGGGGCGCTAAAACGAATGGGCATGGTCCTGGCAAAGGGAATTCAACTATAGGTGGCGGTTATGGTGGGCGTGGTGGTGGACCTACTTCTTCGGTTTATGGTTTGACCTATGGAGATTCAAATGCGCCCGTTCATCCGGGAAGTTCAGGTGGAACATATATGTATTATGGTCCTACACTTGGTGGAGGAGGAGTTGTGCGGATAGAAGCAGAGCGTGTTGAGCTTAATGGTCTCATATCAGCTAATGGGTATCCTGCATGGAATGGAGAATCTGGTGGTTCGGCTGGTGGCTCCATATTTATCAAAGTGCGTTATTTGTATGGCATAGGTGGTGCATTGTTAGCTAAAGGTGGCAATGGGTATTTATCAACTGGTTGTGGTGGTGGAGGGCGGATATGCGTGTTAAGGCTCCATGATTATTCTTCAGGAATTATTACCGATGTTTCACCGGGTAATCCAGCATCTGCCGCTCCTGGCGAAGCGGGTACAGTTGTTTTTGGCGTTTTGCCCTGGCCAAAAGGGACGGTAATAAGCATAAAATAATTAACCACAATGGAGATGATTGGAGTTATGAAAGAGCTAAAAGAGAATAGCATAGAAAAACTTTTTTCACTGGAAGGTGAAGTTGCGTTTATTACTGGGGGGGTGCGGAATCTTGGATGGGAGATGGCGGAAGCTTTAGCTGAAGCTGGAGCTAAGGTTGCGATAAGTAGCCGTGAGGAAGTGGCTGCTATTGATGGGGCTAAGGGGCTTGCTGCGAGATATGGAGTAGAAACGTTTGGTGTAGGGATGGATGTTACAAATGAAGCAAGCGTGAAGCAGGGCATATCTAAAGTGTTAGAAAAATTTGGCAGATTGGATATTTTTGTTGGGAATGCTGGGAATGTTAAGAACTCTGCTCCTTTAGAGAAGAGAGAGCTTGCTGATTGGGAGCATACTTTTGCGGTGAATACCAGAGGGATATTTTTATGTTTAAGGGAGATTGTGCCGATGATGAAGAAGCAGCGAAAAGGGAACATAATTTTAATTGCTTCTATTGCTGGGGTTGTTGGGAAGGACAGGCGGCAGTATGAAGGGAGTAATCTGGTTGAGGTTACGCTTGATTATGTTGGAGCCAAGGGGGCGGTGATTGCGATGATGAAGGACCTTGCTGCTGCACTTGGGAAATATGGGATAAGGGTCAATGCGATAAGCCCTGGTGGGTTTGAGCGTGGGCAACCTGAAGAGTTTAAGAAGCGCTATTGCGCGGCCACGATGTTGGGCAGGATGGGCAGGCAGGGTGTTGATTTAAAAGGTCCTGTGGTGTTTCTTGCTTCAAGGGCCTCGGATTATATTACAGGGCACAATTTAGTTGTTGATGGGGGATACACTGCCTGGTGAAATAGGAAGAGGAGATGCAACTTTGCTTGTTAATTCTTAGCGGTTATTTTTTAGAAGAAAGGAGGATGAGATAAACTATGAAGCGAATTCTAGCGATGTTATGTACTGTTGTTTGCTGGTATTATCTATTCTATGAAGAAGCCTTTGGCTTGCAGAAAAATATCCTGCTTGAGCCGCCACCATACACGATAGAAAATCTAAAAATAGATAGCACAGCATGGATGTGTATTTATCTCTTTTTTGAAGAGCGTCTTGCTGAAGAGAATGATGTGGTGTTATGCGATGAAAATTTGAGCAGAGCATTTTTTGCGCTGGGAAGCAGCAAGGAAGATGCCGTACAAAAGATATTTGACAGGGCTCCCATTAAATTTGATCGGATAATTTATTATACATACAATCAATCAAATGTTGTTTTTACTGTGCATATAAATGGCATTGATGGAGCAATAAAGAAATATGGTTTTACTCTCAAGGAAGAGAGGGATATTCCGCAAATTATTTATAAACTTGCCCAGCAATTGTGTCTGGAATTAAAAATGGCGGAAAGCGCTAGTAAGAGGCTTGAGATCAAGCGTATGCCAGATGAGGCGCTTGTTCCTTATATGTTGAGCAAGAAATACTGGACGCGTTATCCCATCAATACAGGCGAAAAGGCGCTTGAAACTTTGAAACCATATTACGAGCTGGCTGTGAATAAGACGAACACTTATATGATGGCAAGGATACTTGAGCTTGGGTCTCTTATGGCGAGCCAGAGAAATCGTCCCCTTATGAATGCTCAAGTTATTAACAATGTAAATATTGTTGCGATTTTATCGTTGGGGACTGATGCGGAAGATAATGTATTGAAGCTTGCGCAGACCTATAGGACAACTCATTTAAAGGGAGCGTTCAAGAAGCTGGAGGCAGATTTGGTTAGCATATTGAGTAAGCATGTGGATGATATTGATAAAGTGTTGAGCGGCGAAAGCGATGAGTTTGCTGAGAGGGCGGGAAATGCCTATATGCAGATTTTAAAGAACCCATCTCCAAAGCAGTATGCTGGAGCAATAAAGGCGATGGCGGCGCTTGGCTCGGAAAAAATATATTCTTATCTTGGTGAGGCTCTAAAGAAAAATGATGCGGTTGTGAGGGAGGCAGTAGCTTTTGCCTGTGATTTTTTGCCAGAGGAGAAGGTGAAAGATTTGCTGGCAAAGCTTATGAAAGATAAGGCACGGAAAGTGGCGCTTACTGCAGCCTACGTGGCTTTTAAAAAGAATCTGGTTAGCGCACAATCTGTGAGTGAACTTACTGTTGGCATAATAAGAGATGCCAATGCTGACATTAAGGAGTTGCAGATGGCATCTGCTATTTTGATGGATATTGGAGAAAAGCCATCTGATGAGTTGCTTGCTATATTGAAGAAACTTTATTATGAAACGCATGATGTTGAAACGAAAAATAACATTTTAAAAGTTTTGTTCAGATATGATGGGAGTGTGTTTGATGACCTAGCAACTTATCTAAATTATCCTGATAGCAGGCTAATAACTTCTGCAATAACTTATACCCCAAAGGAGCAATTTGCTCAAAATGCAGCAATTCAAAATTATTTCCGAAAGTGGATTCAGATTCCACAGGGCAGCATCAGGGAGGCAGTGAGGTATAAGGTGGATGTGTTTAGCATACAAGATAAAGAAAAAAAGCTTAAGGCAATATTTAATTTGGAACATCCGTATTTCCATATTAGGGCATGTGAAGAAATTTTGTTTGATGGCAATGGTAGGAAGTTAGCAGATTATGCTGAAGAATTAGCAGATATGCCGCTGAGGTATGTGCTCATCAAACTTTATAATGATGAGGCTAGCAGAGAAAAAATTTCAATAGAGAACTTTAAGTGGCTTTTGGAACAAGGCTTTAAAAAAGACTCCGTATTGACAAAAACCTGTGCTGCAGCATTGCTGGCAAAACATCCCGCAGCTTTTGATAAAGCAAAAATAGAAATGATGCTGCAGAGCGAAAAAGATAATGTGATAAAAAGCTATCTAAGAGAAGCACTGGGCGAAAAGGAAACAAGCCAACCGAGCAAAATGCCATTTGCTGGTAAAAAGGTTATGTTTGGAATGTGTGAATATGGAGAGGAAGTTGTAAGTTCGCCTTTTGGTTATTATTATAACCTTACGGCTGTGGTAAATTCCAATGCAATGGCTGCTGCTGAGAAGGGGAAAATTATGTTGCCTAGAGCTAATACAGTGCCGAATCATCCGGGAGCGTTTTTTGTAAATGAGTATATGAGCGATAATTGGTGGGTGGGGTTGACACATGAAATAGGCATAGCAAACAATATAGCTGGAATAGTTATGGGAGAAGAAAGCATGTCAATAGCTCCAGATGCACTGTGGCAGAGTGGCTGGCGTTTATTTGTGATTGAGAATGGGTTGAATATAGAACGTATAATGGGAATAAAAACGAATCTAAACGCTGAACAACAAGCAGCTTTTAAAGAATGGGCAAATGCAAAAGCTATACTTGGTTTCAACTTTCTTTATGATCTTGTAAAGATTTATTATACAAGGCTTAATCCATCTTTTATCATAGGAACTTTTCTTCCGAATGAGGCTGGGGCAAATGTGATGGATAAGAAATGGAAGTTTGATTTTGTTGGCGGATATTGCTATCCAGCAACACCTATTGAACAAATAAACACAATCAGAAGATTTAAAACAATCTGGCAGGAGCGCCCGGTTATATGGCTTGGGGCTGGCTATGTTTATACACCAGCGCCGGGCTGGACTTTGCCATCAACAAAATATACAACTTCATTTGCCACGAATCTTGCCGCCTTCAACTCGGCGCGAGCCTATGTTGATAGTCTTGGTTCTCTTATCGCAGAGGCTTATCCTGCATTCTTTTCAAAATGGTTATGCTCTCCACCAAAGGTAGA
>CAZBHO010000070.1:626-11182 GCA_964491945.1 uncultured Verrucomicrobiota bacterium | reverse complement strand
CCAAACAACATCAAATAACTATAATAAATTGTACCACCATGTCCCAGATCCTCCCGATATATCCTGAATTTTTTACATCCCACGATTTAATAATTAAATATATTACTTTTTTTATTTCTTTCATTCAATCTTGCTTTCAGCATCCTTTCCCTGATACCACCTTCTTTTACAAAATCTTCTTCCAACCTTCTAATTTGTTGGTCAAGCAGGTAATTAGTTTGGTGTATAATACAAATAATAGCATTAACCACTACTTCTAACGAAGTGTTTTCAATATAAGACTTATAAGACAGATACGTCTTATCCCTCTCCTTCCCAATTCTTCTAATCTCTATTACCCGTTTATCATTTTTATCCCACAATGGCAACCCTCTAACTCTTAAAAAATCCTTGTAATCATTTAAGAGCTCCTCCAGGCTTGCACGAGCCACTCCCATAAGCTTAATTTCCATCTCTTTGCTTGTGCCCGAAGCCATGCTCCCTTCCACAATATTTTGCTTGCCGCTACGAGCTGCCTGTACCATCTGATCGTGTGTGCGCGATCGTTTGTCTATGTATTTATTGCAAAAATGCACTGTGGCATCATACACTATTTCAGCCATCTGGTACGAATACAGCTTCTGATAACCCCCATGCAGTGGTATGAACCTGCTACCTGATTCATTCATTGGTTTAATACTTATCTACATATTTTTTAAATTACATATATTTGTAAATTTGCTTAATTTCTTTAATTTTTCAGTAACTTTCTCATCCTTTTTGATTAGGCATAATTCTTTCTAATGCATAATCTAAATGAATTTTATCAATTAATAATTTAATAATTTTTAGAAGTTTAGAATCTTTAGAATAATCAGCAGGGGCCATAAATTTTGCCCTGCCATTTTCTATTAATTCCTGGCAAATATTTTTAGGCGATTTTTTACCCCTTGAACCCCTCTTGTTAGGATCATAAACAGCAATAGAATAGCCACCTTTATGGTTTACCATTTTCATGCATGGAATGTCAGTTTCTCCATCACCAATGTAAATCATTCTATTAAAAGGAATTGACCTTTCTCTCTCAGGGATATATTTATTAATTTTACTATTATCCCATATGTCAAGGGTACCCTTGTTAATTCTAAATAAATATTGCGTTTTTAGAGTGTAATCTATTGCACAGGCAGGCCATGTAGCAACACCATTTATATCATAATAAAACTCCGATGCAAAAATGCAATTAAAGTACTTTTTAATTCTGGTACCTTCTATAATTTCTTTAAGACCTGATGAGATTATATAATGTTCAATTTTAATATCTTTTCCTTCAGCATAATCATTAATTAAATTAAAATATTTTTCAGCTCCGTGAAATAGCTTTATTTTTTTACCATGATTTGTAAAGGCTTTTCTTTTTATTTGATGTTTTGCTTGATCGGCTTTCTTTAATGTTAAATACATGTAAGCCAATATCTCATTCATGTTATTTTCTTCGGCAATTCTTTTTACTTCACTCCAAAATTCATTAGCTTTTTGATTAAGGGCAGGTAATAGTGAATGTTCCTGCATATTACCTGGTGCTAACGTGCCATCAAAATCATAACAAATGGCAATTTTTAATTTTTTGCTTCTGCTCATATTTTTATTTATCTTTTTCTACTATCCTCACCTCCTCCTCCGTCAAATCGTATAATTTATACACCAGACTGTCTATCTCGCGCTCCAGCTCGCTCGTGGCTGCTTGCGGGTTTTGGCTCTTGGCAGCCAGGATTTTATCTACCAACTCCTCTATCTGCAGTACCATGGGCTTGTTGGCCGGGGTGATGGGAGGAATCTTTACTAATTCAACATATTGTTTTTTCCATTCATATGCGTGACCTAAGAAAATACCTACTTGTTTAAATTGCCAATCAAAAATTTTAGAATTCATAAGTGAAACTAGATATTTAGTAGAAGTATTTTCTGATGTAATTAAATTTGCTGGAGCATTTATAAAAATACCACCTTCAACAAAACAAAATTCAGAGTTATAAGATATATTCCCCCACACCACCTTCTCCTTTTCAAACTCTTCGTAGTAGGCACACTTGCGTAATTCCCACCAATAATCGCCCTGGTCATCACGTTTTTTTGCTTTTTCTTCAAACTCTGTTAAATAATCCATCAATGAAGGAAATTGTTTTTTAACAAAATCTTCTGGTTTTTCGTTGCCTTTAAATTTATTTGTCCAACCAGCAGGTATTACTATCACCCACAAACCTGCCCACTCGTAGTAGTATCGTTTAATATCGCGGCCGCGCAGGATGGGTTTGATGATGGCTTCGGTGCGTTGGCGCTCGGCTTCGTTGCGGCAAGCAGCAAGTATCTCGTTGCGCTTCTCGGTGCTGATGATAAAGGCCTCGTTCAAACCTGTTAATACACCACGATAAATTTTTACATCCCAATCTTTTAAGGGTTTGCCGATGCGTTCTATTTTTTCTTTTAGCTTTTGTTCGGCGCTGCTACCAATAAACCAGGCATCACCAGAAAGTTTTTCTATAATACCGTAATTATCACTTAATTTACCTGAAATATCTATTTCATTTTCACTCTTAATTGTTAGTGCCTTAAGATGAAAAAGGGGCTTATGAGGAGTTAGTTTGGATAAATTGTCATTAGCAACTTTGCTACTTTTCTGAATAAGTAAGATGCTTGTATCAACTGTGGCATTTTCGAACACACTGGGGCCTAAATCGATTAGCAATATAGGATTATATTGAGTAAAGAAGTTGCGTAGTTTTTCGCCGTATCCTGCACGCATCCATTTATTAGAGGTTATATAGCAAAGCAGTCCTTTTTCTTTAAGGAGTTGCATTCCTTTTTCATAGAATAGGCAATAGATATCACCTGTTCTAGCGAATACCTGATATCCTTGCGATTGATATAATTTTGCGAGTTTACCTCCCTCATTTTGTAGCTGGATATAAGGTGGGTTGCCGATTATTATATCAAAGCCATCTTTTATGCCAAACATCCATTCTGGATCGAACCAATTGGCAGATATATTGGTGTTATATGGGTCCCATTGATGAATTTTTTCTATTGATTGTTGCCACTTATTTTCTTCCTGATAAAAGGGGCTTTTAGTTAATTCTGACATTATGGCTTTTCTAATTTCAATGTCTTCTTGACGTAGTTTTTGTTTTTCGCTGGTAAGAGAGGCAGTGAAATATCGGCTTCTTATAGCTTGCAAGTTCTGTTGCAATAAGATGACTTTCTTATTTTTTGCAAAAGTAAGCTGAGAGTCAATTGTTTTATTATTTGAATAGAGCTTTATTAAAGTGTTGGCACAAATAAATTTTGTTTCAAGGTTTGGTAATGGTTCTATGCCGAGGTTAGGTTTTGAGGGGTCTTTCTTTTCATCCACGATTAAAGAGATAAAGCATCGCAATTTTGCTATGTGTATGGCTATGGGCTGAATATCCACACCATATAGGCAGTTCTGGATGAGATATAATTTTCTGCCGTAATCAAGTTCATTAGCTGAAAAGTTTTCTTCTATCATTCTTATTGTTTCTTCTTTTATTTTAGGATCTGAGATCTGCTTTGCAGCTTCAATTTGCTCTGCTTTCCATTTTTTATTTTCCGGATCTAGCTTATGGAGTGCTCGAACCAGCAACTGAAGTGCGCCTATTGGGAATGCACCGGAGCCAACTGCTGGATCAAGGAGTTTAAGGTTATGGATGGCTTTGATGATTTTTTCCGACGTTGCTTCATCAAAGAGGTTATCAGTTGCATCATAAGAGAAGAGTTCTTCTAATTTATTGTTTGTTTGTGAATCATTGTTTAAATTGAGAGTGGTTGTTATATAGGCTTTAAGTGCTTCTTTAATCATAAATTCCACTATTTTGCGTGGTGTGTAGTAGCTACCTGTGGCTTTTCTTGCGGTGGTTGAAGTTTCTGGATTATAACTGGCAAGAAGGTTTTCAAACACTCTGCCGAGTAATTCTGGGTCGAGGGCTATTTCTTCATCAAGAGGAGTATTTTCATCTGTGGTAAAATTATAGCTGCTTAAGATATTTATTAAACCGCGCACTTTATAACTTTTTGTGTAATTTTTTATGTGTTCTCCATAATACTGGCTTAGATCTACGTCTTCTTCCTGAGCAAAGAAAAGCTTGTTTGGCACGATTGGTTGTTTTTTTGGTTCATCGGAGAAGCCATCTATGCGCAGTTCTTTTCTAGTGGGATTGGCAGGGTCATCAGCTTTTTTATCAAGACATTCGAACAGGCCACCGTTTAAGAAAGGAATTTCATTAAAGAGCTCTTCCATTTGTGAAGGATCTTTAAATAAAGAGTGATATCGGTAGTAGGAATGATTCATATAATCATCGTTTTTGCCCTGAAACCTTCTTTCGCGGCGGAATTTACGTTGTTCTATAGGAGTATTTAGTGTGGCAAAGAATAGGTTTTGGAGGATGGCTTTATAATAAGTTGATTCTTCTGGTGCTAGATTTTGTAATATATTATCCATCACTTCCTTATCAAAAAGTTTTTTATGGATGATATTTTTTTGACGCATGAACCAGATAAATATCATTCTGGTGATTAACCTGATTACTGCTATATTCCTGCCGTTTGGTTCTGTTTCGGCATCTTGCGGAAATTTGGTTAGCTTTAGCGCCCAGAAGTACCAGTTTGCTATTTCTTCATAGAATGCTTTAGTTACCGGCTCAACGGAGAATGTTTCCTGTATAGAATCCAGTGATGCAAAGTTGCAATTTCCTATGCGTGTTAAGAAGGTTTTATTAGGTTCATCTTTAGAGACGAAGTAGGTATATCTTTTGTAGTGGCTAAAGTCTCTTTTTGTGCCAAGATAAATTGCTCTAATGAGAGATAATCTGAAGGAGCCTGCATCATCATAGAAAATAAAAATTCCTGCAGTGTCATTTCTTGTTTTGAGCACGTGTTTGCCTTTTTCGTATTGCAACTTTTTACTGGAGCGTTCTGTAAGCTGGCTTTTTACTTTAAAGGCAAATATTGGAAGTTCTAAATTGTCATTCAGGTGAGTAATTTTTCCAAGCAGCTCTGGATTGGCAAAATATTGATAATCCTTGTTAAGCAAACAACCTGTTAACTTATCATTATAGGCTGGTTTAAAAGTGCTTGATGCTTTACGGAAAAAAGCTCTAAAATCATCTAGATTGGATTTCTCCATTATGCGTTGCAACAAACTAATTTTTTCATTAACATCATCCATGATTAAGCTCATTGAGTAAGATTTTCTATTGCGATGATTATTTCATGCGGCAAATTAGTTAGTTTACGTTTTTCTATTTCCAGATAATCTTTGCCGAGAAATTTCTGTAGTTTATCAAGCGCTTTTGCAGCTTGTTCAGGTCCTTTTGTATCTATATCTTTTATTTGCCTGATTGTCTGTTCGCTTAATGTGCCATAATCCAGAAGATCCTCTAATAAGGTATTGATGAAGGGGAGGAAGTCTCTAATGTATTCATTTTTCATTGATTGCATTGTTCGCAGATTATTTATAGCCTGCTGTTCAATGCTCTGTTCTGGTTTTCTGATTTTTTGTGTTTGTTGATAAGATTTTATTTCCTCGTATGCGTCCCAGAATTTTTCGCTTAGTGGTATGGCAGTTTGATTTTCTGGGTCTGGCTTTAAGCGGGAGATAATATCTTCCAGTTCAACCAGGTTGATAACTCCCGATTCGTAATTTTTATGGGCTATAAACAATCTACTTTTTTTTATGATTACGAATAGTTCGTTTTTATTTGAATTTTTAGCTAATTTGATGCGTGGTGGGATCTTCTCCAGTTGTTTTGCGATATGAGGGTATTTGGATTTTAGTTCCATAAATTCTTTGATCATTTTTGTATAGAAGGAGGGTTCTTCTTTTTCATCAGGTGAGCTTTGTATTTTTTGATAGAGTTTTGATGGGGAGGGCTCTTCATTAGCATCGAATATCTTTGAATCTTCTCCTATGGCTTTATGGATCATAAACATTTTATTTTGGGCTATTTCACGGCTTTTTACCAGGTCTGCTCCTTGTTCGGTGGGAAAGAAGTTTACGATGAAAAGTTGTTGAAAAACTTTTTTACTTATGCGGTTTATTCTGCCTACTCTTTGAATTACGCGCACGGGGTTCCATGGGATATCGTAATTGATTACCATACCTGCCCGGTTAAGGTTTAGTCCTTCTGAAATTTTATCGGTGCCAAGCAAGATGTGGTAGTCATCTTTTTGTTTATTGGTGGGTAGTGATGCATCAAAATTGGCATAGATGGTTTGCAAAGTTGTGTTGGATATGTTGCCCAGCACTGTGAGCACTTTGTTGGGAAAATGAGCTTCAACAATTGGCTTTAGATATCGTATGGTATCTTGATATTCTGAAAATACGATGATTTTTCTTTTTGGTTCATTTTTGGAGTTCTGGTTTTCTATGATTTTATCTTTTTTGATATTTTGAATTAGGCTGAGTGCTTTAGGGTCATGCAAGGAGGAGTTATCTTCGTAAACATTAGTAACCATTTTTAATTCGATTAGCTCTTTAAGTACTTTTTTGAACAATTCTTTATCCGACTCTATATCTTGCAGGAACTGTTTTTTATTAGCGAAGGTTGCGATTTCATATATCTCATGATTTTCGGGATATTTATTGTTCTTAATATCTTCAGCATATTTAACAAGTGCATCTTCTATTTCTTCCAGATCTTTATCATAGATATCTTCCAGTAGAGCTCTATTGAGGATATATTTTTGTGTCTTTTCTATAAAACTCTGCGCATTTTCTGCAAAACGAATAAAATTTTGAAGTGTTTTATAGAATGCCCCGAAGGAGCTTTCGAAGCGTTTTACAAGGTTTACTCGCATAAAGGAGTACAGATTGGTTTGCCGTTCTATGATAAAGCTTTTTTCCTGATCAATTTTTTCATCTTCGGCTTTATATCCTTCCTTATAGATGAATGGGCGATATAAGGCTCCTTTAAAGTAGCCACCATCATCGGGATCTGCAAAGTATTTGTTTATCACTCTATCATAGAAATCAGATTGTTCTGGCGTAAGTTCAAAGAACCATTCTAAAGGCGGGGCAATATCAGAAAGTTCTTTTACTTCTGCTATGTATTTGGGATTTTCCTGAAGGTCAAGTCGGTTGCGTCTTATCATAATTGGGGAAATGATGTTTTTAATTTGAACTGCAAGGAAATGAGAGCGGTTGTGAACATCTTTTATATCAATTTGTTCTTTGCCAAAGAGGCTTTTATAATAGGCTAAAGCGCGGGAACGCTTTTCCCTCATCGGTGAATTGTGATATCTTTGGATATAAGCCAGTTTATCAAAGGTGGTACCAAATTCTTTAAACTGCTGCTCAAGATTGCCGGAATAGATAATTTTTGATTTTTTGGGCACCATAAAAAGCTTTAATAATGCAAAAATATCGGATGGACGGTTGTTGAAAGGCGTTGCTGTAAGCATAATTACTTTTTTGCCTCTACATATATTTTTTAGTAAATTGTAGCTTTGTGTTGATTCATTTCTAAAGCGATGAGCTTCATCTATTATTACCACCTCCACATCTTTCGCCTTTTCCAGAAAATTTTGCACATTTTCCAGTTCTCCACACGAAAAAGCTTTCCAGCCCATCCTGGAGAGGACAAATTCTTCAAGATATTTATTCCAGCCTTCTGTGCATTCTTTTGAACCGAGCAATGAAGGCGGAGCAATAACGATACCGCGTTTACGCATTTCAAAAGCCACAGAGCAGGCAATTATTGTTTTACCGAGCCCTACAACATCTGCAATGATTACGCCATTGTGTTCCTGGATGATAGAAAGTGCCTGAGCGATAGCATCCTGCTGATATTGATAAATTTTGTAGCCATTTTCGCTCATAATTTCTGGTAAAGTTTCGCTCACATAGCACATTTTGACCGAATCAATATAGGTTTTAAGGATGTGCATATAGGCTTCCAGAGGTTGTATCTGCCTAAAAAGCGTTTCTTGTTTAATAGTCTGAATTAGATGGTTTTTTAATGCGTCTTCCTCTGTTATCGGAACAGAATTATTCCATAGATCATCAAAATACTTGGTAGCTTCATCAAAACCATAATCCCTTATTTCAACATTAAACTCCGATTGAGATTCAAGCCCTGCTTTAGTTAGATTGCTGCTTCCAGTAATAAAAAGATTCTTAATCACTTGATCTTCAAGTTGAAAGAGATATAGCTTTGAATGATTCGGCTCATAGGTTTTGCGTATAGCAAGGCGCCCCTTTTTAATAAGATCTATAAAAAACTCATATTGCTCGTAAATTGCTCTATTATCCAATTCTTCACTATTGAAGGCGGTTATAAGAGAATTTGTATATAATGATAGGACTTCTTCTCTTGATGCGTTTTTTAAATCTTGTTCATATTCAATCAATTTTCCAGCCACATTACCCACACTTAAGCCTACAAGCACTTTTATGTTAATACGCTCGTTTTTTATTAACTCCTGATAAAGCTCCTTCCAGCCAGAAAAATAAAAGAAGCCAACCAGAATTTTTAACTCACTGCCACTCTTGATAAGTTCCTTTAGCCTTTGTTTTAAGGAGATGCTTTTTTCTGAATTAGTTATAAAATTGCTCATTATATAGGTAGAAAAACTCCTCTCTATTTGCTCAGTAATAAGAAAATATACTAACCTACAAGTTTTATTGCAAAACAAAAAAAATGAGTATCCCCTTATAAATAGAAGAAGAACAAAATAAATTAAAAGATAAAACTATTCTGCCTTACTAAAAATAGAATTTTAGGCCAGAGCTTACCTGCCAGAAGGTGAAATCTGCATTAAAATCCTCTTTCGTGTTGCCGAACTTAACATTACCTCTGCTAAACACCTTGCCATAATCAAAGCCAATAACAAGGCCAACGTTTTTGTGAAGATTGATGTCCATTCCTGCGCTGCCAACAAGATGAAAACGTGGATCATAATCATATTCTATCACATCATCAGCATCATCCCTTGCATATATGTAATAACCTCTATTGTTTATTGCTAAAAATTCCACATCACCATCCAAAGAGACCTCCGGCTTGGAAACAAGAGCGCTTACACCTAAATATGGTGAAATGATATTATCTGCAGGCAGTAATCTTTGCTTTAATTGTAAGCCAGCATAAGGCGCTAATGCATCCAGTGTATAATCAAAAGCCATAGCCACAATTAATCTCGGAGTGGCAACTCCCACAACTTCATCCACCTTCCCTCTAGCATACCCAACCCCACCAACAAGCGCAATGCTGGTTTCAGGCAATAGATATTTCTTTATCCCAAACCCAAGATCAAAACCCACCTCGTCAAAATCATTATTGATTTTTTGTCCAGACCCCCCTATAAGAAAACTCCACGTTTTATCTTTAGATAAGGCAAATTCAGCGTTCGCCAGTCCACCATAACTGGTATTGCCATCATCTCTACCTATAGCTCCACCAACTCCTAGAATTACATCAGCGTTCCGATCTGTTGCATAGGCAATGGCTACTGCTGTTAGAACTGCGCAAGAAAAGAGCATTAGTTTTTTCATTTTTACCTCCTTTGTTGTGTTTTATTATAACACATAGGAATTTTTGCAGAAGGTTAAGTTGGTTATATTATGAGCGTATTATGATAGTTTTGTTTGGTTAATCATTTTATCAATTTTGATGAAAAATGCTGAGGTTGTGGCTTAAATAAGGGACAGAGATTAATTTTCAAAAAAGATAAAAAGCTTTAGGGAAGAGATTTTTGAAGGCTGGTGGAAAAAAGAAAGGCAACAGCTAAAAACTCGGCCTTGCTACGTTTCTGCAACATTTTGCAACATTTATGCTACATTTTGCAACATTCTTACAACATTTTGCTACGTTTCTGCAACATTTTGCTACGTTTCTGCTACATTTTGCTACATTTCTGCAACATTTTGCTACGTTTCTGCAACATTTATTGCTAAAGAATTTTACGATAATTTTTCTTTAACATTTTAACCACAGAGAGGAGGAAGGAGTGGAATGTTAATTTTTGCCACAATGTTTGTTGATTGTGCTTTAGCTTTAATTTTTCTCTGTGCATCCATATTACTCTAATGGTGTTTAATTTTTGTTGCCGTGCATTCCAGTCATTTGGTTCGGGAGGGTAGCTTAGTAGAGGCATCCGACATATAGAGGGAGAAGGGGTACCCTCTTGTTGTGCCCCTCCGGTCACAAATGCCTTTCGGCTTTGTCGGGGTCTCCGACTTTTTGGCGTCTTCAAAATAGTTAGCGGAAAAGAACTTAAGTCACAAATGCCTTTCGGCTTTGTCGGGGTCTCCGACAAAATCATTAAAAAAATATAATAACTTAAGAATTGTGTCACAAATGCCTTTCGGCTTTGTCGGGGTCTCCGACCATAATTTAACACAAGAACAGATAGATGAAATAAAAAAGAGTCACAAATGCCTTTCGGCTTTGTCGGGGTCTCCGACTTCAAAACGGGACGGAAATTGAGATCCTATTCCAAAGTCACAAATGCCTTTCGGCTTTGTCGGGGTCTCCGACGTAAAGAAAGGAAAGGAAACAATA
>CAZBHO010000070.1:0-585 GCA_964491945.1 uncultured Verrucomicrobiota bacterium | reverse complement strand
TTATTTTAAACAAGAACAGAAAAAAAGGAGGGAATTGTGTCACAAATGCCTTTCGGCTTTGTCGGGGTCTCCGACCCAATTGGTTGTTTATAGGAACAAATATTACAATAAGGTCACAAATGCCTTTCGGCTTTGTCGGGGTCTCCGACGATAATATAATGAGCAAAAAATATGAAGCTCCGGCTCTTTGGTCACAAATGCCTTTCGGCTTTGTCGGGGTCTCCGACCCACCCCACCTTAAGTCGTTGACTATCAATGCCCCAAAATGCCATTTCGGCGGCAGACAACTTTTTCTCAAAAATGAGATGTGTCATCCTGTCTCTAATAGCCACATCCCCTTGATAATCACCAACTTAAAGTTCGGCGGCAACCCCCCACTTTTTCCGTTTTCCGCCTGCCGCCGAACTCCTCTACCTTAACGTAAAGGACGCTTACCCTTATATAACACCTCTTTAAATTTGTCAATCACTTTTTTAAAAAAATTTTTATTTTTTCTAATAACTTTTCATTGAACTGCAATTATTGAGGGATTAAGAACCATCTTGCGGACTATAAGCTTGTTGCTAATGTGATAATAAAGAATGC
>CAZBHO010000069.1:0-11413 GCA_964491945.1 uncultured Verrucomicrobiota bacterium | reverse complement strand
ATTCAAGAAAAAATATAGTAGAGACTTATCTCACCCTTAAATCACTACGCAAAACAGCTCAAATGTTCAATGTAAGCCCAAAAACTATCTCAAAATGAGTTTCCTATAGACTAGCTTTCTTTTTTCAGATCTAAAAATAACTACTAAGACCTAAAGTGAGATATATACTCCCAACGCTACCCTGATGCCAATTCTGATGTGGAAGCAATTCAAAAGGTTAATACAAGATGAGTTCTATTCGAGGGGACTTTCCATTCAAAGCAAAATTTCACCAATAAAACCACTACTAATATCATCAACTTCAACTTCTTTAGAAAAAACTCCTGTTAAACACTATAAAACTCCTGTCCAGATACTAAAAGAACACAACACCCCAAAAGAGATTGCTTTCATTTGCCCTATCATCATCGATCCACTCTTCCAAAATTATTCTCAAACAACATCAAATAACTATAATAAACTGTACCACCATGTCCCAGATCCTCCCGAGTTATATGAGTGGTAAGGGATGATACATTGTATTATAACTACCCTATGATTATAGTTGACTAATAAGAAATATGGGTTCTAGAGCCCCCCTTTATCCAAATAAAATAAGTTATAATATAACTCTAACGCCCGATTTTTATAATAGCAGCTGGAAATTTTTTTTACATATTTTATCGAAAATAAAGCGCAAAATGTGTGCTTTAGACGTGTTAATTAGAGCCTGTTGATGAACTTACTCTTACGGTTATTGTGTTATTGAAAATGCGCCGATCTCTAACAAGTGTAAAAAAACGTTTTTCTCCAGAAACGATCTGAATTCTAACTAGAGGTGAAGCTGGCACATTGGTTATGGTAATTGAATATGGTGTTAAAGCGCAATTATTAGCCTTAATGGCATAGAAGGAAGTGGCTTTTTCTGGTGAACGCAATTGGAATAAGCCGAATGCTTTTGATAGAGGGTGAAGCGCAACTTTATCATAAAGCAAAAAGATTGTTAAATCTTGAGAATTGATTTCGGAAGTATCACAAAATATCTTAAGAGTTACCTTTTTTTGATTATTCAAAACCCAATTATAATAGGATGGAGCAATGGCTGTTGATATTATTGCCATGGCAACTGCCAAAGCTATAAATATCCAGGCTTGTCTTGCAGATTTATCTGATGTTTTAAAGAAGATAGACATTTCTTTAGTTAGCTTATTTTTAGCTTTTGATATCTTTTGTAAGCAGAGACTTTGCCTCTATGAGGTTTGAGCATATTGTATCAAGAGTGAATGAGTTAGACTGAATGCTAATGATTTTAAGTTCTGCTTGTAATGAGTTATTTAAAGATGAATTTATTAGTAGAATTGCCACATTATTAGCTATTTTTCTGATGGCTTTTAATAAGCCTTCTAATATTTCTTTTTCTGATATGGCAACATCTATAATAATAGCGTTAATTTTTTGAATGGTTTCAATAGATGAAAAGAGCTTCAAGATGTTATCGTATTGTGCAATGGATATATTGTGCTGTGTTAGTTTACGCTCTATTGAGAGAATGGTTTCAGAAGTTCCAACTAGAGCTATATGCCAGTTTTGTATATAAGAAAGCATTTCACTAGCATATACAGAAGAAAACAGTTTTGGAGTTTGCATTGTTTCAAGATGTGGCAAGCAAACTCTATAGATGATGCCACTTTTTTGCGAAGCAAACACATCCAATTTCCCTTTTGCTTCTTCTATTATAGAGCTTGCTACAGAAAGGATAACACCACTTTCTTCTGGCGATATATTATGATGACGCAGTGGTTCAGAAGATGGCGGTAGGCTAGACACATCTTTTGCTGCCACACAGGATATAAGAATTACTGCGGCAAAGTGTTTCTCTACCTGCAAGAGATGTCCTTCTTCAGAAGGATGATGAAGCGATATGGTAATTGTGCCTGGTGAATGCGATTGATCTGCTGCTATTAAACCAAGGTTTAAAACAATTTGTTCAACTTGATTTGAGCTTAATGGGATGGTTGGATAATGCCCATCTGCAGACACATTGATTATCCAGCTTGAAGGCAAAGCCACGCGCAATAAGGAAGCTGCCTCTTTAACATTTTGAGCAAGTTTTTCTGTTGGGATTATATCTAATCCTGTTCGGCTCAATTCAAGAAGTTGCTTCGAAAGCATAACTCCTCTTCTTGTTTCTTCAATTATTTGCTCAAGTGAATTTTTAAAACTTGTTTTATCTATGTCTGAGCGTTGTAATAAAGCGCTATGTCCTGATATAGCACAAAGAATATTGTTGAAATCATGAGCAACTCCAGCTGCGATGCGTCCAACGAGTTGCAATTGCGCCATCTGGCGTTTTCGTATTTCATAGGTATGAATATCTGTAACGTCGCTGATAAGAACGAGAGTAAATTCTTCTGAAGGTTGTGTTCTAAAGCGCAGCGTCTTCATGCCTATTGCAGTGGTAATTTCTTTTTCTATCTCCTGTGGAAATTCGCTATCCAGTAGTTGCAAGAGCTCATTCTTTTCAAGAATAGGAAAGGCTTCTAAAAGAGAAGCATTCTGTTCAATTGCCTGCCGATTTATTGCAAAAGCTTTGGCTGCAGGATTTGAGGCATGTATTTTCCCTTTGCGATCAAGAGCAACAATTCCATCGCTTAAATAATCCATAGCGTCAACAAAGCGAGCAATTTTTCTGCGTGCCTCAACTTCAACTATTGAACGAATTATCCACAACCCAAGTGCACCAGTTAGAATTATATAGCCTGTTGTAAGACAAATCAGACTGATGTTTATATCCCTTAATAATTGTTGTTGTTGAGAGGCTATGGATGTGGTACCTGCTATTCTATCCTCAAGAATGTTCATTATACCAAGATGGCTTAAGGCAACAATAATCATCAATCCTATTAGCATTAGAGCAAACCGCCATATGCCCTTTGACATTGAAGTCATATTTAAACTATCCTGTTAGGGATTTACCGTTGATGGTGACTGCGATGATGGCGCTGCCGATGGTTGCGCAACGCCTTGTGAAGCTTGAGATTGTGCTGGCTGCTGCGGTGTAGAAGCTGATGGCGTTGAAGGCTGCGCAGGAGATCCTTCAAGCCCTGCGGCAGGAGTTACCGAATTTGTGCCAATAGATTCCACAGAAACTACATTCGTTGAAGATGCCTTTGAAGGAGCAACCAATGATTTTTCAAATTTATCCACCGTCATCTGGGCTTCTAACTCCATCCCCGTTTGAGGTTTACGATCATCAAGTATCGTTGGTGTGATAAGAATTATGAGATTGTTTTTTGTGATCTCATCTGTGGTGTGTCTAAAGAAGAATCCAAGCAATGGAATATCGCCAAGTAATGGAACTTTTTTTTCTTTTTTGCGTTTAGAAAGATCCACTAGTCCACCTATTGCTACTGTTTGTCCGCTTGGAACGTTCACTCTAGTTACAATATCTCGCGATGCAACTATTGGATAGGTCTTGCCTGTTTGAGGGTTGACCACTTCCCCGCTCTTCGTTTTTGTTTCAGGGCGGATTGTCATACGTACCATATTATGTAGCAAATCTATTTCTGGAATCACCCAGAGTGTTAAGCCTAAATCAAGAATAATTTCAGGTCCATCCGAATAGGAGATGGTCGGTCCTGCACTTCCTTGAATAACATCTCGCTTTGTAGGTAGAACAGGGAATCTTTCGCCAACGTGAATTTTGGCTTCCACTTTATTCCCAACAACTATTTGAGGATGCGATAACATTTCCGCATTTGCTATGTTTTTTAATGCGCTCAAGAACAGAGAAACATCAGACATAGAAAGAAATGCAGTTGCGGTTTTGCCTTCCGTGAGTGAATCAGCGATATCATCTGTTTTTGTTCTAGAAACCTGTAAACCTTTTTCTGTGCTGTCGGTTATCTTGCGAGTTGGCGTGATTTCCGTTATGGCAACCCAATTGCCTGATCCTGGAGGGGATTCTTCATAGCGTGTTACGGATTCTTCGTATTGCTGGCCATCAACATTATAGAACTTATTTAGGTTATCTGACTGTTGTCTGTTATCATATATGTAATAGCGTTTATTATCTGCGTTGCGAACGGAGTGAGAGTCGCTGTAACTCCACTGCAGATTGCGTAAACCAGCCTGAACACCAAATTTATCAAGCATATCCCAGTCAAAGCCGAGCTTTTGCGAATTGCCTGAAGCGATATTTATTATTCTGGCTTCAATAAATACCTGCGGTTCGCGTTTATCAAGAGTTTGTATTAGAGATTCCACCTTTTCCACATATTCCTTTATATCAGTAATAATTATTGCTGTAAGGACTGATGGATTCTGTATTTCCACAGTTTGCGTTCCAACGCTCTCACCGGATTTTAAATTCGCCTTATGCTGCTCAAGCCCTTGACTTGTGGCAATTGAACCACGTGGCGATAAGACGTTCATCTGCTTAATTTGGTTAACCACATCTATTGGGTTGAGATATCGCGGGGTTATTACTCTTGTAATAAGAGGTTTTGTGCTCTCAATTTGTTTTAACTTTTCTTGGTATTTTTCTGCGGTCACAACCATTATTATGCCAGAAGGATCTTCTATCATTGAAAGGTTAACAGATCCAAGTGCCAGGTTAAGAGCTGATTTCCAATCCACATTTTTGAGATTAGCAGTAATATAAAGATTGGTGAAGCTGCCAGCAACTATGATGTTGGCACCAGAGATTTGAGCAAACATATTAACCACATCGGGCACAGGCACATTATCAAGGGCTATTGATATAAGATTGTTGGTGCTAGCAGTGGTAACGAGAGATTCACCCGGCTCTTCTATTCCAAGTTGAACCAAATTCCCGTTCCCATTTCCATTGCTGCCATTAACGTCTGCTTTTTTCCCCGCATGTGAAAGCTTCTCAGAACTGGCTACTGTGTTAATCGTGTTAGTTGCATTGTCAGGAATGAAGTCTTTGGTCTGTTCTTGATGTGCAGCAGAAGGAATGGCTGTTGTTGATGCGTTTGTTGGCTCGCCCACATATACTTCCTCGCCCTTTTCGGCGTTTTGTAAGGGTTCTTCCTGTGCCAGAAGCAACAATCCAAAACCAGCCGCAGCAACCACTAAAAGTGTTAAATATATTTTCCACTTTTTATTACTCATAAAAATAATTTCCTCCTTATGGACTTTGTGTTATGCTTGCAGAAGCTGTCCTTCCATCAGCATCTTTAACTGTAATAGTGTTCTTCCCATAAGCTCCTGCAACCGCCTGATAAGAACAAACCTCTGTGGCGCTGGCTGAATAAGAAACTGTTCCGAGCGAGGGATTGCCAACTTGCCAGCTATATGGCGGAGTGCCACCGCTTACTGTAAACGATGCATAAAACTCACCACTGCCCAGACTAAGCGTTACTGAGGCAGGAGAAATCGACATCGTATCAGTAACTGGCAAAATATATGCTGTAGCGCCGTGTCCTGAACCATCACGACATATAATAGTATTATTGCCTACTTTTAAGCATATATAAATTGCCTGATTGCCAGAGCCGAGTGTTATTCTGCCATATTCGTAATTTGAGAGATACCAATGATAATCGCCATCGCCCCCACTGACGGTGAAAACAGTTTCCTGCCCAACAATTCCAACAGTGGCTCTTGATGGTGTGATTTTCATCGTTGCATCTTGTGGATCTTCTCTATCTTCCGACACATAAGGATTGGAAGAGAAGTAATCATCAACACCAGAGTTATTTTCATCGGTGGAATTTTCACATCCAGCGAATAGTGATAATACCAACAATCCATAAAGGTAATACTTTATTCTTTTCATTCTAATTGCCTCTCTTGTTTGTTTTATTAACCTAATACACGAATAACTAAATAGCTTCAAGTTTAATTTTAAAGCTCTCAGTTATTCCACAAGAGCTAATTTAACACTTTTTGTTTCTATATCAACAACTTTTACTTTATAAACTTTGCCACCTTCACTTATCGGAATGATATCCCCTTTCTGAACAACTTGATTGTTTATTAAGGCGACTCTTTTGTTGCCACGCTCAATAGTGCCACCATATTTACATCTAGCCATAATCCACTCTTTTTTATTGAAGATGGTTTCCTGTTGGCTCGCTACCGTTTTTTTGATGTCCATAGGCTCACTGCCCTTGATATGAATGTATCCTATCTTCCAGAACGGGTCCCTAAAGTCTTCGTTGTAATCAGCAGGAAAGTCACTTGTGATGTTCCGTTTTATCTCTTCTGTTGCCACATTCTCATCTGTATAGCAATAACTAGCGCTTACAACACTTAAGCAAGCCATTATTAAAACCCTTGTGATTTTATTGTATAACACCTTAATCATAACATTTTTTATTCTACTGAAACACGAGACACATTTTTATTAACAACAGCTTCACTGCTTTCTATGTTCGCTGATTCTCCTTGATTAACATCTGCTCGTACTATTGCATCTATTTTGTTTGATTCAGCAGCAATCAAAAAATCTGGTCTGCCTGATGGATTATCCCAGATTAACCATGAAACCAACAACATTATTTCAAGTCTGTTCGGTTGCGTCTCACCTGTGGCAGTAATGCTCATCCCAGAAATTGTCACAAGAGGATTTTCTTTTTGCAACTTATAAATAAAACGCACAAGGTCGTTGTAGCCACCTATTACATTTACTCTAACTCTATAAAACCTAAATACAACATTGCCGCCAGAATTTATTTGTGGACTATCATTATCTACAATGCCTTTTATAACTAAATTTTGCAATCCTTCAGCACAATGATTGATATATTCTTCCATCCTTAAGAGATAATTTCCTAAGACAGGTTTTGGGATGTACTGGTCAAAATTTATTAGTGTGCTCTTGCTTTTTTCAAGCTTATTTTCTATCTCCTGTCTTTGCTTAACTTCATCTTTCATTTTTTTATTTTTTTCTTCAAGCTCGGTAGCCTTTTTTATATCTTCGGCTTTCTTATCCATCATAGGCTGTACCACAAAAACAAATAAGAGCGCAAGAGCGCCTATGCCAAGAATAACACCAAGTATAGTATATTGTTGTTTTTGTGTTAAATTCATTATCAAACTACCATTATGGACTTATTTTTATTGGTTTAAAGGTGCACTCTATATCAAAAATACGAAAATCTTTCTCGTTTGGCAGATCAGATGCCACATAGCGCTTTACATCAGCACTTTCTACTATATTGGTAAAAACGGGAGATTCCTTTAAGGCGGTTATTATCTTTTTTACATCTAATTCTGAACGATCTCCTGTAACTTTACCCTGCAAATAAATTGTATAGTTGCGTGTTGGAACTCCATCCTAATGTTTCAGCTATATTAAATCTTGTCAGCTGAATGTTTGGTGAAATAGTTTGTTGTATGGCACGTAGAACTTGATACCAATCTATCCTTTTTTTATGAAGTCCACCAACCACACTTGCAATAGCTTCTAGCCCTTTTAATTCACGTTTCATCGTCACTACAGCATTATACTGTGGTGTCAAAAGCTTCTTATCGGCTTCAGCAGCTTTGCGCCGTTGAGCAGCTGAAACGCTACTAAAAACAAAAGACACCGCAAAAAGCACAAGCACCGCAGCAATTATTCCTACACTAAGCTGAATTAGAAATATCTTTCTTATCGCACTTGAACTTCTGATTTCTTCAGGTTTTATAAGGTTAATATACATAAATGGCTTTTCTACAAATTAATTAAAACTCCTCAAGTAACGCTTTGAGCTTCGGATAAAAAGCCTATTCCTGTGCCTATTGCCGAATTAAATTTCCAGAAAACTGGTTTTAATTCCGTTAGGTCTAAAGTGTTGGAAATATTAGCCACATCAAAAGCATTCCAGCTTTGAACATCTGCTGATGTGGCTATTTTTAGCTCCTCAATAATATTTCTGGATATTCCAACGCCCATCGGAGAAAAAAATGTTTTTACCAAACAGTTTTCTCTGCGCTCAACAAAGTGCTTGGAAATTACTATCTGTTTTATAAATTGCTCAGAACTTCCTTTAACCAGTTGTGATATATCAAAGGAAGGGTCTGAAACAATACCTATCGCTGTTTCCCTATCAACACTTAAACTTTGTTCCACTTTCTCATATATATCGCCCAAACCGAATTCAAATTTGCGAATCAATATGGGCTCTTTTTTGCTAAAGAATGCAAAAAACGACGAATGTAGCCCGAGCTCTATTACACCTACTGCTTCGTTTATATCTTTTAAAGCAAGATAGCCTTGAAAAGCGTTCAAAGCTGAAAGTCCAGCAAGTTCCAAAGAGCGCGGCACAGGAAATCCCGAAGAAAAACATTGAAGAGCATTATAGGCTACGTTTTCTGGGATGGCAACTATGAGAACTCTTGTTTCACCACGACTATGCCCTAATATCTTATACCCAATTCTGAACTCTATCCCTTCTGGCACGCCAATATGTTCATGTATTTGATTTTCAAAGCTGGCATCTATTTTGCCCGGCAGGTTCAACAATTTCACAATAGCTGTCTCAGCAGAAAATGTTAGGGCAGTATGTTTGGCCATTAAATTTTTAGGAAGCATAATACGACCTGGTCGTTGATTGGAAACAATATCAACAGGATCAAGCACCTCTACTGCCTGAATTATGAAATTGCTATTGCTCTTACGCATCTTCACGCATCTTGTTTCATATGCATCAAGTTCAATAGCAACAATTTCTGTGATAGCTTTATGTGGCAATTTTAATTCTAACGCCACCTCTTCTCTCCTCTGTTCCTGGATAATAAAATATATCTAAAAAAGCATTCAAAGCAAACCATAACAGATAAGCCAAAAATGGTCAAGCATTAGTATGTGTGAATGATTACGATCAACTAAAAAGAAAAACTTGTTTTTATTCTCATTGTGTTATACATTGTTCTTTGCTTTTTCAATCAACAGGAGAATATCTTATGAGCACAAGAAGACATCAGCCTACCTGTTCTTTTTGCGGACAGCCGCAATCAATAGTAGGTCAAATGGTTATAGGTCCTGGTGTTAATATATGTGAAAACTGTATTCAGATTTGCACCACAGTTATAGCAGAAAACAAACGTAAAGAGGGTAGCGATTCTTCGAAGGAAATGCCTCTCAAAGTATTGCCACCACACGAAATAAAATCTGCATTAGATGAATATGTTGTAGGGCAGGAATACGCAAAGAAAGTTTTGGCCGTGGCAGTTCATAATCATTATAAACGATTGTTGCAGGAAAAGCATTTCAAACCAGATGATCCGCTTGCAAAAGTTGAAATACAAAAAAGCAATATATTGCTTATAGGACCAACAGGCAGTGGTAAGACGCTACTTGCGCAAACTCTAGCCAAAATTTTAGACGTTCCTTTTACCATAACTGACGCTACGCCTCTTACGGAAGCTGGTTACGTGGGAGAAGATGTTGAAAACATTCTGCTCAGACTAATACAAGCTGCTGGAATGGACGTAGCTAAAGCTGAAAAAGGAATAATATATATTGACGAAATAGATAAAATTGCAAGAAAAGCAGAAAATGTTTCCATCACAAGAGATGTGTCAGGAGAAGGCGTACAACAAGCATTGCTTAAAATTTTGGAAGGCACAATTTCTAACGTGCCAAGACACGGCGGCAGAAAACACCCCCAGGAAGAATTTATCCGTATTAATACAGAAGGAATTCTATTTATATGTGGCGGTGCGTTTGTCGGCCTTGAAGAAATTATAAAACGAAGAGTTGGCGTAAAAACCATCGGATTTATCACATCAGATGATAAGGATAAAGAGAGTGTTGCCTCTTTCATGGGAAATCGCAAAAATATCTTAAGTCTGGTGGAACCAGAAGATTTAATCAAATTTGGATTGATTCCAGAATTTGTTGGGAGGCTTCCTGTGGTAGCAACGCTTGATGAAATGACGGAGCAAGACCTCATTCGCGTTATGACTGAACCAAAAAACAGTATGCTAAAGCAATATGAAAAGCTGATGGCTATGGAAGGGATAAAGCTTTCTTTTGCGCCCGGCGCTCTTAAAGAGCTTGCTAGACTTGCTATGAAGAAAAAGACTGGCGCAAGAGGATTACGCGCAATTTTAGAACGGGTGATGCTGGATATTATGTATGAAGCACCAATCAAAAAGAAGGATATAAAGGAATGCCACATTACTAAACCAGTCATAGATGGGCACATTAAAGGCTGGGAAGAACAAAGCTCACCTGAAAATCTTAAATCGGCATAAATAGCCAGTGAGTTTTGAAAGAGATGATCCTTTTTCTAATAGCGCCACTAAAGCAAACGGGAAATTACTACTGCCAGTGGTAGGAGTGAAGCGAAAGTTTACGCACCAGCCAGCGTGGCATTCTTTCGGCATAGTGCCCTAAAAATGTTCCAGCGCATTTTGCCAGTGTATAAAGAAAATAGTATGGCAAGAAGAAGGGATGTTTTCTCATAATAAAAAGTGACTCTTTTTTAAGATATTTGATCCCTATTTGTGCGCTTGCCTTGAGATCATGATTATCAAAAATTTTTGAAAGCGAATAAACGCTATCAAAATAGCGGCGAAAAGCAGTAACTAATGTATAGTTATGCGAATGCCAAACGATTGAAGAAGGTTCATAGATTATATCATAGCCTGCATTCAAGAGGTCTCTGGCCAGTTGCTGATCTTCACTCATAATCAGGGTCTCATCAAAAGGATATTTTATAATAAGCTCACGACGTATCGCTGCACTGACGTTGGAAAAAAACACATTCAAAAAGCTTAACTCGCAATTTGCCTGTTTAGAACGTCGGATGGTAGTGCCACTTGGAAAGTGATAATTCAAAAAAAATTGTTCAGTGGGTGGAGCGTTTTTATAAGGAATCTGACGTGAAAAAACAGCTGCAACTTTTGAATCTGAAAAGTGAATTAACATATTATTCATCCAGTCCTCGTTGTATGGTAAAGCGTCCTGCGTCATAAGAACAATAATTTCGCCAGATGCTTCCCTTACTCCAAGATTTCTGGCAGCTCCATGAGAGAACTTTGCAATTTTTACAATTTTTGTTTTTAGCGCATTGAGCCTGCCGATTTGTTCAATAAAGCCGTCAGATGAACCGGAATCCACTATAACCAGTTCTTGCGGAGGAGTTGGCTTTTGTTTAAGCAACGAGTTATATAAATTTAGTATTCTTTCGCCAGGATTGAGAGTTGGAATAACAATAGAAACAGTTTGCATATATTTGCTTCGATAGAAGTTTCATTGGTTTATTGATTTTTCTTTGGTTCTTCTGCCTGCTTTTTGAAAAAGTTTACAAATATGGGGTTTGAAATAATCTGTAGCCCATTTTTGCCTCTAACTATCAAGCGATAATACGATAAGCCACCGTGTTCTATAGAATAATCTCTTATAGAAAATGAACAGGGAGTAATCTGTGTTTTTTTGGCTATAAGCTCGCCAGATCTTATCAACCATATTTCT
>CAZBHO010000068.1:5402-11591 GCA_964491945.1 uncultured Verrucomicrobiota bacterium | reverse complement strand
TCGCGACTTTCTGTTGGTACGATTTTGGAGCTTAGCGGTCCTTTAGTTGTGGCTCGTGATGCTGCGCATCAGCGTTTTCATAAGATGCTTCGTGATAAGGGCAGGCTACCTGACTATTTATTGAAATATCCTGTTTATTATGCAGGGCCTTCTGAGACGCCACCGGGTAATGTGATAGGCAGTTTGGGGCCAACTACGGCGCAGCGGATGGATTCTTTTATTGAGGAGTTTATGGAGAATGGAGCGTCACTTATTACGCTTGCGAAAGGGAATCGTTCGGGTTCTGTGGTGGAATCTTGCAAGAAGTATGGAGGTTTTTATATAGGGACGGTTGGTGGGGTGGCTGCGCTGATGACGAGGGAGTATATAATGCACTCTGAGATATTGGACTATGCGGAGCTTGGTATGGAGGCTGTTCGGCTTATTGTTGTTTCAAAGATGCCGGCATTTCTTGTAATAGATAATAAGGGCAATAACTTATATGCCATCTCATAATTATTATTGACATAGGATGCACAACTTTATCAAATATATTTTTATTTTTGTTGGAGCATTGGATTTTTGTTATTTATATTTAAGGAGAAAAGACGATGGGCAATAGATTAAAGCTTGGAGTAAATGTTGATCATATAGCCACTGTGAGGCAGGCGCGAGGAGTGGATTATCCTTCACCTGTTGAGGGAGCGCTTCTTGCACTAAAAGCTGGTGCGCATGGGATTACTATTCATTTGCGAGAAGATAGGCGGCACATTCAGGATGCAGATTTATTTGAAATGCGCAAAAAAATACATAACGATATTCTTAATCTTGAGATGGCTGATGTTTCTGAGATTGTGGAGATAGCAATTAAAGCCAGACCAGATGAAGTTTGCATTGTGCCGGAGAAGCGTCAAGAGCTTACTACTGAAGGTGGGCTTGATGTGATTAAAAACAAGGCAAGTCTTGCAAGGACGATTGAAAAATTATCTAAAGCTGGCATTAGAGTAAGTTTATTTATAGATCCGGATGAAGAGCAGATTGATGCAACTCTTGATGTTGGTGCACCGGTGATTGAGTTGCACACAGGCACTTATTGTGATGCAAAGAAAGATCAGGCAAAAGCGGAGCTTAAAAGGTTAATTGCAGCGGCTCAATATGCACATAAGAAGGGGTTGCAGGTGAATGCTGGGCACGGGATTAATTTAAAAAACATTTCTGGCATTCTTAAAGTGCCCCATCTGGATACTTTAAACATTGGGCATAGTATTATAGCGCGTTCTATTATGGTTGGCATTAAAGCTGCCGTGAAAGAGATGCTGCTTGCTATGAGAAGCTATAAAGGATAGCATTTTTATGAAGGCTTTGAGTGTTGAGCAGATTAGAGAATATGAGAATGGGCTTATTTTAAGGCAAGGTTTTGCTGTTGAATTTTTGATGGAGAATGCAGGAAAAGCTGTTGTGGAATGTTTTTGTAAAAATGTTATGAGAAGAGAGCCTGCCTTTAAAAAGAGAGTATGCCTTTTTGCTGGCAAGGGCAATAATGGTGGCGATGCTTTTGCTGCGGCATATTTTTTAAAGCAACGCGAATACGAGCCGTATGTGTTTTTATTTGGTGCTCCAGAAGAACTTAAAGGAGCAGCACTCTTTTGGTTCAATAAAATTAGGAGCGAAGGTGTTTTTATTAAAAGCTATGTTCAAGCTGATGTGTTTGTAGAAGATTTTCAAAAGTTTTTTTACAGGACAGATTTTTTTATTGGTGCCATTGATGGGCTGCTTGGAATAGGGACGAAGGGAGCACCAAAAGGGATCATTTTGGAAGCTATAAAAATGCTCAATAAGCTTGGCAATTATGTGCCTGTTTTTGCCATAGATGTTCCTTCTGGAATAGATTGCGATACAGGAGAGGTTTTTGGTGAGGCTGTTTTTGCTGATTATACAATAACGATGGGCTATCCAAAAATAGGTTTATTGCAAGAGGGGGCAATTGAGAATGTTGGGAGGCTTGAAGTTGCTGATATAGTGGAAAGTCCGCACCAGAGTCAGGTTTTCCTTTTTTCAAATGAGAATGAGCTGGAGCTTATTACAAAGGAAGAAGTGTTGCGTGCTTTTCCAAGGCGAAGGCGTCCTTCGCACAACGCCACTTATGGCGAACTACTCATCTTTGCAGGTTCTCAAAAATACCATGGAGCGGTGCGTCTTGCTGCACTGGCTGCATCTTATTCTGGGGCTGGTTTAGTAAGAGTTGCCGTGCCACAGGCGATTTATGGTGTGGCTGCTGCAGGTACACCTCAATGCATTTATTGTGGGGTGGGGGATGGTTCAACAAAGGTGCTTGAAGAAGAGGCCTTTGACTGTTTTTTTGATAAGCATAAAGATTTTGCGAAAGTTGGAGCAATTCTGATTGGACCTGGACTTGATATAACACCACAGACAAAAAAACTGGTTTTTAAGGTAGTAAAGAATTCGCATCTACCGCTAATAATTGATGCCGATGCCATAACGATCCTGGCGGAAGATCTTAATGTTTTAAAAGAATCGCCTGCGCCATCAATTATGCTTACGCCGCATCCCGGAGAAATGGCCAGGTTATTGCGCATAGCAGCAGCTGATGTTCAGGCAGATAGGATAAAAAGTGTACGAAGTGTGTTGAAGCTTCTGCCTGAAAAGACAATTGTTATACTTAAGGGGAGCGGAACACTTGTGGCTCAAAAAGGAAAGCCGTTTTTTATCAATCTTGTTGGGAACCCCGGAATGGCAAAAGGCGGAAGCGGAGACGTCTTGGCAGGTTTGTTAAGTGGTTTTGTTGCAGCTGGAATTGAGCCATTTGATGCTGCTCTGGCTGCTATTTATATTCATTCTAAAGCTGGCGATATGGCTGCCAGCAATTATTCAGAAAATGGTTTTTCGATGTTGCATCTTGCTGATAGTATTCCAAAAGTTCTTGCTGAAATTTTATTAAGATAAGTAGAAAAGTGGTATTAGCGTAAGGGGCGTAAGATAGCTGTATAGATAAAGAAAAATGCATAAATGCCGGGCAGCTGCTCTGCGAATTTTTGGAGTAGCAAAAAAACTTTACCACGGAGGGCACAGAGAGCACAGAGGCGAACACAAAGAAGGATTTAAGTGAATGCATCAAGGATAAGTAAAGCAAAAAAATATTGTATATCTTTTTTCTTCTCTGTGCTCTCTCAAGTTCTCTTAATTGTCAGGTATGGTTACAAAAATATTTTAGAATTTATTAGGACTTATTTAGAGTAAAAAAGCTCAGTTCCTTGTTTTTTATGGAGTTTTTTCACCACCTTAAGGGGAAGATATTTTTTACTGCGCTACTCATAACATACTATCAATCCTATAAATAACAAGGCATGAGCATTGTATAATGCAGGAAAGCAAAAATAGTCCTTGATTTTTTTTGGATTATAAGTATAAAGCTCATTTCTTATTTGTCTGTGTTTCAAAATATGTTAACTTAACATTTGGTTTGGGAGAATAAAATAATGGCTGTAGTGATACGTTGCAGAATGATGGGAGCAAATAATGACCCTGCTTTCAGGATAGTTGCTGCTGATGAGAGAGCTCCACGGCAAGGGAAGATACTTGAGAACCTTGGCTGGTATGATCCGAAGAAGAAAGGCACTAATTTTTCTCTTAAGATGGATCGGATCGAATACTGGCATTCAAAAGGGGCAAGAATAACAGATACGGTGCAGCATCTAATTAAGAGAGCTGGCAAGGAATTGAAGCAAAAAGAGGCTCCTGCTGCGGTTCAAAGTCCTCAATAATTTTAAAGGACTTCTTATCTTTTTATTATGAAAGAGTTTGTCCAGAACATATTGCGGGAGATATGCAACCATCCTGATGATATCATCATTACTGAACTTATTGGCAAGCATATTGTAATTATGGAGGTCAGATGCCACAAGGATGATATGGGGCGGATAATAGGGAAGAATGGGAAGACCATCGGCGCAATAAGAACTCTTGTTTCAACGCTGGGAGCCAAGCAGAAGCGTAAGGTTACTCTGGAAGTGGTAGAATGAGTTGCATGAAGCCACTGCAAGTTGATGTTGTCACAATTTTCCCCTCTATTTTTAATGCATTCGCAAGCGAAAGTATTTTGAAGAGAGCAGAAAGCGCTGGCATAGTTAATTTTAGATGCATTAATCCCAGGAATTTTACAACAGATAAGCATCAGACTGTTGATGATAAGCCTTATGGTGGTGGGCCTGGAATGATAATGAAGCCCGAACCTATTTTTGCTGCAGTGGAAAGTGTTAAGGATGAGAATGCACGAGTAATATTGATGACGCCGCAAGGCAAGGTCTTCTCGCAAAAAATTGCGCAGGAACTTTCTAAAGAACAGCACCTTATATTCATCTGTGGACATTACGAGGGAGTTGATGAGAGAATTAGAGAACATCTGGCTACTGACGAAATTTCTATTGGCGATTATATTCTCACGAATGGAACGCTTGCCGCTTCGGTGGTTGTGGATGCAGTGGTAAGGCTATTACCGGGAGCCCTTGGAGCTGGCGAAGAAGCCACAAAAAGCGAAAGCTTCATATCAGGCGTTTTGGAATATCCGCAATACACAAGGCCAGAAATTTTTAGGGGCTGGCAGGTGCCAGAAGTTTTGCTCTCTGGAAATCATGCTGAAATAGAAAAGTGGCGTAAGGCGCAAGCTTTGAAACGCACCAAGGAACGTAGACCAGATCTCTTAAGCTAACTACTGGCTTGAACTCTACGGCGAGTGGAAAATTCAGGAGCTTCCTTGATGCATTCACCAAGCACTTTAAGAGCCTGTCTAAAATGTTTGCGGCTTTCTTGAAGTGACTTTTTACATTCACCAACAGACAATTTTTCCACATCTTTCCAGCCCGGCGCGGTAAGGTCATCAGGGGGCAATTCAAGTTTTTCCCAGTTTGCAAAAAGCTTTCCCCATGGGCTTTCAAGCGCAATATCCAATCGGTTTTTGTTTGAGGGATACCAGAAGAAATCATGGTAAAGCACACTTGCTATGTAAGACCACGGAGCAAGTATTGTTTTTAATGACCATTCTATTGGTTTTTTAAGTGGTCCCCAGTATATTTTATGCTGCATTCTGCTGGCAAAAGTCATCTTTTTGAAAGGTCCTTCAAAGTGCCAGTTTTCGTTTGCTGCTTCAAGATCGCCCACAATTTCTATATCTTTTGGGTTGCCACAGCCAAGTCCTTTTTCGTGGGCTATTCTTATGAATTTAATGTCTCTTAATGGATCAAAGCCCATAAGTTTTGCTGCCACAGCATCTATGGCAACTTGATCGCTACTGGCTAGTATTACATTTTTTACGTATGGTACCATGCAGCGTGGGCCTGGCCCATCGCCGGCAAAAGTGCCATCCATAACAGCGAATAGCCCGCTATGTATATGTTTTTGGATGAGTAGTAAATCAACAAGTGTTTCATGAATAACAGGGTGCGTCCAGTGCCTGTGTTCGTTTAAGAGTCCGCCAAACGCATTTTTCATTGCTCCTGTTGTTGTTGTAAAGACGTGAGTTTTAACAGTTGGCAGGTGTATGATGTTTGTGCCTATAAATTTTTTTGGGATGAAGAAGCCTTTTGGATAAACCTGATTTAAACAGATGAATTTATCGGCAAGAGCTCCAACAGCATCTCGGATATGTATCCACTCAACTTCAGGTTCGTAAAGATGGATATTACGAAGTGAATGGTTTTTGATTACATTAACCTGCTTATTTTCGCGTTCGCCAAGTCTTGCATCAATTACTACCGTGCGGTTATGGCAGCCATGCAAGAGCTCTCTTTTATAGCCATCACGCAAGAGGGCTCTTATGACACCATCGAGTTGCCAAGGCACAGTTGAGCTTCCTGGGAAAAAGAAGTGCCACGAGATATTTATTTTTAAGGCAGTGTCTATATCCTTTGGCAGGACTTGCTGATAATCAGCCAAATTAAGCAACCTGTGATAATCTTCCAGCACCGTTGATGGTGATGTTTTTAAAATTGCAACTTTAGATTTTTTTGCCATAACGCTGTTTAACAATAGCCATACAATTTTTAAAAAACAAGTTTTTTAATAAAAAAGCAGGCTACTAACGTAATTATCTTATAAAGCTGTAGTTTTATTTTTTATCATCCAGTTCAAATGCTTAAACATAATTAATTTGCTTGATTTACCTTCCTAAAAATTAGGATTGAGAAATTATTGTTT
>CAZBHO010000068.1:0-5325 GCA_964491945.1 uncultured Verrucomicrobiota bacterium | reverse complement strand
AGTTTTTAGTTTATGAAGAAGATTCGGTTTGTTTTTGAAACATTGCTGGTGCATTTAGGGCTTGTTTTGATCCCTATTCTTCCTCGTTGCTTCATCCTTAAGTTTTCAAAGTTAGTTGGCATAATAGGCTATTATTGCGTTCCATCTTTAAGAAAAATTACTTTAACCAACCTTGATATTGCATTTAAGGATGAAAAGAATGCGGTAGAAAAAAAACAGATAGCTATCCGAACTTTTATCAATCTGGTGCGCGTTATACTTGATATCTTTTGGTTTTCAAAAAACAAAGATGAAAGAATTGCGGAATGGGTTAAAATTGATGAGGATATAAAGAGATATCTCGATAGTGGACCAAAGATTGGTGTGACTGCCCATTTTGGCAACTGGGAGCTGATAAGTCAGGCAATATCTCTGGCAGGATATGCCCACACTGCTGTTGCGGCAACTCTGGCAAATAGCGGAGTAGATAGGCTTTATACACAATTTCGCTCCACGAAGAATGTAACGGTTGCTCCAAGAACTGGTGCTGTTCGTTACCTAATAAGGGCATTAAAAAAAGGTGAGCATATAGCGTTGTTGCTTGATCAGAACACTCGCCCCGATGAAGGTGGCATTTTTGTTAAATTTTTTTCTTTGAATGTTCCCACATCCACTGCTGCGGCAGTTCTGGCAGAGCGGATGGATGTGCCTATTTTGATGGTGTTTTGTATTGCAAATGAAGATGGCTCGTATAGACTTTATGCGCATCCACCAAAAAAGGTTTATGAAATTATTCAGGAAAAGGATACTTCAGAAAGCATAAGATTGGTAACGCAGTGGATCGTTGATCGTTTTGAAGATGAAATCCGAAAAGCTCCAGAACAGTGGATGTGGATGTATAAAAGATGGAAACACAGGGATCCAGCCGAACCAGAAACTTTTTATCCGTTTTATTCTAAACCGCTACGGAAATGAAGCGGTGAAAACGAAAGGAGAGTGGCTCAATGTATAACGTTCCAAAAGAAATGAAAGCAGTGCGCTTGCACGGCAAGGGATTTGAAAATATATCAATAGATATTGTGCCTGTGCCTGAACCGGATGATAATGAGCTTCTTGTTAAAGTGGAAGCAGCAGGCGTTTGTTCATCAATACTAAAGCTGGTTGCTCAAGGGGAGGAGCATACTTTTATTAACGGCAGAGATTTAAAAAAATATCCAGCCATTCTCGGCGATGAAGGATGCGTTAGGGTTATTAAGGCGGGGAAAAACGTTTCCCATCTTTATGAAATAGGCAAACTCTATGCCACACAGCCTGCGGTTGATCATCCGCCAATAAAGCATAGAGAGCTTTATAGAAACAATGCCATTGGCATGGAGAAAGTTGCAATAGGTTATTCGTTGCCGGGCCATATGTCTGAATATATGTTGATTACACAGGAGGCAATTGAGGCGAAGTGTTTAATTCCTTTGCCTTCTGAGAACATACCATTTTTTGCAGGGGCACTATGCGAGCCGTTTTCTTGTGTAATTTCGGCTCAAGACAGGCACATCCATATATCACAGGAAACTCCTTTATCGCCACGTGTTCCCAAACTCGGATTGCTCACAGAAGGCATAACAGTTGTGATAGGAGCTGGACCTATGGGGCAGATGCACGCAGAAGCAGCGCTGCGTTTTAAGCCAAAACATCTAATTGTGGTGGATATCGTGCAGGAAAGGCTGGATGCTATTCAAAAGAATCTGGCCCAAAAAGCTGAAAAGAGGAACGTCCAGCTACTAACCGTTAAGAGTGCGGAGCTTCCTGATCTTTTAAACAAGGTGAGTAACGGCAGAGGTGCTGATGATATAATTGCCGCAGTAGGCATAAGAAATGTGCAGGTGGAAGCTCAGAAATTGCTTGCTAAAGGCGGCGTTCTTAATCTATTTGGTGGCTTAAAAAAAGGTGAACATATTATTGAGCTAGATACATTGCGAGTGCATTATGATGAGATAAAGCTTGTTGGGTCAAGTGGTGGCAGCCCAGCTGATGTTAAAGAAGCATTGCGAATGGCAGCGCAAAATGAATTTGAGCCTGGCAAATATCTGGATATGGTTGGCAGCCTTGATCAGTTTCCAAAAGCACTTGAGCTTATTAAAAACACTGCAGTTGAAGGCAAAATTGTGCTCTATCCATCTATTAAATCAAATGAACTTATCAAAGTTAAAAACTGGACGAAGCAGGATGAAGAGGCGTTTTTGGCTGCGCATGTTAATTGATGTGGTTTGATTTTTTATTGTAGCGATAAAACCGTTTCATAACAGAATTTTTTGCTTGCTTTTTGGTTAGATATTTTCTCTTATAAGAGGTGCTTTTTGCTGCTTAAAAGTAAATGGAGGCTTAGCTCAGTTGGCAGAGCAGCTGACTCTTAATCAGCGGGTCGGGGGTTCGAGCCCCCCAGCCTCTACCATTTTTATCAATTAGTTCTCGCTTATTTCTCCATTGTTGTGATTTTTTAAGTTTTCTCTAGTTAATCATTTATTTAAAAGTAAAACATTTTGTAGCAATTCATCTGGATTAGATATTATGATTTATGCCTTTAAGGAGAATAATAGGTTTTTCTAGTTGCTCTTAATAAGAAGTAATAAATGATAGTTTGGTATCCTTTTGCCAATCATCCCATAAATAGGCATCATACCTATCTTCCGCTATCAAGCGGAAGGCATAAGAGGTTTGTTCGGCATAAAAATTGCAAAAACCGCCTATGCTATTTAATGTTTTGTTGTTTGTGTATGCTTCGGCTGGACATGGAGCACCGCAGAAATGGATAAAGGCGCAGTGCTGGCAAGGATTAATTGTTTCTATTTTACGTGATTTTATTGCCATAAATGGTTTACTTGCCAGAATATCTTGAATTTTGTTTTTAAAGATGTTCCCTCCCTTAAATTCTTTTAATCCAATGAACTCACTACAGGGGAAGACATCTCCATTTGCGGAGATAGCAAAGAAGGCTCTTCCGCCTCCGCATGGGGAAATATCGCACATCAGTTTTCTTGCTGCAGGTGCAAGGATTGCTAGCAATATATTAGCGAAATTAGCCACAATAATTTTTCTTTTGTTCTCCAAATAAAGGCGATAAGAGTGATCAAGCGCTTCTATGTAGCATTTTGCAAGTTCGGTTTCATCATCTGGTTTTAATGAGTTTGCCGATAATTGGGTGCACCTTACAGGGTTTAACATACAGCAAGATACGCCTTTATGATACAAAAAATCTAAAATTTCCTTTAAAAACTTGTAGTTGTGTCTGGTGATTGTTACTATTACACTCCAATTATCGTAGCCATTTAATTGCTCAATAAGAGATACTGTTTGTTTAAAAACGGATTTGTTATCGTAAGTTTTTCTGGTTGCATCAGCTATCTGTTTTTCTGCCCCATCTAGTGATAAGCCTATGGCTATTTTATGGCCAGTCAGGAATTTTATGTCAGAAGCGTCAAGATTTGTGCCGTTTGTCTGGATTCCAAAATAGAAATCATCTTTAAATAGCTCTATTGCATTAAAAACATTGTCTTTGTTTAATAGCGGTTCAGCGCCATGAAAGACAATTTGTGGTTTAACATTTTTTGGCAGGCTTTCCTGAAAATAACTTTTCAGGATAGACATTGCCTGACGCATTTTATTACCTTCCATATTTTTCCCTGTTTTGCGCATTTTTTCTGGCAAGTAGCAATATAGACAATTCATATTGCACCGATCTGTAGGGTTAAAATATACGGCAGAAGGAATAATATCATATCTTAATGAATGTATTTCCTTAATAAAATCGGATCTTTTTGAAAAATATGATGTTAGATTTTTATCTGGTTCAAGAAATGTATCGGTATAGCCATTCTCTACGAGTGCTCAGAATGCGCTATCAGGATCAACAAAAATCTTATATTTTTTTGACTGTATGTTTACAGGTAATAATCGTGTTGTTTCGCAGGTATTATACATAATCTCCTCAATATCTTAATAAAGTTAAGTGTTTTGTGAAAAAGAAAGAGAAGGCAAGTTGCCTTGCCTTCTCAATAAAAATTAGGATTTTGATGTTATGTAATGCGATAGTCCAGTTCCATGTACATCACAACTTCTGCGTATAGCTATTACCTTCTTCGTTTTTGTGTTTTTCTTTTGCTTCATTGTTTGTTTTCACCTCCTTTCATGTCAGGCGCCTGGCGTTATACCAGCTTCTTCAAATGTTGCCATTTCGTTATATATTGCTAGAGCATCTTCCATAATTTGCATGGCAATGGCTGCGCCAGTTCCTTCACCAAGTCGCATATTTAGACGCATAATTGGTTGTGTGTTTAATTTCTCAAACATTCTTGAGTGACCAGGCTCTGCGCTCATATGAGAGAAAAACAAATAGTCTTTTATCATAGGTGAAAGTTGTAATGCTGCTAGTGCGCCTGCGCTAGAAATGAAGCCATCAACCACGATTGGCACTCTTAATGCAGCGCCACCTAAACATAAGCCGCATATTCCTGCTATCTCCAATCCGCCAAGCGCAGCTAGTATCTCTAGATGCGTTTTATTGCCTGTTAAATGCTTGTTGAGCGCAAATTCAATTATTTTAATTTTTCGCTCTATGCCACTTTTATCCAGTCCAGTTCCAGGACCAACCACATCCTTAACTGGCAACATTAGATATGCGGCAAGCAAAGCTGATGATGCTGTTGTGTTGCCAATCCCCATATCGCCAGTTGCCAGCATTTTGACGCCATTTTTGATGGCATAGCGAGCGCGCTCTATTCCTACGGCAATTGCTTTTTCCGCTTCTTCAAGTGTCATAGCTGGTTCTTTTATGATGTTCCTGGTGCCACGCCTGATGTTTCGCAGAGTTAAACCTGGTGGTGTGCCCGGATCCTCTGCCATACCGATATCAATTACTTCAATTTCTGCGTTCGCTTTTCTTGCAAGCACGTTTACACCAGCTTTGCCAATTAGAAAGTTTTTCACCATCAGTCCTGTAACTGCCTGCGGATAAGCGCTTACGCCTTCTTCCACCACTCCATGATCGCCAACAAAAACGCATATTCTTTTCCTTGATATAATTGGATGTTCTTCTTCTCTTATTGCCACTATTCTTGCCGCAATCTCCTCAAGAATACCCAGACTTCTGCGCGGCTTGGTAAGATTATCAAGGCGTTCCCATGCTTTGTGAAGCCAATTTTGAGAAATAGGTTTGATAGATTGGATGGTTTCCTTAATCAGGGAGGATGCATCTATTTCCATATTTATTATCTCCTTCTGTTCTTTCGCCAGCGAGATAACAAAAAAGGCTCGCGGCGAAAAAGTTCTAAAATTTTCGCCGGAACCTTTTACCAT
>CAZBHO010000067.1:0-12685 GCA_964491945.1 uncultured Verrucomicrobiota bacterium | reverse complement strand
TTTCAGATGATCCCTCAGCTCCGCATCTTTCTATACCAATAATTGCTCCCCGAGAGCACAAAGAACTTTTGCGCGAATCAATTCAAATAGAGCGGCAACGTATGAAGACCTTTAATGTGGATTGAGTGTTATGATGGATAAGCAGGGAGATAATTTAATGCCAACTCTTGAAGAACTTAAGCTTGGCTTTGAAGTTAAAACTCTACAATATCCTGTAATATTGCCTTTTTTCGGAAATACATTGAAGGGCGAAAATTTTGTCTACGATAGAACAGTTGTGCTTGAACTGGATGAAGAACATCGTGTCCGAAGAAGAGCATTGGAACAGGGTTACATACTGGAAGAATGGAACGGGATTGAATGGGTTACTTCTGCGACTTATGCCTCATTAACAGAACTTGAATCAGATGACTTCATAAAAAAGCTACTTGCTAATAAAAGATATTCAACTGAGACTTTGGAGGTAGAAGAAGATGAAGATGATGAATAGCAAATCAGTTATCAGTAAAATCAAAATTATAAAAGGCGATATCACCTGCTGCGAAACGGATGCAATAGTAAATGCCGCAAACACCACATTGCTTGGTGGAGGTGGTGTTGATGGCGCCATACATAAAGCCGCAGGACCTGAGCTGAAAGAGTTCTGCCGAAAACTTGACGGTTGCCCAACAGGTGAGGCAAAAATAACGCCGGGCTTTAAGCTAAAAGCAAAATGGGTTATTCATACCGTAGGTCCTGTTTGGGGTGGGGGCAATAACAATGAAGATTCTCTACTGGCATCTTGCTATAGGAACTCACTTAAGTTAGCGATAGAAAATGGCATAAAGACCATAGCTTTCCCATCAATAAGCACGGGTGCTTATCGTTTTCCAATTGAGCGTGCAACAAAAATTGCAGTTAGAGAAGTATCCGATTTTCTTCGCAACCATCCTGAGATTGAACAGGTTGTTTTTGTTTGCTTTAACGAAGATGTTTTAAAAGTTTATGAAAAGGAGCTAGAAGCTCTTCGTTAAGAAATATTTTTGTTGTTATCAGCATCACAATATGTTTCCGCAAAATAAAAAAGGTTATGCTTTCTTTTTAGTGGGATGCACCGCAACTGGCAAAACAGCTGTTGCACAATACATAGCAGAAAAATTTGAAATGGAAATTTTATCGGCAGATGCGATGCTGGTTTATAAAGGAATGGATATAGGCACAGCAAAGCCTGATAAAACTATGCAACAAAAGGTACGCTACTGGGGACTTGACCTTGTTGCACCAAATGAGCAATTTAATCTTGCAAAATATGTTTCTTATGTGAAAGGCATAATTAATAAAGTGGATAAATCATTAATAGTGGTAGGTGGCAGTGGACTTTACATAAAAGCGTTGCTGTGTGGATTAGATAATCTCAAAAATTTGGAAAACCAAACTTCAATAAGAGCCTATGCGGAAAAGCTTTTTAAAGATAATGGCATAGAAGCTCTCCAGAATGAATTGCGCTCAAAATCACCAGAGCTATTTCAGAACCTTAAGGATAAATCAAATCCACGTAGGCTCATTAGAGCATTAGAAATGGCTATTCTTCAAAATAATAGAATTGAGCGAACCTGGGATCAAAAAGAGCAACCACAAATAACAGGACTATTTATAGACCGTGAAGTATTGAAAAGGAGAATTGCTAATAGAACAAAGGCGATTTTCTCCAGTGGCATTATTGATGAGGCAAAACGTTTGCTAGATTTGATCGATACAAAGCAACATAATGTCAATTTTACCGCGCTACAGGCAATTGGTTATAAAGAAGCAATAGAATTCATCAAAGGGGATATTTTACTGGAAGAAGCCATCAATAAAACTATTACACGAACAGCCCAACTTGCCAAAAAACAAATGACATGGTTCAGACATCAAGCTAATGTGGAGTGGGTAGAAATTGGAGATGAAGATTGCATAGAGAAAATCGCTGATTCTGTTCTTGAAAGCTGGCGGCGTATAGGCCCAGCAGAACTTGCATTAAAATAAAAGAAATAAATCATTCTAGTAATTTTTTTATCACAAGCCGAATAACGGTTTTTTAATAGGGAGAGCACCAAATACGGAAAAGAAATTAGAATGCCAATTCTTACTATAATACTTATTCATTAGTTCCTTAACGTAAATTATCCATCTGTGTTTTTTTCCTTGTTATTTATGATAAAATTTTTTCTGCTCTTTCAGGAATCCATCAGTACAAACGTATTTTCCAATTCTTAATCCACCAATATGCGTTGCACGCGATTGCCTATTGCACAGCTAATTTCATATGGAATGGTGTTAAGCCTTTTAGCCACAGCTTCAACAGAATTTGGCATTTTGCGATCATTGCTAATAATAACAACTGAAGAGCCTGTGCCAATGTCAGGAAAGGCGGTAATATCAATTGCTGTTAAGTCCATACTAACTCTACCTACTATCTTTGTAATTCTCCTTTCATCAAAACTCACAAACCCCTCATTTGAAAGACGCCTGTCTATGCCATCAGCATAACCCACAGGTAATAACGCTATTCTCGTTGGCTTTTTTGCAACAAAAGTTCTGCCATATCCACAACTTTCTCCTTTTTTAAGCCACTTCGTAATAAGTATTGGCACTTCTATCCGCATTGTAGGTTCTAATGCACTGGAACCTTTAATGTTGGAATTAGCATAACCATAAATAGCGATGCCGGGTCTAACCATATCAAGATGAGCAGAAGGTATATTAAAAATGGCTCCACTATTGGCTATGTGTTTTAGCGGAACATTTATTTTCATCGCTTCCAGTTTCTTTAGAAGCGATAAAAACGTATCTAATTGTTTCTTTGCAAATGATAAAGATTTTTCATCAGCTGTTGCGAAGTGACTATATATGCCTTCGAAAATCAGTTGCTTATTAGAATAAATTCTGCGGATAACCTCTTCGGCTTCTTCTATCCTACATCCATTACGCCCCATTCCCGTATCAACCTTTAAGTGAATTATCGGTTTTTTGTTTAAACCAGTTGATATGGCTTGCTCTAAAAAATCTAGTCCTTCTTTGCTGGCTATGGTTAACCTGATGTTATGATAAACCAATAGTTCAAGCTCCTTTCGGAAACGAGGTACTTCTATCAAGGGAGCAACAGGTCTTAACAGCAATATCTTCCCTTTTGCCCCTAACTCCTTTAATTCAATTGACTCTTCAGGTGAAGCCACTCCCCAGAAATTTATGGCTTGCTCTTTTAAAGAAAGAAAAACTTCTTTAATGCCATGCCCATATGCGTTTGCTTTTACCATTGCGCAGATTGGGGTCTTGTGGCAAACCTTGCGGATAACTTGGATATTATGTTGTAGCGCTCTTTTGCTGATATAGGCTTTAGCAAGTGAAAACATCTTATTACTCGTTTGCCGTGGCTATCCAGTGTGAAACATTATCAACAAATAGAAGCATTTTTTGCTGGATAAGGAGAGCCAGATCCAAGCCAAATGTAAGAAGAAATGCTCCCGTTACAGCCCTTAAAAAGGCAGAGGATGATTTTTCAAAAAGATAATAAAAACAATAGAAGGGCACAACAATGCTCAATAAACCATCAAACATATTGTCTTTTATGGCGGCTGCCACACAAATTAAATATAGACCACCTATTCCTATAAGCCCATATTCCTTAAATTGTTCTGGTGTGATGTTTGGAATTATGAAGGAGTAAAACCTATTGTATATTCCAAAGCCAGCAAGAATTAGGAACAAAAACCACATTGCATAGACAAATGCTTTATGCTTTTTCAACTGCTTTTGCTCAGCTTTGCGAAAGATAGAATTTTGAGAATGCGGATCATCAACGGGAGGCTTCAAATCAACAAGCGGTGTTTGTATCGATAGCTTTTCACCTTTTAAGTTTTCTGGTTCAGCAGCTACTACCTCTTTTCTTACGGCTAGCTTGCGCTGTTTGTTCTTCTTTTCTACTTGAATTTTGTTTTTACAGGAGCGGCACTCAATGCTTTCCACCTCAGCATATTCTGAAACGATATTCTCTGTGCCGCACTTTTGACAATTTATTTTTATATCTGCCATATTTTTTCTGTCAAAAAATCGTTGTTAAAGAATTAGCAACTAAATTAACAGTCCGTTCTAAATTTTGCAATTAACATTTTTTCTCTCTATCTCTTCTGTGCTATTTGTGATGAATTTATTGGTTTTTGCATAGCAGTTTTTTGTTTTTGTTATGAGAGGTGTTTTTTTGTGGAGTATGGCTACAAAAAGTGGGGGGTATAAAAAAATAATTTTTTTTTAAAAAAAGTGTTGACAATGGTGGAGGAAAGTGGCACGTTATGGAGCAAAAGGGAAGAAATGTGGAGCAAGATGGCTCAATATGGCTAAAAATAACCAACAACAAATCTTAACAACACCTGATACAGAAAAAACAGGTCTAGGCTTCGCCAGCGAGTTCCTCCACTCCCTAGATGAAAAAAAACGTATCATCATCCCATCAATCTGGCGTGAAATAGTAGGTGAACCTAAAAGCATTTACGTGATCCCTGGCCTAAATGAACCCTGCCTCTACCTTTATCCAACAAAACAATGGAATGCACGACTAACGCGTCTGCAGCAGACTAGTTACAGTGAACCTAAAGTGAGAATGTTCTTGCGAGTGCTTGCTTCCCAATCGGAAGTGGTCTCTTGGGATACTCAAGGCAGAATTAGAATCAAGGATGATTTATTGCGCCATGCCAAACTTGTTTCTGAAGTAAAACTTGTTGGAGCGTGGGACCGTTTTGAATTGTGGTCACCTGAAGAATGGCAGAAAGCTCTTGCTTCTGTTGACCAGGCTACAATGGAGGAAGGACGCCGTTCTGCCAATATTTAATTGAGAAACGATGAAGATAGAAAGGAGAAGGAACGATGAGAATAGCACATTGGTTAAGCATCTCAAATGCATTTGATGGAACTAAACCGCGTAGACACAACTGGTTCCTTTTGCCGGAGGAAGATTATCTTAAGAGCTGCAAAACGTTACGTTTTAATCCTGATGCTCTTCTTAAGAATAAGCATCTAAAAATTCCTGAAAAAATAGCTCCTGTTTCTAAAAATGGCAATATCCAGCTTGTGAATCAAGAGATGTGGCGTGAGCGTTCAAAGAAAATTTTGAACGCATTATCGCAGTGTAAGGCTGCTAGTTTCTTAATGTAATTTGTTTTGAGAAGGGAGGATGCCTATGGGCACAGCGAAGAAGGATGTAAAACTAATTGTACGATGTTGCGTGTGTGGCAAAGAAAAATCTGGCGATAGCTGGCATTATCCATTTGAGGAGCTGGATGAATCGCTTGTGGAGTATACTCACGGATTCTGTCCAGTGTGCTATGAAAATGAGCTTAATAAGGTGCAGTGGCGCAAAAGTTTTATCGGTGCTTTTGTTAGATGAATGGCAATTATCATTTGCCAGTTTTGTTAGAAGAGGTGATAGTGGCATTAAACGTGAAAGCGAATGGCATATATATTGATTGTACTATAGGGGCTGGTGGGCATAGTCTTGCTATATTGGAGCGACTTGGGCAAAATGGCTTACTTATCGGGATAGATAAGGATGCTGATGCCTTAAAAATTGCCGACAAAAGACTGCAAAAAGTTGATAAGTGCTATCATCTTTTCCACAATAGCTATGCGGAGCTTCCAAAGATAATTAACAAATTGAACATTGAAGGAGCGGATGGGATACTTTTTGATCTAGGTGTTTCTTCGATGCAGCTTGATAGGGCAGAGCGCGGATTTGCTTTTAAAAATAATGGACCGCTTGATATGCGGATGGATCAAGAGCGCACTGGAGTTACTGCTGAAGAGCTGGTGAATTCGCTTTCTGAAGAAGAACTTGCTGATTGTTTCTGGCGATATGGAGAAGAGCGATATGCCAGAAAAATTGCTTTTGCGATAGTTAAAGCAAGGCGTCATGAACGTATTAGAGGCACAAAACAGCTTGCTGAAATTATTGAAGAGGCAATAGGACATAGGGCAGGAACAAAAATTCACCCTGCCACCAGAGTTTTTCAAGCTTTACGCATTAAGGTAAACGATGAGCTTGCAGAGCTTGAGCAAGGTTTGGAAGATGCATTTAATGTTCTCAATAGCAATGGGCGTCTTGCTGTAATTTCTTATCATAGTCTTGAGGATAGAATTGTTAAACAGAAATTTTTAGCTCACTGCGGCAAGGAGGTTTCTTTGCAGGAGGGGGGCAGTCGGTGGCAGGGTATGCTGCCGCGCGGAAGAGTATTGAACAAAAAACCAATTGTTCCGAAAGAAGATGAGGTAAAAAGCAATCCTCGTTCTCGTTCGGCTAAATTAAGAGTTTTTGAAAGGATATGATATATGGCTACAAAGAACAGAAAAAAGACATCGCAGACGTTCTCATTTCCGTTGCCTTTAGCGATACTGCTTATTGCTGGGGTGGCTGTGCTTTTGTTGTATGTGTGTCTTGATTCTCGTGCGCAAATACTTGGCGCAAAAATCAAGCAGCTTGAAGATCATGGAGCCGAGTTAGAGAAAAGATATGCTTATGAACTTTGGAAATGGGAGAAGATGAAATCTCCAGCAAATATTGAACGGACTCTTGCAAAAAACAATTCAAAAATGATTGTTCCTGCGGAAGTTAATATCGTGCGCCTGACAGATCCCGAATCAACGGTAGCTTTTATGCCAGAAGGTGTGCAGGTTGTTAACATTGATATGCAAAAGAAAAGCATATTTAGATGATAGATCGTCGTTATAAAAATAGGTCTATTCTTGTTGCGTGCTTTATAACATTGGTTATGTTCGGGCTGACGGCACGGCTTTATTGTTTGCATTTTGGGGTTGGTGAGTTTTCCTTCAAGAAGGAAAGAATAGAAGAGATGCGCAAATTGGAGACTGAGTTGCAGGTTAGTCGGGGAAAAATTATTGATAGGAACGGGAATGCTCTGGCAATTGATGTGGTAAAGAAAACAGTATGTGCGGCTCCAGATGTTTTAATAAGCAATAATACAGTAAATCTTGCGGCAATGAGTTTGGCTTCTGCATTAAATATGGATACAGAAACTTTGCTTTTGAGGCTTAATCAGCCCGGAAAAAAATTTGTTTATGTGCAGGGCTATGGCAATGCTGTTGAAGAAGATATTGCATCACTTATAAAGAATTTTAAGATAAATGGGATATTTTTACGTGATGTTATGATGAGAAGTTATCCTGCAGAATCTTGTGCAGCGCATATATTAGGGTTTGTTAACCTTGATTTGAAAAGGCAGGGTGGCGCTGGCATTGAATTGTATTTCGATAAATATCTGCGTGGTGTTCCTGGTCTACTGATTAGCGAGCTTGATGGCAGGCGGCGTGAACTCTATGACAGGCGTAAACTAGAGATCAAGCCACAACCTGGTGCTGATGTTGTTCTAACTATAGATTTATATGTTCAGCACATTGTGGAAACTGCTTTGCAAGAAGCCATAGCAGAAACAGAAGCCATCGCAGGCTGGGCAATCGTGGAGAAGATAAAGACAGGCGAGATCCTTGCCATGGCAAGTTATCCAACATTTGATCCAAACAATTTTAGAACTGTCAATCAGGAAGCATTGCGGAACCGCTGCATAGCCAACCTTTATGAGCCGGGCTCAACTTTTAAGGTACTCATTATTTCTGCGGCCTTAAACGAGGGCATCGTTCATCCAGAACAGATTTTTGATTGCGAAAGTGGTAAGTGGGTTTATCAGAAAAAAGTTTTACATGATTTTCATCCTTATGGAAACTTGACTGTTGCCGATATAATTAAAAAATCCAGTAATATAGGAGCTGCAAAAATCGCTTTGCTTCTTGGGAATAATCGTATTTATCAATACCTTAAAAATTTTGGTATTGGTAGACCAACCGGGATAGAACTGCCGGGCGAAGAAAGTGGCATTTTAAAGCACGTTTCAAGTTGGAATGCGTTAAGTCCAACGCGTATTGCCATAGGGCACGAAGTTGCAGTAAACGCATTGCAGATATTAAGTGCAGTTTGCGCTATTGCCAACGATGGAATGCTGATGAAACCTTATATAGTAAGCAAGATAGTTGCTCCAGATGGCAGAATTTTATTTGAACAAACGCCTACAAGATGCGGCTATGCAATTAGACCAGATACCGCAAAATTGATGCGGAACTTATTAAAACGAGTCACAGAGGAAGGTGGCACTGGCACAAAAGCGCGTGTAGAAGGCTATACTGTTGCAGGTAAAACGGGCACAGCGCAAAAAATTTTGCCAACAGGTGGATATTCGGCAACGTTGAATATATCTTCTTTTGTAGGTTTTTTGCCTGCTGATGATCCAGAGATTGGTATAATTGTTGTGTTGGATGAACCGAAAGGCGCCGTGCGAACAGGTGGCTATGTGTGCGGTCCTGTTTTCAAAGCTATTGCGGAAAAGAGCGTGCGCTATCTTGATATTCCCTCAGAGAATACCAATCAGTTTCTTGTGAGTAAAACGGAAGGTGCAAACAAACAGTCATTTTAGGATTTTTGTTTATGAAAATTAATGAACTCATCAATAATTTGGAAATAGCTGCAAGCCACAATTTAGGTAATCAGGATATCAAAGGACTTGCCTTTGACTCACGATATGTGAGAGCTGGCTATATGTTTTTTGCACTGCGGGGAACAAATGTTGATGGAAACAATTTTATACAAGATGCCATAGCAAGAGGCGCTATAGCTATAGTTTCTGAAAGCAAGCCAACCGTTATTTCAAGAGAAGGCATTGCCATAATTCAAGTTAAAGATGCCAGAGCCGCTATGGCAAAAATTGCGAGTGTATTCTATGGCAATCCTTCAGAAAAGTTATGTGTTTGTGGTATTACAGGCACGAATGGCAAAACCACAACCGCCTATATGCTTAATAGAATTTTGCAGATGAAAGAAGAAGGCGGCAAAATACCAGGACTAATTGGTACAATAGAATACAGACTTGGCGAACGTATTATCCCTGCAACCAGGACAACTCCTGAATCAATTGATATCCAAAATATGCTCAATCAAATTGTTGAAGCAGGATTGCAGAATGTGGTCATGGAAGTCTCTTCTCATTCCCTGGTACAAAAGCGTGTGGATTGCATAGATTTTGATGTGGCAATTTTCACCAATCTCACTCAAGATCATCTGGATTTTCATAAAACCTTTGATGATTACTTTGCGGCAAAGGCAAAGCTTTTTTCTCAACTTTCTAGAAAAAAGAAAAAAAATGTTTTTGCAATAATCAATCTTGATGATTTCTATGGCAAAAAGCTCTATGAACTTTCAACGACTTTTGACGCAACGGTTTTGACTTACGGAGTTGAAACGCAAGCCGATTTTATGGCAAAAGATGTGAATGTTAATGCTGCTGGCTCTAATTTTATTATTGAACATAAAGCACAAAGTATTGCTATAAATCTTAAAATGCACGGCAGATATAACGTTTATAATGCACTCGCAGCTTTTGCTGCAGCAATGGCTCTGGGAGTTAACAGAAAAGATATTGCAAAGGTCCTCTCTGAAATGAAGTCAGTGCCGGGCAGATTGGAAAAAATTGAGCATAGCGGCGATTTTGATGTTTTTGTTGATTATGCTCACACCGAAGATGCGTTGAAGAATGTGCTAACCACTTTGCGAGAAATCACAAAAAATAGGCTTATAGTCGTTTTTGGATGTGGCGGAAATCGCGATAAGAAGAAACGTCCTCTTATGGGCAAAGTTGCATCGGAGCTTGCCGATTATGTTATCATAACTTCAGATAATCCGCGCAATGAAAATCCAATGGATATCATTTCACAAATCAGAGAAGGCATAACCGATATGAGCCGATCCGAAGTGGTTGAAGATCGCCATGAAGCAATTGTCCGTGCTCTCTCCTCTGCCGAAAAAGGCGATACTGTTCTCATAGCTGGCAAGGGGCACGAAAATTATCAGGAATTTGCCCACACAATAATCCCTTTTGACGATCGGGAAGTCGTCCGTGAATGCCTTTCTGTAAAAGGAAAATAAACAATGAACGAGATGTTTGATTGTTCCTCCTTAATAAAATGGACAGGTGGTAAATGGTTGACTTTTGAGCCGCAGGAAGGACCTTCTGGTATATCTATAGATTCAAGGACAATTAAGCATGGCGAATTATTTATTGCCATTGCTGGTGAGAATTTTGATGGACATAATTTCGTTGAAAGTGCAATACAAAAAGGAGCGTGGGGAGTTTGTGTGGATAAGGAACTTGAGGTGTTTAAAAATATAAGGAAGCCAGTGCTTCTGGTAAATAACACACTAAAAGCTCTTCAAAATATCGCCGCAGGCTGGCGAAAAGAGCTGGGAATAGAAATTGTGGCTGTGACAGGGAGCGTTGGAAAGACCACAGTAAAGGAAATGATTGCTGATATGCTTGCAACCACATATAACGTGGTCAGGACTAGAGGCAATTGGAATAATGATATAGGTCTACCTTTGAGTATTTTTAACCTTACAAGAGAAACAGAGCTTGGCGTTTTTGAACTTGGGATGAATCATCCAGACGAGCTTCAACCACTTTGTGATATTCTCAAACCTGATTTTGGTGTGATAACTGCAATAGGGCCAGTTCATATTGAATTTTTTGAATCGGAGGAAGCAATTGCAAAAGAAAAGGCAACTCTCTTTAAGAATCTTCCAGATTATGGAATTGCGTTCTTTCACTCCGACGCTAAATTTGCGAATCTGCTTGAAAATTTTTCAAAGCACTGCTCAAGAATTACTGCTGCGCTTTCAGATGTGCCAGCTGATTATAAATTGGTTAGTTTAAAGCAAGATCATACTGTTGAAATAATGGAAAATAGCACAGGTGAGCATCTCAAATTTGTTATGCCACTTCCGGGTAAACATAACGTGGCAAATGCAATTCTTGCTATAGCTGTGGCACGTGCAAAGGGTGTAAGCTGGCAGAATATTCAGAAAGCCATAGAAAACTTTAAAGGCGAAAAAATGCGCTGGGAACATACCTATATCAATAATGTCTTTATCATTAACGATGCTTACAATGCCAATCCCATAAGTATGACTGCAGCTATTGAGACATTTGCAAAAATGCAAGTGCAAGGCAAAAAGTGGTTGTGTCTTGCTGGAATGCTGGAGCTTGGCTCAATTGAGCAAGAAGCCCACATTGAAATCGGCAAAAAAATAGATGAATTTTTCTGGGATGGCGGCATCGTGCTTTTAGGTAAACGTGGTGCTATAATTAGAGAAGGCATAACAAAAAATCAAAAAGTACACCTTGTCCAAACACACTTAGAAGCCGCACAAATTCTGGCAGAGCAAACTAAAGCCTCGGATGCTGTCCTCTTAAAAGCTTCGCGTGGTGAACGTATGGAAAAAGTTCTTGAAAAATGGCTGGAGTTAATAGAAAAATCTAATACACCTTAATTTTGGTTTTAATCAAGGAGTTGCTTTATGCTTTATTACCTTCATCTTCTTGCAAATCAATTTGATGCGCTTTCTTTCTTTAGAGTATTTCAATACATCACCGTCCGTGCTTTCGCTGCGGCTGGAACCGCTTTTTTGTTTTCTTTGATATTAGGTCCACCAATCATAAAAAAACTTTCATCAATGATAGCCGGTGAACATACGCGCTACAAAGAAGATATTCCTACGCTTGATGCTATTCATGGCGAGGCAAAAAAGAAAACTCCAACAATGGGCGGCATTATCATAGTTTTAAGCCTGACAATTTCTACCTTACTCTGGGCAATACCAACCAATCCGCTTGTGTGGCTTGCAGTGGCTTCTCTACTCTCAATGAGTGCGCTGGGCTTTGTGGATGACTATAGAAAGGCTGTGCTCAAAAATCCTAGAGGCGTTAGCGGCAAAGCAAAACTCTTCTGGCAGGGCGTTTTTGTACTATGCCTTATTGTTGCTTTGCTATATATTCCTGCAACGGCGCCTCATACAAGAAGTGTTATGGTGCCAATGCTCAAAACCCCTATCTTCTCAAATATCTGCTTCGTGTGCCTTTTCGTTTTCCTTTTTCTTGTCTTTGCCGGATCAAGCAATGCAGTAAATTTAACTGATGGACTTGATGGACTTGCCGCAGGTTGTACTGCCAGCGTTGCATTTGCGTTCCAAATAATGACTTATGTGGCAGGGCATAGCAAACTTGCTGCTTATCTACAAATTCCATACATATCAGGCGCAGGAGAATTGAGTATATTTTGCGCAGCGCTTCTTGGTGCATCGCTGGGCTTCCTATGGTTTAATTGTTATCCAGCACAGGTCTTTATGGGCGATACTGGTAGCCTTGCCATTGGTGGAGCTATTGCCACAGTTGCCATAATAATAAAACAGGAAATCATTTTATTCGTTGTTGGTGGCATCTTTGTAATGGAAGCAGCAAGTGTAATTTTGCAGGTGGCTTCATTTAAATTGCGTAAACAAAGAATTTTCGCTTGTTCTCCTCTACATCACCACTTTGAGTTGAAAAAAAATCCATGGAGCGAAAATCAAGTAGTAGTCCGCTTCTGGATCCTTTCCATCATATTTGCTCTGATGGGCGTCCTCTTCTTGAAAATCCGCTGATAGCTTGATTGACTGTACAACTTTTTTGGTTGTTATTAAACAAAAGTTGTAGTGGGTTGATACGAACTGTGGCGGAAGATTTTTAAAAAAATAAAATATTTTTTAGTTTTATAATTACTTTGTGTTGAATATGTTATA
>CAZBHO010000066.1:5104-12900 GCA_964491945.1 uncultured Verrucomicrobiota bacterium | reverse complement strand
CATAATCAATCTTCTCCGTATAAATTGTGTGTAAAATGAATAAAATTCACCATTACTACTAACATAAACTATGCTAAAAAACAAGATTTATTTTTATTTAAACAACTTTTAATCCTCTTATTCTAACAACTCCTACTGTACCATCAAGTGCGTAAACTTTTCCAATGATGCGTTATAAAACGCTTGACATAGTGGTGATATCATTTTAGTATAGCTTTCTCTTTTTCATAGAAGAGTTTTTTTGTTTATATAAGGAAACGTGTATGAATGTTGGAATCGTTGTTGCTGGTGGCAAAAGCGAAAGAATGGGGCAGAACATAGATAAAGCTTTTTTGAGTTTGGGGACAAAGCCTGTTTTAATATACTCATTGCTTGCTTTTGAGAAGTGCCGCGATATTGAGGAAGTGGTTCTGGTGGTTAGGAAAGAGAGGATAGAAGCGGCGCGCTATGCAGTTCAAATGTTTGGATGTAATAAGGTAAAGAATATCGTATCAGGTGGCAATAAGCGCCAGGATTCAGTTATGGCAGGACTTGATGTTGTTGGTGAAGATTGCGAGATAGTTACAGTTCATGATGGGGCTCGCCCCTGCGTTACACCGGAACTTATTTCTGAAACGATAAAATCTGCAAAAGCTCATGGTTCGGGTGTGGCTGCCGTAAAAATAACAGATACAGTCAAAGTTGTTGAAAAAAATATGGTTATTTCTGAGACCATAGATAGAACCAAATTGTGGCGTGTTCAAACTCCTCAATCTTTCAAACGAGAGTTGCTTTTAAAGGCTTTTGAAGTTGTTAAGAGAAAGAAACTTATAGTTACTGACGAATCTTCAGCTGTGGAGTTGATCAGTAAGGATGTGCGCATTGTTGTTGCAACACCTTCTAACATAAAAATAACCACACCTGATGATCTTGTGTTAGCCGCTGCACTAATGAGATTGTGATGTTTTTTGCTACTATGGCGGTGAATAAAATAGGATAAACGGAGAATATATTTATGGCTTTGCCTGTATATGCGATATTAAGTGATATACACGGGAATTTGGAAGCATTGCAGGCAGTTTTGAAAGATGCACAAGAGCTTGGGGTTAGCCATTACGTCTGTCTTGGAGATATTGTTGGATATAACGCTAATCCATCAGAGTGTTTGGAAATAATTAGAGAGCTTGGCTGTAAATGCGTGTGTGGTAATCACGACCATTTTTGTTCTTTTGATGATGATCTGACAGGATTTCATCCTATGGCTGCAGATGCAATAGATTGGACTAGACGTCAACTATCTGCTGAGCAACAGAAATTCCTAGCTGAGCTGAAGCTTGTAGAAAGAGTAGAGAATTTTACGATTGTTCATAGCACGCTTGACATGCCTGAGATGTGGGGATATGTTTTTGAAAGTCTGGAGGCAGAAGCCAGTTTTAATTATCAATTGACAACAGTTTGTTTTTATGGGCACACTCATGTTCCGATGGCATTTCAAAAGGCATCGGTGGTTGAAGGTGGAACATTCACTAAATTAAAAATCACTTTAGGAAAAAAGTATTTTGTAAATGTTGGTAGTATTGGGCAACCGCGTGATGGTGATTCCAGGGCTTCCTATGGCATATATGATATGGAAAAGCGAGAAATTGAACTTAGGCGTATTCCGTATGATGTTGCCACCGCTCAAGATAAAATAAGGAAGGCTGGTCTGCCAGAACGGCTTGCAGCCAGATTAGCAATAGGTAGATAATAACTAAAAAACACAAAACATAAGAAAGGAGTACATATGGCATACAGAATAAATAAGGAAAAATGCACAGCATGTGGTAAATGTGAACCAGTTTGCCCTGTTGAGGCTATATCAAAAAAAGGCGAAAAATATGAAATAGATGAAGCAAAATGCGTGAGCTGTGGGCTTTGCGCTGGAGAGTGCCCTGTTGAAGCAATCTCAGAAGTGTAATCGTTTGAAACTTGGTTTTTGATGGTCATGGAGTGGAAACTTTTTGAATGAGTTTTCACTCCTGATCTTTTTTATACGGTATGGATAATAAGTTGCAAAATACGATGGAAGAGCAAGATCTTTTATCAAGTTGTAATGAGGAAGTTTTAAAACAAAGACTTGAAAATTTTGAAGCCATAAAAAAGCAAAAGCTTTACTCCGGAGCTTTTGAAAGAAGTGGGGATGTTGCCGATTTACTTAAGAATTTTGAGGAAAATAAACAGGTAAGATGCGCAGCAAGGCTTACAGCGATGCGTCATATGGGCAAAAGCACTTTTGCCGATTTGCGTGATGCTACAGCTCGCATACAGATCTTTGCAGGTAAATCTCAAACAGCAGATTATGAGCTGTTTAAAAAGTTGGATATTGGCGATATTATAGGCGTTGATGGTGAGTTGTTTATTACTAAAGCTGGAGAAAAGACTATTAGAGTGCATCAGTGGTGCTTGATTGCAAAGGCGTTTCGTCCACTCCCCGAAAAATGGCATGGATTAAAGGATGTTGATGCAAGATATAGAAAACGGTACTTAGATATCATAGCCAATGAAGAAGCGCGCCGCATTTTTTCACAAAGGCACAAAATCATTCAGCAGATCAGGAAATTTTTATGGGATAGGGGCTTTCAAGAAGTGGAAACACCAATGCTTCAACCACAAGCTGGTGGCGCTGCTGCCAAACCTTTCATTACACATTATGCGGCTCTTAATGCAACAATGTATATGCGAATAGCACCAGAACTTTATCTAAAGCGTCTGCTTGTGGCAGGTTATAACAAAATTTTTGAGTTGAACCGCAATTTTCGCAACGAAGGTTTATCAAAAAACCATAATCCTGAATTCACAATGCTGGAAGTTTATGATGCATATAGCGATAGAAAAGGAATGCAAAAATTAGTGGAAGAGCTAATAGTTAATGCTGCACAAAAAGTAATAGGCAAGCTGCAAATAGAAATTGAAAAAAGCGATGGCTCAAAAGCTTTATTGGATTTAACACCACCATGGCCAGAACGCACTTATGATGATTTAATAAAAGAAAAAGCTGGAGCAGATTGGTTTGAAATTGGCCTTTCAGAAGCAAAAAAAAGAGCTCTGGCTATGGGGCTTTTTATTGATGAAAGCTGGAATAAAGACCTTATTACCCATGAAATTTACGAAAAATTGATAGAAAAAAATATATTCCAGCCTACCTTTGTTACACGCTTTCCCAGTTCGCTTGTACCCCTTGCAAAGGCATGCGAGGATAATCCTGAACGAGTTGATATATATGAGCTTGTTATAGCAGGCAAAGAAATTTCACCGGGCTACTCCGAATTGAATGATCCACTAGAGCAGCGTAAGAGATTTTTGCAACAGGTTGGGGAGGATGTTCAAAAGTTGGATGAAGATTTCCTTGAAGCGCTTGAACATGGTATGCCATCTGCCGGTGGGATGGGTGTGGGAATAGATAGGCTTGTAATGATTTTGACAGGAGTTGATACTATTAGAGATGTTATACTTTTTCCGCAGCTTAAACCAAAGGTTGGGAAAGAGATGGAGAAAACCGAAGAAAAAATCTAAAATTTTCTGGTTGGATTGCTAATTAATTTTTTTTTTGCTTTGTTTTCTATGAGAGAAATAAGTAAGTTGCCTTTTTCACTCTTCCTTGCTGTAAAGTATATGAAGCCGCGTCGCTCTCTTGTTTCTGTTATTTCCATCATTTCCGTTATAGGTGTTATGTTGGGTGTGGCTATTCTTATAATAGTGCTAGCTGTGATGACGGGCTTTGATGATATGTGGCGAGAGAAAATTTTATCGTTTGATGCGCATATTACTGTTTCATCTGGCGCTATAATGGAACAAGATGAGCTGATGCGGATTCTTACCAACATAGAAGGCGTTGTTGCCGCAGCGCCTACCGTCCAGGGGCTTGTATTCGTGCAACATCATAAAAACATATTTACACCAGTTATGCGTGGAATAGATGTTAAGCTGGAAAAAGCCATTAGTCAGATTCCACATCACATTATAGCAGGAAAGTTTGAAGTAAAGGATAAAGAAGCTCTTATCGGTATTGAGCTTGCCAGTCGGCTAGGGACAAGCATAGGTGATAAGTTGCTGATATACTCCCCACACACATTCATAAAAGGTAGCGATGAAATAAGGTTGCCTATTGAGGTGAAGGTGGCTGGCTTATTTGAAATGGGGATGTTTGATTATGATATCGGTTTTGTTATTGTTCCCCTTGAAATAGCTCAAGAGTTATATGATATGGATGATGCCATACATTCCATCAGAGTTATCACAAAGGATCCGTTTAATGCCAGCGCCGTTGCCCAAAAGATAAAACAGAATCTAAAAGAAAATTTTCCAGCAATTAGAGTGCAGACATGGATGGAACTCAATAGACAGTTGTTTGGAGCGTTGCAGGTGGAAAAAAATATGATGTTCTTTCTGCTGATTTTTATTGTGCTTGTGGCAGCTTTTGGCATAACAAACACGTTAATTATTGTTGTTGTTCGTAAAACTAAAGAAATAGGGCTGCTTAAGGCACTCGGCTTTTCTTCTTTTGATGTTATGAACGTATTCTTCTGGCAGGGCGCCATTCAGGGAACAATTGGCACTATTTTTGGTATAGCTCTTGGAATTTTAACTTTGCATTACAGAAATGATATGATGCGTTTCATTTCAAAATTGACAGGAATGGATTTACTGCCAAAGGCTTTGTATCATATAGGTGAAATCCCTTCTCATCTAATGTTATCTGATGTGTTTTTGGTGGCTTTTCTTGCAATTTTTATTTGCACTCTTTCAGGAATTATCCCAGCATTGTGGTCAACCAAACTTGAACCAGCGCAGGCACTCCGTTATGAATAAAAGCGAGCAGAACGAAAATATTTGTTTACTCAAAACGGAAGCATTAAGCAAAACTTATGTTCTAGAAAAAGTAAAAGTGCCTGTCCTTAAAAATGTTAGTTTCTCCATGAAAACAGGCGAAAGTGTGGCTATAATAGGTGCAAGCGGCGCAGGGAAAAGCACTTTATTGCATATCATAGGTGGGCTTGAGCAACCTACTACGGGAAGTGTTTTCTTCAACAACCAGAATCTTTATTTACTTTCAAACAGCCGACGCTCCTATATTAGAGCAAAAGAGATTGGCTTCATCTTTCAGTTCTATCATCTCTTACCTGAACTGGATGTGCGTGAAAATGTTTTATTGCCATATCTTGCCTTAAAATCAAAGACAATTGATGAGAATATGTTTGAGAGAGCTGAGATGCTTATTAAAGCTGTTGGCCTGGAACATAGGATGCGGCATCTCCCTTCTGAGCTTTCCGGTGGTGAACAGCAAAGAGCTGCTGTTGCCAGAGCTCTTATGAATAAGCCACTTTTGTTGCTGGCTGATGAGCCTACTGGCAATCTTGATTCCACAAATGGCAAACAGGTGCTTGATATTCTTTTTAATCTGGTAGAAACAGAGAAATGTTCCCTCGTTATGGTAACACATAGCATGGATGTTGCCAAACGTTGCGAAAGGGTTATGGAATTAAAAGATGGAGTACTTCTTTAAATTTAGCCGTTATAGTGTAGACTTTTATGAAATTTTTTATTGAGAAACCCTTCAACTGCACAGGATGGCTTCTTATTATAACATTGCTTGGGGCGCTGCTAAGAATTTATGGCACATTGAATAATAGAGTGTATGGCGATGAAATACTTGCTTATGAACGATCTATTGAATATGCCGCAGGAGAGCCAGAAGCCTGCTATTTAAGTCAGGCTCATTTTAAGCATTCTTCCAGAATGCCTGGCCCTCTTTGGGCAATGTTTTGGTTCAATACGATGCGGCTGGGTGGCTCTATTGAGAGCGTACCTCTCGTAATTGCATTGCTTAATACGGCTTTAATACCATTGACCTATTTGTTAGCATTAAGAATGTTTTCTTTTCCTGTGCCTATCCTTTCAGCACTTTTTCAGGCACTTAACCCATGGGCAATATACTATTCCATTGGCTCTTATAACACACTTTTGGTGGCGCTCCCTTCAACGTTATTGTTGCTTGCCCTTTGGAGCGCAATCACTAATAAAAAAACAAAACATTCATTCTGGATTGGCTTTTTGCCCTTGCTGGCATTTCAGTTTCACGGCTCAATTTTGCCAATGTTTTTTGCCGCATTGGTCGTGATGATTATTTACCGCAAAATTATCAATTGGATGGCATTCTTCTTCGGAATAGTCTCTGCAATTCCTTTCTACTGGCGCTATGTTCTGGAAGAAAGCGCAAGAGGCTGGCATAACACATTTATGATGTTGTTATCTGAAAAAACAAACTTTTCTTTTGGATGTTTAAAGGTTTTCAATATCCCTTTAACTATGATGACCAATTGGTGCCATTCATGGTTTGATTCGTTCAATGAGTATTTTTCTTTTGCTGACAGGTTCTTAATATCAAAATTTGTGTTGCTGTTCTTCAACATAATAAGCATTTTGCTTACTGCCATATTTGTGTATGGTTTTGCGGTTCTTGCAAGAAAAGCTTATCTTAAAGGCCAGAGCGGGCAACAATTGGATGAAAAAGAGAAGCAATCCTTCCAGTTTCTCGTTATAACTCTTGTTGTCCCGCTTTTGATTTTCTTTGTTTCTTTTCAGGATTTTTCAAGTAGATACACAATAGTTCAAACAGCTCTTTTATCAATTATTCCTGCTGTGGTGCTTATTAAATATGTGGCACATCATCCATTCAGAAATATTATCTCGACGATGCTGATTTTAGTTTTCATTTTTAATGCCATATTAAGCGTAAATTTTTATAGATATACGCAATGACCTGTAAAGATGACTCTCAAATTTTTATTCCTGATTGGAAAACGCTAGAAAAAATTTATCAAAAGCTGCAACTTGATGCGGGATGTTTTAAAAAAGTTTCTTGTGATGATAGTGCAATTCTCTCAAAACAAAAAAAACACAATGCGCAACTTATCACAATGTATGTTAGAGCTCGCCAAAAGGAAGATATATTATCTGGCAGAGTTGTTTTTAAAGAAAAACCTGTATTATATTCTATTATTTTTACCAATGAGTTATCTAAATATTCAGAGATTAATCTGCTATATAAACACTCCGATATAGCCATCATCCGTTCCAGATAAATCTATTTGGTTGATTCCTAAAAGCAGTTTCTTTTAATGTGATATATTCCTGCTCACGCCAGAGTTCGCTTGTGCCCGGATGCACCATTATAAGATCGTTATCATCAAGAGCTTCTTCTAAAAACAACTGAAGGTATTTCCTAAAATTATTCCAGTGATTATAGTTATATACTCCAAAGAAAAAATTATTATGCGGTATATCTGCTTGAACAAGTTTTCCCTTAAAAGCCAATCCGTTCAATGAGATAATTGCCCTTTTAAACAAGGAATATCTATCGGCAAATATAAGAGATAATTTTGTGGTGGTGTGGCGTACGTAGAACTTTTGATCAGGGAGCATCTCCTTTAATTTTTGGATAACAACCTCATCAATAAATGGGAGTTCATGTGCGTGAAGATGCCCATCAATAAAATCTGGTGCAAAATCAAAAACTTCCTGAAATAACGCAAGTTGCGCTTCTAACTCTGCAGCAACATATTTTTCAAAAGAGCTGCTGTGGCAAAAGCTCTTGAAAAGTATATGGCTAAAGCTTAAAAAATTTTTTCTATCCGAAATGCGTAAGTAGTGTGCTGGAAAGTTTTTTTCTTTTGCAATAACGAAATGTAACCCAATATCAATATCCTCTTTGTAGTCCTTTAATGTGTTATATGTTGAAACATCAAATAGCGCAGGGGAAATTATAACACTTACTGCCG
>CAZBHO010000066.1:0-5094 GCA_964491945.1 uncultured Verrucomicrobiota bacterium | reverse complement strand
CAAAATATTTTTTTTTATTTCTTTTTTTTTTCTATCAAATCAATAATTGCTTTATCATTTTGTGGCAATAATCCAAAATCATCGGCGCAGATAATCATTTTCTTTTACTATTCCACAGTAACTGATTTGGCAAGATTGCGCGGTTGGTCAATTGGACAGCCTCGCAATGATGCTATGTGATAAGCCAGCAATTGTTCAACTATTACCACAGGGATTGGAGCTATCAACTCATTACATTTTGGCACCCATATGACATCATCAGCATAATTTTTTACCTCATTATCGCCTTCTGTGGCAATAGCAATAACTGGCGCAGAACGTGCCTTGCATTCCTGCATATTGGCTATCATCTTATTCTTCCCCTCTATGGCTGGCGCAAGCGCCACAACAGGAACATTTTGTTCCAATAGAGCGATTGGACCATGCTTTAATTCCGCTGCATGATAACCTTCTGCATGAATGTAAGAAATCTCTTTTAATTTTAAGGCGCCTTCAAGAGCCACAGGATACATAAGACCTCTGCCTATAAAAAATGCGTTTTGCACTTTAAAGTACTTTTCTGCAATTTTTTTGATATTAGGCTCTTGATTAAGCGCATATCTTGCAAGGGTAGGGGCATTCTCAAGCGCCGCAACGAGTTCTCTACCCTCAGATGCACTTAACCTTTTTGACCTGCCAAACAGAATAGCCATCATCATCAAAGCCACCACCTGTGAACTAAAAGCCTTTGTTGATGCAACGCCTATCTCAGGACCTGCATGCAAATAGATGCCACGTCCAGTGGCTCTGGCTATGGATGATGAAACAACATTGCAAATGCCAAGAGTTATGGCACCTTTTCTCTCGGCTTCACGGACAGCTTCCAATGTGTCTGCTGTCTCTCCTGATTGACTTATTGCTATTAGGCATGTGCCCGGTGAAACTATTGGATTACGATATCTAAATTCTGCTGCCTGTTCAACATTGGTTGGCAGATCGGCTAATTCTTCAAAATAATATTTTCCCAGCATTCCAGCATAAAGCGATGTGCCACATGCCGCAATCACCACTTGCTTAATTGATATGATATCGGCTGGCATCATTCGCAATCCGCTTAATTTTACTGTACCTTCTTTATTCAGCAACCTACCACGTAAAGTATTAGCAATTGACTCGGGCTGTTCGTGAATCTCTTTTGCCATAAAATGAGCATAGCCAGCTTTCTCCACCTGTCCGGGTGTTAAATCTATTTTTATTGCTGATCTTTGGACTGGCACATTTTTTATGGTGCTTACTTCTACTTTTTCTGCGGTTATCTCTGCTATCTCTTCATCTTCAAGATATATCACGTTTTGCGTATGCCCAATAATTGCGCTTATATCAGATGCCACTATAGTTTCTTTTTCAGCTGTGCCTATCACGATGGGGCTGCCTTTCCTTGCAACAATTATTGTATCAGGATGCAATGGCGAGATGACTGCTATGCCATATGTCCCTTCCACATATTCTAGCGCCTTTGCCACAGCCTGCTTAAAGTTGCCGTTATAACATGCATCTATTAAGTTCGGTAAAACTTCTGTGTCAGTTTCGCTTTCAAATTTGTAGCCATCTGCCTCAAGCCCGGCTTTCAAACTTAAATAATTTTCAATTATTCCATTGTGCACTACTGCAAATCGCTTGTTTGAGCTGAAATGAGGGTGAGCATTCTTTTCAGAAGGTTCACCATGCGTTGCCCATCTGGTGTGCCCTATACCAATCGGTAAAAGAGGAGGCGCTTCTTTCTTTAAATGAGAGTTTACCACATCAATTAGAGATGAAACCTTTCCTGCAATCCTTATTCGCTCCGCCTTAAAAGAGCCATTATCCTTTACTATCAACGCTATGCCTGCTGAATCATAACCACGATATTCAAGACGTTGCAACCCTTTTAGAATAATCTCTACCGGCTCTCTATTGCCTATATATCCAACTATTCCACACATATTGCTTGCCTTAATTATATAGTCTTATCAAAAAGCTTTTTGCCTGATTATTAGATCAGAACGATCCTTGCCAGCCGAAACCATTACAACAGGCACTCCAAGCCATTCTTCTATTGCGTTAATATACCTGCGCGTTTCAAGAGGAAGCTCTTTGAATGTTTTGTGCCCCGCACACGACTTCTTCCAGCCCGGCAAAAATTCAAATATAGGCAGAACTTTGCTTAAATCTTCACTATTGGCTGGAAAAGAGGAAATAGTTTTGCCATCTAATTTATAGCCAACACAAACGCCTATCTCTTCAAAGTTATCCAGCACATCAAGCTTGGTAAGAATTAGCCCATCAAGTGTGTTTAATCGCACAGCTTTCCTTAATTGCACTATGTCAAGCCAGCCACATCTGCGTGGACGTCTGGTGGTTGCACCATACTCACCACCAAGCTCACGGATTCTATTGCCTATCTCGTCCTTTAATTCTGTAGGGAACGGACCTTCCCCAACTCTGGTTGTATAAGCTTTACTAACTCCCCAGATTTTGTCTATTAAGTGCGGGCCAATTCCTGCACCAACAGCAACTCCGCCAGAGATAGTATGCGAGCTTGTTACAAATGGATATGTTCCGCTTACTATATCAAGCATCGTACCTTGTGCGCCTTCAAACAAAATCCTTTTTCCCTTTTGGTACATTTCAAAAATAATTTCTCCAGTATCCGCTATAATAGGAAAGTATGGCTCCATTATCTCTAAAACTTCGACAGCGATTTTTTCTATGTTGCACGCTTCATCAAATATATCTTTTGGCAAAATGGATTGCTTTGATTTCAACAAAATTTCAAGCTGATGCATAAAATAATTCTTGTTGAGCAAATCACCAGCCCTTATCCCAAGCCTTGCAGCCCTATCTGCATAAGCAGGACCTATTCCACGCTGCGTTGTGCCTATCTTGCCACTGCCGCGCTGCATTTCAGAAAACTTATCCTGCGCTATATGACAGGGCAATATGAGATGGCAATCCGCACTAATCCGAAGGTTCTTCATAACCTTATTCTTTGATATGTTTATTTCGGCAAGCTCATCACGAAATCTATATGGATTTAAAACCACACCGCCACCTATGATGTTTAACACATCATCACGCAGCATCCCCGATGGCAAAATGTGGAATACGTATTTTTTCCCTCCACAATAAACAGTATGCCCAGCATTATCACCACCCTGAAACCTTATAACAACATCTGCTTTCTCTGCAATGGCATCAACAATCTTCCCTTTGCCTTCATCTCCCCATTGGGCTCCTATAATTGCTAAAGATGGCATATTTTTTTCTCCTGCATTTTATAAGTAAATATACTCGCAAAAAAGCGACAGCATAATACACAAAAAAACTCATTGGTCAATTGCCATTTTTTCTATTATCTCCTCAAGCAATTGCGGCGCTCCTTCCGCAATGATAGAACCTGCTTTAAAAATGCATAGATGATCTGATTGCATAGCAATATCTTTTGAATGCGTAATTACTATGATGCATCGCCCTTCCTTGTTTGCTTTGCATAAGGCAAGCAGTGCGCGCTTCGATGTTTCGTCAAGAAATGCCGTTGGTTCATCAAGTATCCATATCGGCGCTTCTTTTAAAATCACTCGCGCAATCGCAACCTTTTGCCACTCACCTTGCGAAAGCTCACTGCCATCCCATAACCAATTGCAAAGCGGTGTGCTATAACCAGCTGGTAGATTTCTAATAACATTATCAATCGTTGCCTTTTTGGCAGCATCTTGAATTTTCTCATCGCTCTTATTGAGCTGGCTTTTGCCAATCCATATATTTTCAAGCGCAGTCATATGATATTTACCAAAATCCTGAAATAAAATAGCCACCGAACTCCTTATGCTATCATACGCATAATTCTTACATGGGATGCCATCAAATGATATTATGCCAGAGCCAGCCTCATAAAGTCCAGCAATCAGTTTTGCACAGGTGCTTTTTCCTGATCCATTTTGACCATAAAAAACAGTAATTTTATTTGCGGGAATACTGCAAGAGAGATTTTTCAGGACGGGGCTCCCATCGTTATCTCCATAGGCAAAATGAAGATTTTCAATTTTGATGCCTTCTTTTATTTTTAGTGGAAATTGCTTTTTAATCCCTGACTGTTGCCTCTCTAAATAAGGCTTAACAGCAAGCAATGCCCTATATGCCTGCATATATAAGGATGCTTCATACAAGGATACTGCAGAGCTTATTGCACTTTGCAAATTGCTTTGGACTCGCATGAATGCCTGAATATACATCACAAGATCGCCAAGCGAGATCATCTTTAAAACAGCTCTCCACACCATAAAAGCAAAACATCCATACATAACTAATAGCGATGTGCTATAGGAGGCTTGCTCAATTAATGATGTTTTAATCAAAAGCTGCAATTTCTTATGATGTAGCTTTTTTATAATCTCATTGTGCCACTTAATTATTATATTCCCAAATTGCATTGTCCTTACTTCAGCTGCATGCGTAAGGCTTGTGATGATGTAGTGCAAATAGCTGGAACGCCGCTCAAGATCAGCATTTTCTTGTTCCAACATTACATTACGCTTAGAAGAAAAAAACTTGCTTATTACAAAGGGAAATAACGAAACAAAAGGCGCAATTAAAATTAAACTCCAATGAAATGATGCCAATAGTATTGATACGGCAAATAAGGAAATAACACTTTGCGCCATCTGTGCAAGAGCAGATGTTATTTTAAGTGGCTGATTCGGCGCATCGCGCTGCGCAAGATAAATAGTGTTGTGATAACTAGAAGTTTCATATAGCTTCATCTCTGCTTCAACTGACCGCACCTGAATTTGAAAAAGCATATGTTCCTTTAATAGCATTCCCTGCCTGTTGCTAAAATAATTCAACATTACATCAATTATAGAGCTTATTATTGCCAGAGATGCAGCACCCCCTATGAATAGCCATAGACTAATTACTTCTGGTGAAGATAGTTTTAAAGAATTAGCCGAAGCTCCGCTTTCCAATAAATGATTTAGAGTGTCAATTATGAGCTTGGTGAAATAAATTATGCCCAGTGGCATTATTCCTTGCAAAATTGTAAGCAAAAATATTACAAGACTGATAAGAGGAGCAACA
>CAZBHO010000065.1:0-13003 GCA_964491945.1 uncultured Verrucomicrobiota bacterium | reverse complement strand
ATTGTAATAGTTCAAAGGATTTTTAAGAGACCAATCAGCCAAAAGAGGAGCTTTACTGCGTACATAATAGGAAATTTCCACTTTATTTCCCATATTCTGTTTCCCGGTTTTATGGTAGGGCATTACCTAACAACTCCTACTGTACCATCAAGTGCATAAACTTTTCCAAAAATACGGTTGGAATAGCTTGACAACATAAAACATCTTGCTTATGTTAGCCAGCTTCTTTTGAAAAAGAGAAAGAAAAATACATAGGAGAGGCTGTTATGGCACAAAAGAAACAGAGCAAAAGTGCAAATGAAAATACGCTCAAGAAACAAACGAGTTTAAAGTCTGGTAAGACCTCAAAAAACTCAAAAAAAGTTGCCGCGATTCAAAAAGATACCACAGCTCTGGTTAAACCCAACAAGAAATTTACCAGAGAAGAACTACTTGCTTTTAGGGACCGTCTTCTTAAGATCAGGGATCAGATAACCGGTAAAATAAATATGCTTACGGCAGATAATTTAACACGCTCTCCAGAGGATAATAATCAAGATTTTCGTTCTGAGGAACAAGGGACGGACAATTTTGAAAGAGATTTTGCTCTGAATCAGGTGAGTTTTGATCAGGAAACCATTTTTGAGATAGATGAAGCGTTGGAGCGAATAAGACTTGGACTTTATGGGATATGCGAAAGCTGTCAGTGTGGCATAGAAAAAGCGCGCTTGCAAGCTATGCCATTTACGAGGATGTGTGTTAAATGTCAATCGGGTATGGAAAAAGGCAAGCGAAATATTATGCGCTTTGAAAATGTGAGTTCGTTTTCCACAACAGACAAGATGGTTGCGGAAGGTGGCACTGACGAAGAGCTTTAGTTATGATAGTATGGCTTGCTGCATTATTAATCCTTGTATTTGACCAGTGGAGTAAAGTTTTAATTAGAGCTAATTTTGCATTAGGAGAAAACCTACAAATCATATCTGGGTTTTTTAATGCAACATACATCCGCAATTCAGGGGCAGTGTGGGGCATTTTGCAGAATAGCAGTCAATATCTGACTTTTTTTTCCATTGCGGTAATGATTCTAATTTCATTATTCATCCAAAAAATAACTGAAAGACGCATTCAAAATGAAATAGCGATTGGTCTTATTCTTGGTGGAATAGCCGGGAATATGATAGATAGGATTAAGTATGGAGCAGTGACAGACTTTTTAGATTTTTATGTGAGTTTATATCACTGGCCAGCATTCAATATCGCTGATGCGGCTATATGTGTGGGAACTTTTATGTATATAGTTTTTGCAATAATACGCGACATAACAAAACGAGCTAATAATGTTTGTGTGGTTGGTTAAAAATCAATCAACCAGTACCATCGAGCTATAGTTTATTCTAATTATTTAGTATATTTATTTTGCCTATAATCTTTATAGGAAAAAATTCAAAATTTCTCTCTTTGATTAGTATGCTTCTTTCTGCCAGGCTTATTTACTTTGGATTTGACTTTTTAACTATTCAAAGATATTATACACCACGTCTTTTTTAAAGGGCGATTAGCTCAGCTGGCTAGAGCACTACCTTGACATGGTAGGGGTCGGAGGTTCGAGCCCTCTATCGCCCACCATATCTAATGTTCTGTTATATAGGGCTGTTTGATGGTACAAATGAGTGGCTTGTTATGTAAAAATCTTGCGATTGTTTTATCAGGACTTATCTTTTGTTTTGCTCAAAGTGTAATATCACAGGAGCTGTTTAATTATAATCTAATCAAAAGCAATGCATGCGAGCTTGCAAAGAAGCCGTTCGTTCCTGATGAGCCTTTGCCAAAGAACCTTGCCTTGCTTGGCTATGATGATTTGAGAAATATTAGGTTCAATCCAAAAGAAGCCATCTGGCGTAGAGAACGATTGCCATTCCAGCTGCAATTTTTCCATCCGGGCGGTATTCAAAAACATTGTGTAAAAGTTAATTTAGTTGAAGGTGAAATTGTAGAACCAGTAAATTTTAACAGGGATCTGTTTGAGTATTACAATGTAAAAATTAAGGGCTCAATTCCAGATAACATTGGTTTTTCCGGGTTCAGAGTGCATTATCCTTTAAATAGACCTGATTATCTTGATGAGCTAATTGTTTTTCAAGGCGCAACTTATTTCAGGGCATTAGGTAGAGGACAACGCTATGGCATTTCAGCCAGAGCGCTTTGCATAAATGTTGCAGCAGAAGAAGATGAAATTTTCCCTGCTTTCAAAGAATTCTGGATTGAGAAACCGGATAGGACATCAAGTCATATTAAAATTTACGCTATATTTGATTGTAGTAATGTGGTTGGAGCGTGCGAGTTTGCAATTTTCCCGGGGGATAGTACAGTGATGAACGTGAATATCGCTTTATATCCAAGAACGGCAACCACCAATTTTGGGATAGCTCCTCTTACGAGTATGTTCTGGTATGGTGAGGCAGATCAGAATCATTATGGCGATTATAGACCAGAGGTGCATGATTCCGATGGACTTCTGTTCTGGACCGGCGCTGGCGAATGGGTGTGGAGACCTTTGGTGAATGGCAAAAAATTGCGTTATGCCAGTTTTGTGGATAACGGGATAAGGGGATTTGGATTAATGCAACGTGATAGAAAATTTACCAGTTATGAAGACCTTGAGGCTTTTTATCATTTGCGACCAAGCTTATGGATAGAACCTAAAACCAACTGGGGCGAAGGCTGGTTAAGGCTTGTGGAATTTCCTACAACTGTTGAATATGCTGATAACATTGTTGCTTTCTGGCAACCACGCCAGCCAATGTTTCCGGGCGAAGTAAGAGAGTATTCATATCGTATGCGTTGGATGGGGGAAGATCCCTCGTTACCACCACTCGGCAGAGTTATTTCAACAAGAATGGCAGATATTTCTTATAATCAAAAAGCGAAACGTTTTATACTGGATTTCGGTGGACATGAGCTGACAGATGATGCTAAATTTGAAGAAGTTGTGGCGGATGTTTCAGCTATAAACGGTAAAATACTTGGTAAATTCATGCATCGTAATGAGTACGTTAGAGGCGTAAGAGTCTTTTTTGATGCTGAACCTGAAAATCCTGCCCTGCCAATGGAGCTTCGCTGTTTTATAAAAGATGCAACCAAACCGCTTAGTGAAACTTGGTCTTACCAATGGACACCTTAAACATCCCCACATGGCAGCCCACTTTTGGTAAAATAGAAGACTGGAATGAAGCATTTCAAGAGATAGATAGTTATTTGAAAGCCCACCAACTCTTAAGTGCTCTTCATAGAGCAAAAATTGCGCTGGCTATCCTTCAGAAGATAGCGTTAGAAGGTGATGTGCCTGATGCAACAATTTGTTCCCGAGCGATGAGAGAATTTATGAAGCAGAGAACATTATGGGTCAGCAAAATTGCTGGGCTCTCTGAAGAAAATGTTTTTACAGATGCGCATTGCAGAGTCTTACTTTATCTTGCCGATATTCCTCAAAACTGGCAGCACTCTTTTATGGTAAGCACACAGCCGCCAGCTCAACTGATTGAGGCAATAAAACTTTCTGAACTAAAAGCATCCCCCCAGCTAGAGTTGAGCAATATGGTGGCACGCCCAATTGACCTTGGGTTTATCAGCGGACTTGCAGGACTAACAATGCAGACTTTTGAAAAAATTCCTGTATTAAAAGTGATTGTTGCATGGTTATTTTTTGCTTTTGTTATGGGGTTGCTCTTCTGGTATACAAGATAAATTTTCTTTTAGTATTATATGAAAGAAACTTTTACAAAGAGAAATGTTATTAGCAATGAAGTAGTGAATCTGGAAAGAAAGCATACGAAACGCCGTCTGCTTTTCTTTTCGGCAGTGTTTGTTTCCACCTGCATTGCCACGTGGGTTCTGGCAGATATTTTATGGCGAGGCGCGATGGAGCCTATGGAATATCTGATGCTTTTTGTGTTCTTTCCTCTCTTTTTTATGGTGGTTTGTGGCTTCTTTCAATCGCTGGCTGGCTTTATAATTTTGTTAAACAAAAAACCTTCGCTGACACAAGAGGCACCATTACAATCGTTAGAAGAATTGCCACCAACGGCAATCGTTTTTCCCATTTTCAACGAGGATGTGTCAGACGTGTTTAGCCGATTGGAGGCTATATATCATTCACTTAGAGAAAATGGCACACTTTCTAAATTTGACTTTTTTGTTTTAAGTGATTCAAGTTCATCAGAAAAATGGATAGAAGAAGAAATGGAATGGATAGCTTTATGCAAAAAAATAAATGCTTTTGGAAAAATCTTTTACAGGAAGCGGAAACTTCCAATAAATAAAAAAAGCGGGAATATAAGTGATTTTTGTCGCAGATGGGGCAAACTTTATAGATATATGGTTGTGATGGATGCAGATAGTCTTATGGAAGGCTCAGCGCTTGTAAAATTGGTACAAGAAATGGAACGAAATCCACAACTTGGTATAATCCAAACTGTGCCACTCCAAATTGGTGGAAAAACTCTCTTCGCAAGAATTATGCAATTCTGTGCCGCTTGCTATGGACCAATTTTTCAGGCTGGACTTGACTTCTGGCAGGGCGATGATGGAAATTACTGGGGACATAATGCTATAATCCGCCTTGCCCCTTTTATTGAGCACTGCGCTTTGCCAGCCTTGCCGGGCACCACGATGAGACCCAGACCAAAATTTATGAGCCATGACTACGTTGAAGCAGCTCTTATGCGAAAGGCAGGCTACCACATCAGGTTGTGGTACGAACTTGAAGGCAGTTTTGAAGGTGGACCGCCAACTTTAATTGATCACGCCATCCGTGATAGAAGGTGGTGTAGAGGCAATATGCAACACGCATGGCTTCTATTTGCAAAAGGGTTCCACCCTATCAGCAAATTGCATCTTTTTATGGGAATAATGTCCTACCTTGCTTCTCCTCTCTGGCTGATTTTCTTAATTTTTGGTGCATTAGACTATTGGCTGCAGGTTCAAACTCTACCATTTAGAAGATACGATTATGACATAGGCTTTAGTGCTATTCTTGATGTTGAAAGTTCAACGCTGGCTTTAATACTTTTTATCGTAACAATGCTGTTACTGACAGCGCCAAAAATTTTTTCGCTTGTTATCGCAATAAAAAACAAACTTTACTCAAATTATGGTGGTTTAAAACAATTGCTTTTAAGCGTATTTTTGGAACATCTTTATTCAATTATAGTTGCGCCGATTCATATGCTGTTTAACTCAGCCTCTGTCCTGTTCGTTATGCTGGGGAAGAAAATTATATGGACAGCGCAAAATCGCAGAGAGGATGGTTCTCTTTCTCTTAAAGAAGCAATAAGAAATCATTTATCACACACAGTTATTGGAATAATTTTTGCCATAGTGGCATGGCATATTGCCGAAGCTTTCTTCTGGTGGGTTTCACCAATAACGATAGGACTTGTTTTTTCTATTCCTATTTCGTTCTACATAAGCAAGACAACGCCCGGCACTTTTTTTAAAGATCATCTGATTTTTTTTACACCTGCTGAGAAGCAGCTACCACAAGTTTATGAAAAATACGTTTCCATCTTAAAGAAAAAAATGGCTGATTTAGGAAACAAAAAAATATTAACCATTGCAAAACTTGTAATAGAGCCATTTACAAATGCTTTACACATAACGTTGCTGTTGCAAAGAGGCAGGAGTAAGCACCGCATAACACCATATCTTGAAAAGCTTATCAACAAGTTTATTACAGAAGGGCCTGATGCTTTAACTCAAAGAGAGCTTACTGCAATCCTTTATTCACCGTATGCAGTTGATATGTTGCATAAAACTGTGTGGGAAAGCTCAGGCAAACTAAATCCGTTCTGGAGTGAAGCGAAAAAACTTATATAGCAGTAAGATCTTTAACCACTCAATTTCCGTTTAAAGGAATGCAGAAGATAGGGATAGGATGTGTATTTTGTTTAGTTGTGGCATTGTTAGTTAGCTTACAAATCATCATAACAAAGATGCCAGCTTTTAGAGAAGCGCTTAGAATGTTTTGTTTTTTATCTTGATTTAATATTACGAATAGAATAAGAATAATAAAAGAAATCGCTTTTTAAAAAGAAATGAAAGATATTCAAAACAAAATCGTATCACTAAAAAAAATAATGACTATCCGTAAAAAAATAAAAAAAGCAGGACTCTCTCTCGTCTTCACTAACGGCTGCTTCGATATCATACACCCCGGACACATCTTCACGCTTCATCAGGCAAAACAACAAGGCGATATCTTATGCGTTGGACTAAATTCAGATACCTCCGTTAAAAGAAACAAATCATCCATGCGGCCAATAAATACACAATACGATAGAGCTCTTGTGTTGGCAGCATTAAAGATGGTGGATTACGTGATAATTTTTAATGAAAAGACACCTTACAGAATAATTTCTAAACTCAAACCTGATGTTCTAGTTAAAGGATCTGACTGGAAAAAAGTGAGTGGCAAAAGAATTGTAGAGGCAAATGGTGGCAGAGTTATTTCTTCCAGGATTATCAAAGGATACTCAACTTCCTCTATCATCTCTAAAATTCTAACACGTTATGTAGGAGCAACCTCTCTATGACAACCTATCTTGTTACTGGTGGCGCTGGATTTATAGGAAGTAACTTGATTAAGTTTTTGAACAGCAAAGGGCAAACTGATATTTTTGTTGTTGATAGTCTTGGCAAGACTGGTAAGTGGAAAAACATGGTCGGGCTTTCTTTCCTGGAATATTTTGAAAAAGAAGTCTTTAGAGAGATGATTCTCAACAATAGATTCCCAAAGGTTGATATAGTGTTTCATCTTGGCGCTTGCAGCTCAACCAGCGAAATGGATGCTTCTTATTTGGTCGATAATAATTATCGGTTTAGTTGTCAGTTGTGTAACTGGGCAATGAAACAGAAGGCAAGATTTGTTTATGCATCAAGTGCCGCAACTTATGGAGATGGCTCTAATGGATATAGCGATGATATTGGTGTGCTACCACATCTTAAACCGTTAAACATGTATGGTTATTCAAAACATCTTTTTGATCTATGGGCTTTTAAAAGAGGCCTTTTTTCAGAGATAGTTGGTATAAAGTATTTCAATGTGTATGGATATAATGAAGAACACAAAGGCGCTATGCGTTCGGTTGTAAGCAAAGCTTTTGAGCAAATACAAAAGACAGGGGAAATGTGTTTATTTAAATCGCATAATCCAAAATACAAAGATGGAGAGCAATACCGCGATTTCATTTTTATAGAGGATGCGGTCAAAGTTACTTTTTTTCTGGGACACAATTTGCATTGCGCTGGCATTTTTAATTGTGGCACAGGGCGTAAACGCACATGGCTTGATTTGGCAAATTCTATATTTCAAACTCTTAATAAGCCACTTAAAATTCGTTTTGTTGATATACCGGAAGATATAAGAGCGGCTTATCAATATGATACAGAAGCTGATATCTCTAAATTAAGAATGGCCGGCTATCACGATCAATTTTTATCCCTTGAAGCAGGTGTAAGACAGTATGTCCAATTTTTGTGTAGTATTTATAAGAAGTCATATTGATTAAAAAGGAGCAAAACATGCCATATCTATGCGTAGAAAAAGAGTCCTTTTCAAAAGAAGAAATTAAGTCTATTATTCATAAGACAGTCCGAATAATTCATCAAAAAATTTGTGAGCATCCAAAAAAGGTTTTGCTTTTACCTCCTGATATTACGAGAGCGCATTGTGGCGCTGGCTGGATCACCCAGGAGTTTTACAAAATTTTTTCGCAATCTGCTCAAGTTTATTTAATTCCAACATTAGGGCAGCATTTGCCGCACACACCATCGCAGAATAGGTGGATGTTTGGAGAGATTCCTGAAGAACGCATACTGGTACATAACTGGAAGAAAACATACAAAATTCTGGGTGAAATTCCTGCATATTTTGTGAAAGAGGTTTCTAATGGAGCGGCAGATTTTGCAATACCTGTTGCAATAAATAATATGGTTATGGATGGCGGATGGGATGTTATAATTAACATAGGGCATGTTGTTCCACACGAGGTGCTCGGGTTTGCTAATCATAATAAAAATTATTTTATAGGACTTGGCGGAAAGCCGATGATAGCGGCATCACATATATCTGCAGCCTGCTATGGCATTGAAAAGAACCTGGGCAGAAAGCTTACTCCATTAAGAAAATGTTATAATAAAGCGGAAGATGAATTTCTAAAAAATCTGCCTGATATTTATTTTATGGTTGTTATGGGGTATGATGCTTCTGCTAAATTGGATTATAAGGGAATATATGTAGGTAATGATTTAGAAACCTATCTATTGGCGGCTGAGGCATCCGCAAAATATAATATCCATTTTGTTCCACCATTAAGAAAAGTGGTGGCTTTTATGGATGGCAATGAATTTCAAAGCACATGGGTGGCAAACAAAGCTATCTATAGAACAAGGATGGCAATGGCAGATGGAGGAGAGCTTGTTATTATTGCGCCGGGGTTGCGTCGTTTTGGTGAACAGCCAGAGGTGGATGCATTGATTCGCAAATATGGCTATTCTGGAAGAGACCGCATTATGGATTTGTTGAATAGTAGCCAAAAAGATAGTGCCCTTCGTGATCTCGCTCACGGTACAGCCCATCTCATACACGGTTCAAGCGAAGGCAGGTTTAGTATCACTTATTCGCCCGGTTATCTTACAAAAGAAGAACTGGAAAGCGTTGGATATAACTATATGGACTTAAGCTATGCTTTAAAATGCTACAATCCAGAAAAAATGCGGCAAGGATTTAATACAACACACTATGGAGAAGAAATTTTCTTTATTCATACACCTTCTGTTGGGCTATGGACAACAAAGGAAAAGTTGGCTGATTAACAAAAAATTCTTTGGACAACAATTATTTTGAAAGGATAAAAGTATGACGCAACGCTTCTTAATTACAGGTGGAGCTGGATTTTTAGGGATAAATCTTGTGCGCTATCTTGTTAATAAAGGCGCTCTTATCAACGTGCTTGATATAGCTGATTTTAATTATGCCGACGTTAAGGATAAAATAACCTTTATTAAAGGTGATATTAGAAAGGAATCTGATGTGTATCAGGCAATGCAAGGCATTGATATAGTTGTTAATGCGGCGGCAGCTTTGCCTTTGTATGACAGCGCTGAGATTTATTCCACAAATGTTGATGGCACAAAAATGCTTTTAGAAATTGCTACTAAACTTAAAGTGCGCCGCTTTATTCATATCTCTTCAACAGCTGTGTATGGCATTCCCGACCACCATCCTCTCCTTGAAACAGATTCATTAAGCGGAGTTGGGGATTATGGCATATCAAAGGTGATTGCAGAAGCTGCTTGCGAAGAATATAGAAATAACGGGATGTGTCTACCTATATTGCGACCAAAATCTTTTATAGGACCTGAGAGACTTGGCATTTTTGCTTTGCTTTATGAGTGGGCGCAGGATGGATGTAGTTTCCCTATTATAGGCAAAGGCAATAATCTTTATCAATTTCTTGATGTTGAAGATTTGTGCGAGGCAATCTGGTTATGCGCCACACTTGACGAAGAAAAAGTGAATAACACATTCAACATTGGCGCAAAATATTTTGGCACAATTAGAGAAGATTTTCAGACAGTGCTTGATGAAGCAGGTTTTGGAAAAACTATAATCTCCATCCCAGCATATCCAGCCATACTTACCTTACGAATTCTGGAGTTATTAAAACTTTCACCTCTCTATCAGTGGATTTATGAGACCGTAAGCAAGCCGTCTTTTGTTGCAATAACAAAAGCTGAAAAGGCTCTTGGTTTTTCTCCAAAGTATTCCAATAAAGATGCCTTAATTAGAAATTACCATTGGTACATAAAAAACAGGAAAGAACTAGAGGGGCTAAAGGATGGCACAACGCATAGAACCACATGGAGGCAGGGGATATTAAAGCTCTTGAAAGTTTTCTTTAAATACATATAATGCTATTTATTTGCTAGCATTTAGTTCGAACCCTGTTAAAGAAAGGTAGAGAAAATGCATAAAGTTATTTATAAAAAGCAATTATCGGAAGAAGTTTTTTTGATGCGAGTTGAAGCGCCATTGATTGCCAAATCAAGAAAACCGGGACAATTTGTTATAGTGCAACTTGAAAGTGAATTTTCTGAGCGGATTCCGCTTACTATATCAGATGCCAGCGCAGAAGAAGGTTGGATACAATTGATCTTTCAAACTGTTGGCGCAACAACTCATAAGCTTGCCACTTTAAATGAAGGTGATTTCATTCAAAACATACTTGGGCCTCTTGGCACACCAACTCACATTGAAAAGGTTGGCGAAGTGATATGTGTTGGTGGCGGCATAGGAGTTGCACCGCTCTATCCAATTGCGCAGGCATTCAAAAAAACAGGCAACAAGCTTGTAGTTATCATAGGAGCTAGAACAAAGAAACTACTTATTCTTGAAGATGAGCTAAAAGCTATAGCTGATGAGTTTATTGTTTGCACAGATGATGGCTCATACGGTAGAAAATCTCTGGTGACAGAACCTTTGAAAGAGTTATGTTCGCGTGTTCCACAACCGAATTTGGTGGTGGCAATAGGTCCGCCAATCATGATGAAGTTTTGTTCTTTAACCACAAAACCCTTTAACATCCCTACAATTGTCTCTTTAAACACAATCATGGTAGATGGAACAGGGATGTGCGGTGGCTGCCGTGTTACGGTTGGCGGTGAAACGAAATTCGTTTGTGTGGATGGTCCTGAATTTGATGGCCATAAAGTTAATTTTGATGAAATGATGAACCGCCTTAAAGCTTATAAAAAATATGAAGATGAAAAACATCACAAGTGCCATATAGAACTTAAGATAAGGTGATTTTATTATGCACAAGACAAAAGAGCAATTGGATAATGAAGCTAAAATTATTCTTGAACAAATAAACGAGCGGAAAGAAAATCTTTCCACAAAAGAGCGAATATCCATTCCACAGCAGTCAATTCCAGAACAATCACCTGCCGAACGTATAAAAAACATTAACGAGGTTGCTCTTGGCTACACAGAAAACCAAGCAAAAGTTGAAGCATTAAGATGTTTAAACTGCAAAAATGCCCCTTGTGTTAAGGGGTGCCCTGTGAATATAGATATTCCCGGTTTTATCTCCTGCATCACAAAAGGTGATTATTTATCGGCAGTAAAAATTATTCGTAAGACAAGCCTTCTGCCAGCGGTGTGTGGAAGGGTTTGCCCACAAGAAACGCAGTGTCAGGAGCCATGTACTGTAGGGAAAATTTTAAAAGACCAATACAAATCCGTTTCTATTGGAAGGTTGGAGCGTTTTGTGGCTGATTGGGAGCGTGAAAATGGACTGATAAATGTTCCGCCTATTGAGCACGAAACAGGCAAAAAAGTTGCCGTAATTGGTAGTGGTCCAGCTTCAATTACTGTTGCTGCAGATGTAAGGAGAAACGGGCACAAAGTGGTTATGTTTGAAGCTTTTCATATGCCCGGTGGAGTGCTTTTATATGGCATTCCAGAATTCAGGTTGCCGAAAAAGATAGTGGAAAAGGAAATTGAAATGCTAAAAGCTATGGGAGTGGAAATTGTGTGTAACTTTCTTGTAGGCAAAACAAGGACATTGCAGGAACTTCTAGAAAAGGATGGCTTTGATGCAATATTTATAGGTGTTGGAGCAGGACTCCCAAAATTTATGGGGATCGAAGGAGAGAACCTTGTTGGTGTTTATTCCGCTAATGAATATCTAACAAGGGCAAATTTGATGAAAGCTTATGATAAAGATAGAGCACAAACTCCTATAGCCAGAGGCGAAAAGGTGATAGTGGTAGGTGGTGGAAATGTTGCTATGGATGCTGCAAGAACTGCCGTTAGGCTCGGTGCAAAAGAGGTTCATATTGTCTATCGTAGGTCAGAAAAGGAGATGCCAGCCAGGATAGAAGAAATAGCTCATGCGAAAGAAGAGGGTGTTATTTTCCATTTGCTACAGAATGTAAAGAGAATTATTGGTAATGAAAATGGAGAAGTTATTGCAGCAGAATGTTTACGGTATGAGCTTGGCGCGCCTGATGAGTCCGGCAGGAGACGTCCTGTGGAAATAAAGGGTAGCGAATTTATTATGCCGTGTGACACTGTTATTATAGCAATTGGAAACGAGTCTAATCCGCTTTTAATAAAATCTGCTCCTCAACTAAAAGTTAATAAATATGGGAACATAGTTGTGAATGAAAAGTTTGAAACATCCATCCCACGAGTTTTTGCAGGTGGCGATATTGTGGCTGGCTCCTCTACGGTGATTCTTGCTATGGGGCATGGCAGGATTGCCGCAAAATCAATCAACGAATTGCTTGCAAGGTGAAACACGACAGGCAAAGTTGCAGTATAAAATATGTAAATGCTAATAGAGGGGAAGAGTTTATAACAACAAAATTATCCTCTACGGTGAAAAATAAATTATCAGAATTAGAACAAGAGAAAAAGATATTAGAATTTTGGTCTGGAAGAGGAGAAGTTATCTGATCAAAAAGCCAATATCACCCTCTTTTGTTTCTTCCTATATAGGTTTGAGAAATCGTTCAAATTGGCTCCGCGGGCAGGGGTCGAACCTGCGACCCGGTGGTTAACAGCCACCTGCTCTACCACTGAGCTACCGCGGAACAATAACCCTAAAACGCAAATGACCGTAATAAAAAAAAAGTTCATGTCAAGAATTTAATTATGAAATTCGTGAATGGGGAGTTACAATATTGGATCGGATGAGAAAAAACGTCTGAAAGGAAAAGAAGGTATACCCCACAAACCATTATCGTAAGCAATATGCTGTTTTAGGATATAGCGAAGATAGCATACCTATTAAAAACGAGAGGATCTGTGACATGGTGGTATAGGTTATTATAGTTATTTGATGTTGTTTGGCAATAACTTTGGAAGAGGGGGGATCGATGATGATAGTTTCTCTTGAATAAAACTTATCTTCTATTAGTCTTTTGAATTGCTTCCACATCAGAATTGGCATTGGGG
>CAZBHO010000064.1:3319-13185 GCA_964491945.1 uncultured Verrucomicrobiota bacterium | reverse complement strand
AGCCACATACAAAATACGCGTACAAAAATGCTCCAATAAATGGTGCAAAAAATCCCATAGCCCCAATACTAATGCTTGACCAAAAATGCTTTTTAATTATAGCAGGATCAAGCTCCGCACCTGCTAAAAATGTCAAAAAAATTGCACCTGTGCCTGCAAGATAATCAACATAAGGTGTAAGTTTTAACCCTATACTATTACCTGCAATAGCTCCAACGATTATTTCAATGAGAGCCACAGATATTGCAAGCCGAATTGATATTAGAGCCGATATTAACGCAAGCCCCATCCATATAGCAGAGGTAAACCATATATTATCCAACATTGATAAGCCTCTCTTTCAATGAAAACAAAAAAACCTCACTTCTGTGGTGAGGCTCTTTTTAATCAATGACCCCACCGTATTTTATTAGTACTCAAACAATCGGTAGGAGTCATCAATCCCTTTTTATAAGAAGAGATGGTTAAATAGGAGGGGGACTCCATCCCCTTATGCCCTAATAAGTTATTAAGCTTTTAAAAATAAAGCAATATTTTTTTTGCTTTATTATCACTATCATCTTATAGGCAATTAAGATAAATAAGCAGCTTGCGATTAAACCTGCCATATGTTTATAATTAGGAAAAAATTAAAAGAGAACACAAAGATAAGGAAGAAAGAGATATAAGAATGCTAGTTTTTCTAATGCTTATTGATTAGCTTTGTAACTCTAATCCTTGCTATCTCTTCTTCTGTGTGTCCTCTGTGGTGAAGTTTTCTTCTGTTGTTTCAGAAATTCACCAGTACAACCGTTTCATTCTACTGCCATTGTGCAATACCAGATAAATGTCAAAATCCATGAGAATTTGATGAGAGTAATTTTTAGTAGTGCAGGATAAGTTATACTCTATTTTTCTTAAAGTTGATAATAAGATAATTCCAAAGAACGCTATAAGACATAAAATAACTGTTGGTATCTGGATGTTCTTTATCAAAATCAGTTCCAATGGCATTTTGTGGCGGAGAGGGAGGGATTCGAACCCCCGGACCCTCGCGGGTCAACGGTTTTCAAGACCGCCGCAATCGTCCACTCTGCCACCTCTCCTTATCTTTTGAGCATCAGAAAATCCATTACTTGAAGGTGAAAAGATCAGCGCAAATAATTGCATAAAAAACTTTACGGTCAAGTTTTTCTTCTATCAATAACACGAATAAGTTTCTTTTCTTCCGCTCTAGGAGTGCTATAAGGCGGTACCAATCTTATTTGTGTTTTTATCTTTAGATTTTGTTCTATTCTTTTACTTAAACGTTCCCTTAAAGCTTCAAGGGCTTTAACTTCATCCAGACCGGGGAATTTATCGGTTATTTCCACGTGGATTGTCATAAATTCTGTATTGTGTTCTCTGCCTAGCACTATTTGGAGATTAGGTGAAATGCCGTTTTCTTGTAACAATATCTCTTGAATTTGCGATGGAAAGAATTTTACTCCACCAAAGAAAATCAAATCATCGGTTCTACCTTTTACTCTTGCTATCCTTCTAAAGGTTCTGCCGCATTGGCATGGCTCATCAATTATTCTGGTAAGATCACCTGTCCTATAGCGAATTAGTGGAAAAGCCTCTTTGCTCAATGTTGTTAGCACGAGTTCACCTTCTTCGCCTTGCGGGAGCGGTGTGCCTGTGGCAGGATCTATTATTTCAGCAAGAAAATGATCCTCATTGATATGCAAACCATTTTGTTGTTCGCATTCTCCAGCAATGCCAGGTCCTATAACTTCGCTTAATCCGTAGCTATCATAGGCTTTAATTTTTAAAAGAGTTTCAATTTGCTTGCGCTCTTCTTCGCTCCATGGTTCTGAACCAAAGATGCCGCATCTTAAATAGAGAGTTTCTGCTGGCATTTGCATTTCAGTAAGCACTTTTGCTATTGCAAGGGCATAACCTGGTCTACCTATTAGTACTGTTGTTTTAAAATTTTTCATTATGGCTATTTGGTCATGAATATCTTCGGCAGAGGCAGGTATAACGGATGCCCCTATTAGTTCAGCTCCGTAATGAAATCCGAAGCCACCAGTCATTAATCCATAAGGGAAGGCAATTTGCACAAAGTCATGTTCATTTACTCCAGCAGCCGTCATCAATCTTGCCACGAGGATTGACCATAATTTAATATCGTTTTTGGTATAGCCGACTCCAACAGGAGTGCCTCTTGTGCCAGCAGTGGAATGAACTCTTACGATATCTCTTAAGGGGACAGCGAACATATTGTATGGTGAACTTTTTTGCACATCATCCCTTGTAGTGAAAGGCAATTTTTTTATATCTTTAATGGAAGTGATATGATGAGGTTCTATTTGTTGTTCTTCAAAAAGCTTTCTATAAAAGGCAACGTTGGTTAAGGCTCTATTTAATATGATTTGCAATCTTTCAAATTGAAGTTGCTCCAACTCATCAGGTTGCATAGTTTCATATTTAGGTTGAAGAATTGGCATAGAAAAAATTTCCTTGTTAAAACTTATTCATCAATTTCTCTATATTCCTTGCCAAGATATGCTCTTTGGACTTCGTGATTACCAGTCAATTGCCAGCTTTCACCTTCCATAATACATTTGCCTGTTTCAAAAACGTAGCCTCTATCTGCTATTTTAAGGGTTGCCCTTGCGTTTTGTTCAACAAGCAAAATTGTATTTCCTTGAGTTCTCAATTCCAATATAATTTTGAAAATTTCCTTTGCCACTATTGGTGAGAGCCCCAGTGATGGTTCATCCATCATCAAAATGGCTGGTCTTGCCATAAGAGCTCTGCCTATGGCAAGCATCTGTTGTTCTCCTCCTGAAAGAGTGCCTGCGAGTTGGTGCAAACGGCTTTTTAGTTGCGGAAATATTGATAGAACTTTTCGCAAATCTTCTGTTATTTCTGCTTTTGATGGTTTTATTGCTCTTGCAGAAGCACCAAGTAATAAATTTTCCTTTACTGAAAGAGGCGCAAAGACTTGTCTTCCTTCAGGAATAAGCACACAGCCTTTTTTTGCAATTTTTTCTGTTGGGGCATATGTGATTTCTTCGTTATTCAGCGTGATAGAGCCATCGATAATTTCTATAAGCCCCATAATTGCTCGCATTAGAGTGGTTTTGCCTGCTCCGTTAGCGCCAATTATAGCAACAATTTCGCCTCTATTTATGTGGAGCGATATGCCTTTTAAAGCCACCAGATTTCCGTAACCTGCAAATAGGTTTCGTACTCTTAAAAGCATCTAATCTTCTCCGAGATAAATTTTTATCACTTCTGGATTTGACTGAACTTCTCGCGGTGTGCCTGTGGCGATTAAGGCACCGTGATCTAGCACAACAATTTTATCGGATATATTCATTATAAGCTCCATATCGTGTTCAACCACCAACACAGTTATGCCTTGTTCCTTTAGCTTCACAATTAATTGCGCCACAAAGTTTGTTTCTGTGTGGTTTAGGCCAGCGGCAGGCTCATCAAGCAAAAGTAGATCTGGCTTTGCCACAATTGCTCTGGCAATTTCTACCAGCTTCTGTTTGCCATATGGCAAGTCAATTGCATAGGAATACGCATCGCTGCTAAGACCAACAAATTCAAGCGCTTTAAAAGCTTTTCCAAGCATAGCTGCATTTTCTTTGCTCGCAATTGGCAATTTTAACATTGCTGCACTAAAGCTGTTTTTCCCTTCCATAGCAGCACCTACGGCAACGTTTTCAAGAACCGTCATAGAGGCAAATAGTTTTATGTTCTGAAAAGTACGGCGGATGCCAATCCTAGCAAGCTTGAAAGGTTTTATGCCTGTGATGCTTTGTCCTTTAAATATAATTTCGCCAGCGGCTGGCTTAAAAACACCAGATATTAAATTAAACAGCGTTGTTTTACCTGCGCCATTTGGTCCAATTATTGCCGTAATCTGGTGCTGGTCGGCAGAAAAAGAGAGCTCTTTGATTGCCTGCACTCCACCAAAATTATGATTTAAGTTTTGTGTCTCAAAGAAGCTCATCTTTTATCCCTTTTTAGCAACATCCTTATTGAAAGCACTCCGTTAGGGGCAAGCATCATTATGATTACCAGCAATCCACCGAAAACTGCTTCATCCAGAGAGCCAAAAACTCCACGTAAAGATAAAAATTCCATGACAATGGTGCTTATCATTGCGCCCCATAAGTTCATCATTCCGCCGAGCGCCACCAGAGTAAGATATCTAACAGACTTCATTATGCTTGCTTCTGATGGTCCTATGCCGCCGTGATAATGCGTAAGCATAATTCCCGCAACTGCCGCATAAATTGCGCTTAAAACGAAGGCTTTTAATTTAATGTTTGCAACGTCAATGCCACAGGCTGCGGCTGCAGTTTCATTCCCAGCTATTGCTTTGAGCAATCTACCTGCCGATGAGTTTACGAGATTGGATAATAAAAACATTCCGCACAATAGTATAAAGAATGCCATATAATAGTTTTGTACTTTAAAATTGCCCACACCTGAAATGGCAATGCCAAAAGGCAACTTGAAGGCAGCCACTCCATATATCCCATCAGCTTCACCGCAAATTTTAGAACTTAGCACCAGTCGGTACACAATTAAACCAAAAGCAAGCGTTGCCATGGCAAGGTAATGTCCACGCAATTTTAATACTGGCAATCCTATTAAAAAAGCAGTGAGTGCCGTAATGAGAATTGCCGTTATTGCAGCAAACCATGGTGTGAATGAAAGTGCTGTTATTGTGTTTTCTGTTATAGTGCAAGTTGCTATGCCAAGCTTAATAAAAATTTTTGCCAGAGCGTTCGGCAGAACTTCCGCAAAATTATGCGAAACCATAATTGCGCTTGTGTAGCCTGCCATAGCAAAGAATGCAGCATGCCCAAGTGAAATCTGCCCAGCATAGCCAAGAACCATACTTAGCCCTATGACAAGTAATCCATAATAAGCTGCCATCGTAAGCTGTGTAAGATAAAATGGTTTGTTTATGGCTATAATGACCAAATGCAACAGAGGCACTGATATTACAAATAAAATATAAGGCAATATTTTAAAATGTTTTTTTAATAAAAAATTCACTTTTAATGTTTTGCTCCTTCGCTTTCGATATGGGCTGCTGCCTTATTGCCTAGTAAGCCAGCTGGCTTTAAAATGAGTATTATTAAGAGCAAAATCAAAGCCACAGCATCTTTGTATGCTGATGGCAAAAAGCAAACGCTGAACGATTCAAGTAAGCCTAAAACCACTCCACCAATAATTGCGCCGATGCTATTCCCTATGCCGCCAAGTATCGCCACTGTGAAACCTTTAACCGCAAGATTGGTTCCACAATCATATTGGGTTTGCGCTATTGGCGAGATCACACAACCTGCTGCAGCACCTATAGCTGCGCTAATCATAAAGGAAAGTGTTATGAGGTTTTTTATTGGAATGCCACATAACCTTGCAGCCACAGGATTTGCTGCGCAAGAACGCATCTGCCTGCCTATTGTGGTGAACCTAAAAAAGAGAGTTAAAAGCAATACAAGACAGGCGCATGAAGCAAGCACACACAAAGTTTGCGGTGAAATATGAGCGCCTGCAATAGATAACGATGTGGTCTCATCTCCTATGAAATAGTGGAGTGCCCTTACTTTTTCATCCCATATATGCAAAGCCGCTTCCTTAATAAGGATAGAAATTCCTATCGTAATAACAATCATTCTTAAGATGGAAGCATTCTTTAATGGACGTATAAAAATCATTTCCATTAATGCCCCTATAATTGCAACAACAACAATAGATAAACATATTGCAGCAGGTAGAGGCATAATTGCATAAAGAGATATCGCCGTCATTCCACCAAGCATCACAAACTCGCCTTGTGCAAAATTAATAATGCCAGTGGTGTTATAAATGATGTTAAAACCTATAGCAACTATCGCATATATGCTACCGTAAGTTAATCCTGCAAAGATATATTCAAGAAGCAGGGAAGAAGACATATCAGGAAAAGTTTATATTTCCACTATTCCTTAAGTGGCACAAAAGCCCCATCTTTGACTGTTAGCATCTCAAACGCCTCGATGGTGAGTCCATTGTGATCTTTTTCAGACATATTGAATATTCCAGCTGTGCCTACCAACCCTTGAATGGCTTCAGCAGATTTAACTGCTTTTTCCCTATCAGCTCCAGATTTTTCAATAACTTTTGAAACTATTAGAATGGCATCATAGCTATGTCCACCAAATGTGCTGGCTGGTTCCTTATATTTGTTTTCGTAATCTTTCTTATACTTCATTAAAAGTTCTTTTTGGGGATGCGCATCTGGCAAAAGATCAGCTATTAGCAATCTGCCGCAGGGGAAAATAATGCCTTCTGCCGCTTTACCAGCAGCTTCAACATATTTTATGTTTCCAAAGCCATGACTTTGAAATAAGGGAACGTTTAGCCCAAGTTGTTTCATATTCTTTGCTAGTATTGATTGTGCAGGCACGATTGACCAATTAACCACTGCATCTACTCCAGCGCCTTTTAGTTTTGAAACAAGTGCTGAAAGGTCGGTTTCATTTTTATCATAAGTTTCGTTCATAACTAACTCTATGTCATATTCTGGCGCAATTTTTTCAAGCTGCGCCTTGCCAGCAGCGCCAAATCCATCGCTGCTGCTTAAAGCGCCTACCTTTTTTAGCCCCATCTTTTTCATTGTTTCAAAAATCTTCATAGCGGCAAACTTATCGCTCTGCGGTGTTTTGAATACATAGGGAAGCACTGGCACCACAATCGTTTCAGCTGCTGCACAGGAAATAAGCAATGTCTTATTCTCATTGCATAGTTGCTTGATTTTTAAAGATTCACCGCTAGTTGATGGGCCAATAATCGCAAAAACTTGTTCTTCTTCTATTAGCTGCTTGGCTAAAGAAAACGCTTTTTCAGGGCTGCCCGCTGAATCTTTAATGATAAGCTCCAGCTTATGTCCATTTATGCCACCTTTTGAATTGATTTCTTCAACCAGCATCTCTGCGGTTTTGGCTTCAGGTGCACCAAGAAACGCAGCAGGTCCTGTAATAGAAAATATGGCTCCTATTTTTATTGGTTCATTAGCAAATGACTTTGAGCTGATTAGTCCAATTAGAAGAAAGCATAATGCTCCTATCACCATTTTGAACATTTTCGATGAACGCCTCATAAAAAATTCTCCTTTCGTTTTTATGGAAATTAAATAATTCATCTTATCCATTAGTCAAGCTTTTATTATAAAAAATAGCAGGTTGTCTTGTTAAGGGAAGGTTATAGTATTGGATTGGATGATGTAGTGTGAAATGTTTTACTTGTGAAGTGAAAAAATTCTACGAAAAATGAGGGGGGGGTAGATATTTTTTATCATCGATAAGTTATCATAAATTTTGAAGTGGCTTATTAACCACAGATGGCACTTAGGAGAAGACAAAGATAAGGAACAAAGAGATAAGAAAGTTAGTTTTTCTAATGTCTAAATGCTTATTGATTAGTTTCTTAACTTTAATTCTTTCTATCTCTTCTTCGCTGTGCCCCTCTGTAAACTCGGCGGTGATCTTTTTTTATCCTTTGGGTGGTTAAGTTTTTTCCTACTTTAATTTGGCTTGCGATTTTTTTTTTACCACAAAGAAGAAATATAATTATTGGTTCCCTGTCTTAGCAAAAGAAATTGCCATCTTTAAAAAAAATACTTTTTCTATCAAAAAATATTTGACAAAAATTCTCTTTCTTATATAAATGAGAACGATTTTCATTTTCAATTTATAAAACATCACAGGCTCATAAATAATGAAAAACATAACAAACAAAGCTCTCTTTAGGGATTACATTAAAGATGAGAACTTAAAAAACACAAAACAGCGAAATTACATTTTGCAAATTCTTTTAAGAGAAAAAAAACACTTATCTGCCAATGAATTGTACCAGCTGGTTCGAAAAAAATATCCATCAATAGGATATGCCACAATTTATCGAACATTAAAACTGCTTTACAAAAGCGGATTATGCCGCCAATTAAAGCTGGAAGATGGCAAAACAAAATATGAGCATTCTTATGCTCAAGAACACCATGACCACTTGATCTGTCTCAACTGCGGAAAAATAATTGAAGTCTTTGATAATCAAATTGAGCTCCTGCAACTCAGGCTTGCAAAAAAATATGAGTTTGATGTCAAAAATCATAAAATGGAGCTCTATGGATTTTGCAATAAATGTAAAAAAGAAAATTTGAAACAACAAGGAGACTAAATAAAATGGTAGATACCACTAAAAACGCAGAGAAACACACGGATAATATAAAAGCTATACCTCTTTCGCTCCTTGATGAACAACAGGAAGCCACTGTGATAGCTATAGAAGGTGGACATATGATGCAAGGCAGACTTGCCAGACTGGGCATAATCCCAAACAGCAATATCAAAATGATAAAAAAGGCAGGGAAAGGTCCTATCATCATTGAAGTAAAAGGCACAAGATTTGCCATAGGGCGCGGAATGATTTCAAGAATAATGGTCACTCATAACGAAAATAAAACAACATAAGCAATTAAGGAAACGATATGGTTCCAAAACAAAAAATAAAAGCGGCATTGATAGGAAATCCGAACTCAGGAAAAACTACAATTTTTAATGCTCTTACAGGACAGAACCAGAAGGTGGCTAATTATCCCGGTGTTACTGTTGAAATAAAGGAAGGGATAATTCACACTTCTGACGCAGATATACATATTGTGGATTGTCCGGGCACATATAGCCTACTGCCATACTCTCTTGAGGAGCGTATTGCCAGAAAACAGCTAATGAATGAAAAAATTGATGTTGTCATTGATGTGATAGATTCAACTAATCTTGAGCGTGGACTTTTCCTTGCCTTACAAATCAGGGAGCTAGGGCTACCTGTGATATTAGCGCTAAATATGACAGATGTGATCAAGATGCGCGGGCTAGAAATTGATTATCAAAAGTTATCCAATCTCCTAACTGTGCCTGTAGTGCCAACCGTAGGTAGAGATGGCACTGGTCTGAACGAGCTAGTAAAAGCTATACTTGAAACAGCAACAAAGCCACAGCCACCTATGATAATTTCTTACGGAGCGGAGTTGGAAAAGGCATCACAAATACTTGCTAAAAAAATTACTCTGAACCTTTCGCTAGAAGAGCAGAATTTAAGCAAATGGCTTGCTTTAAAGTTACTGGAAGGCGACTGTGAATTATATGGCAGATTTGAGGCTGGGGGGATAATTGAACTTACACAAAAGCTGGCAGAGGAAATAAAGAAAATTACAGGCGATCCTCCAGCTGTAATTGTGGCAGAACGTATATATGGGATAATTTCTGGTATTACTAAGGAATGTATTCAAGAAACTGCAATAACAAGAAAAGAAGCTTCCGATAAAATAGACAATATACTTTTAAGCCATGTTGTTGGCATACCAATTTTCCTTTTTATAATGTATGTAATGTTTAATCTAACGTTTACGCTGGCAGCTCCTTTTACTTCACTACTTGAGATTTTCTTTGGATGGCTCTCTTCATCAATAAATGTGGTGTGGGCTGATGCCACAATGCCAAAAGTGAAATCGCTATTGATTGATGGCATAATAGGTGGTGTTGGAGGAATACTGGCACTTTTCCCTAACATATTCTTTCTATTTGTGGCTATATCAATTCTTGAAGATTCAGGTTATATGGCAAGAGCAGCATTTCTTATGGATAGATTTATGCACAAAGTTGGGCTGCATGGCAAAGCCTTTATCCCTGTTCTATTGGGCTTTGGATGTTCTGTGCCTGCCATTATGGCAACCCGCATCCTGGATACACATCGTGATAGATTAACCACTATGCTGGTGTTGCCCATAATCAGTTGCGGAGCAAGGTTGCCAATTTACACTCTCATTATTC
>CAZBHO010000064.1:0-3309 GCA_964491945.1 uncultured Verrucomicrobiota bacterium | reverse complement strand
AGCTTTTTCTGCATAGACCGAGCCTTGTCCTGCATTTTTTCCACAAATGTGGCAGGGAACAATTCTATTTATGTTATATTTTGTCGGAATAATTATGGTGTTGATTGGAGCAAAAATTTTAAGGTTAACCATCTTTAAGGGAGAAACTGAAAGCTTCTTAATGGAGCTACCAGCCTATAGAATGCCAACAATTAGAAACATATTACTCCACGCGTGGGAACGCGGAAAACGTTATCTACAAAAAGCAGGCACAATAATACTTGGAGCCTCCATAATAATGTGGTTTTTAAGCACATATCCAGAGCCTCCTCAAGAAGCAATAAAAAATGGTAAGCCAGCAATAGAATACTCTTTTGCAGGGAAAATAGGTAAAGCACTCGAACCCATTATGAAGCCTTTAGGCTTTGACTGGAAAATATGTACATCTTTTATCGGAGCAATTCCCGGTAAAGAAATGTTTGTTGCGCAACTTGGGATACTTTATTCCATAAATGAAGAAGATGAAACTAGCCAGCAGGCTCTACGAGAGGCTTTAAGAAAGGACTATACCCCTCTTACTGCATTATCAATACTTTTCTTCGCTATGCTAACTATGCCATGCCTTGCAACACTGGCAATAATGAAACAAGAAGGTGGTCGCTGGAAATGGGTTGTTTTTCAAGCTGTTGGTCTTACAACATTAGCTTATATAGTTTCTTTAATAATTTTTCAGATAGGCAAACTTCTTGGCTTTAATTAAAAACAAAAAAAAGCATAAGTGCCCAGATTGCTTCATCGGCCAGTGGTGCGCAGATGAGCGTTGCGCTGTGTGCAAAGGCTGGCTTTTGCATAAAAAGAAAGACAGGAAGAATAACAAAAAAAGGACAAAACGTTATGGACACAAATGCGGATAATTCACTATGCATAGTTCTAATGGGGGCATCTGGTGACCTTGTAAGGAGAAAAATTATTCCAGCGCTTTTTCATCTTTTTACACATAACCTTTTGCCAGAAAACACAGTAATTTTTGGTTTCGCCAGAAGCAATTTAAACGACGAAGCTTTTAGAAACATACTTCAATCCAATCTTTCCTGCCGATGTAAAGATAAAGCGAAAATTGTATCATGCATCCATCAATTTCTGTCAAACTGCTTCTACATACAAGGAGATTATGCTTCAAAAGAAGATATGAAGAAATTGAAAACCAGAATTGATGGCATAATGAAGATACGAAACAGCATAATTTATATGGCTTTACCATCTTCTGTTTTTATTGATGCAGCAAATGCTTTAGAGGAATCTGGTTTCCTAAATGAAACAAGAAAACTGGGATGGATAAGAACCATATTAGAGAAACCGTTCGGAAAAGATAGAACCTCTTCTGATAAAATTTCTGGTGTAATAGAAAAAATTTTTTCTCAAGAAGAGATATACAGAATAGACCACTATCTAGGAAAAGAGGTGGTGCAAAATATCCTTGCATTACGCTTTGCAAATGCAATTTTTGAGCCAATATGGAATCGCCACTTCATTGAGTCCATTCAAATAATATGGAAAGAAGACATCGGAGTGGAAACACGTGGAGCTTATTTTGATGAATACGGAATAATAAGGGATATCATTCAGAATCACCTGATGCAGATACTTGCCCTGTTTACAATGGAACCGCCACTTGGTTTATCAGCAGAAGCCACACGCGAAGAAAAAATTCAACTCTTACGTTCCATAGAACCAATAGATGAAAACAATGTCATTTTAGGGCAATACAAACGTGGAGAACTAAATGGTAAAATGATCCCAGATTATCTTCAAGAACAACATGTAAAAAATGCCTCACTTACACCAACCTATGCAGCGCTGGCGCTAAAAATCCATAACTGGCGATGGGAGGATGTGCCTGTTTTAATCAAAGCTGGCAAAGCTCTGAACGAGAAAAAGACTGAAGTACGTATCGTATTTAAAAGGGCACCTGCCAGTGTATTCGGATGTCTTATGCCCAACATCCCCAACAACCAACTTATTGCACGCATCCAACCTCAAGAAGCCATAAATCTGTGCATAATGAGCAAAGCTCCTGCATTTCATTTTGACCTTATGCCTGTGTATTTAAATCTTTTTTATGCAGATACTTTCAAAACACCGTTATATGATGCTTACGAATATCTTCTATTAGATGTGGTTGAAGGTGACCAGAGTTTATTTATCAGCAATGTAGAACTCGAAGTGTTATGGGATATATTCGTAAAAATTCTCCCAGCAGTAGATACAGGAAAAATACCAATACATCGCTATGTGGCTTTTTCAAAAGATCTACAACAAGCACAATTGCTCCCTAAAAAATATGGAATAAAATGGGCAGATTGAGCAATGAAACAATTTGTTTTTAGAAAATTCAACTCAGAAAATTCTATGATGCAAAGTGCTCTTGAGCTCTTCGCTGACTACCTTGCTGAAAAAAAAGAAAGACCAAAACTCTTTCTCCTATCCGGTGGCAAAACACCTATCCCACTATACGAGCTAATCGTAAACAACAAAAGCAAAATACAAATAAATAACAACTGCTTCTTTGGTTTAACAGATGAAAGAATGGTGCCGTATGATAGTCCCGAAAGTAATTTCAAACTCATAAGCAAAATGTTAAATGCGTTGAATGTCAAAAATGATCATATCTTTTCTGTAAATACGTCCTTGCCATTAATGCAGGCAGCAGAAGACTATAACTCAAAATTGGCTAGTTTTATCGATAATAAAGGAATCGTTCAGCTTGCATTTCTGGGACTCGGCACCGATGGACACACTGCATCACTCTTTTCTTTCGAAGACCTAAATAAAACTAAACCAGAATTTGCCATACCAGTGAAGCGCTCAATTCCACCTGATAGAGTAAGCATAACACCACTACTGCTTTCTCTAACAAAATTGATCATATTTCTTGTAACAGGAAGAGCAAAAAAGAACATAGTAGATACCTTTTTAAGAGCGCCAGATAAAGTTATTGCAGGAAGAGCTGTGTTTGATTGCGAAAAAGTATTTTTGTGGTTTACAGAGTAGTTTAGAAAAGTAATAGTAATTTTGCCATCCTTAATGAAGAGGTAAAAATTACTATCATCCAATACTTCATTAAAATGAAATAGTTATCCACCTGAAAAACTCCTATATCATCAGTGCTACCTTAACACCCCCGCTCTTTTTTATGAGACAGTTGAACTACTGAATTTCTGAAACAGCATAAAAAACTTCACAACAGAGTTCACAAGATGACTTGAGAGAAAACAACAGAGGAAGGGATTAAGACAGGGCATAACCAAAAAGCGTTGTGATAGCCAATTA
>CAZBHO010000063.1:0-13211 GCA_964491945.1 uncultured Verrucomicrobiota bacterium | reverse complement strand
GTGGTGAAGGCATACGCTGGTTTGTATCCTGAGTATTACGATGTATGCACAGTTAGCGTTGTGAAGGTGGAGATAGTTTCTGATTGGGATAGGGATAGAGTGATAGATGATAACGACAGGGGGCGAGTGAGAGAGGAAAAGCCATTAAGGGTATGGATAAACGATGATAAAGATGAAGGGGATATAGATGATGAAGGCAGTGATGTGCCTGGTGGAGAGAGAGTAAATAATTGTTGTGATGGGGTTGTGAATGGGCGTAATGACTTATTGGATTTTGTGCCTGTGTGGTTGGATATGCATAACACGCTGGAGTTATTGCCGGCTGGGATGGGGGTTGAGTATAGGTTGAAGCAGAGTGATGGAGCTGTTAATGCTGTTTACACTGATTTAGCGAGGTGGGAGGCAGGGAGATTTTTGATTGATGAGGTGAATGGCTGTGGGAATAGTTTAAACAAGTGGGTATATGAGGCAGATGTATTTAATGTTAGCGGGGAGGGAGTGGTGCTTTCGGAAGAGTTTTTAAATAGGATGAGAGGTAATAGTGGTAAGGGAGTGTTATTGATAGAGGGTCGGCGAGAGAGCAGAGGTGCATTGGAGCTAGAGGTTTTACGTAATGGCAAGAAGGTATGCAGTAGTAAGTTGTATATGAGTGTGAGTGGTGTGGAAGATATGTATAGGTGGATGAATTTTAGGGGTTTTGGAGGGGGTTCTGTTGAGCGAGTTGGCAATTGCGATGAGCCTGCGAATTATCCTGATAGTTATTGTAATAGTAAGTATTTTATATTTGTGCATGGGTTTAATGTTGATGAGGATGGTGCTCGTGGATGGGGCAGCGAGATGTTTAAGAGGCTCTATCAGAGTGGCAGCAGGGCGAGATTTGTTGGTACGGCGTGGTACGGTGATGATGGTATGATAGATGGTTTAAGTTATTACACTAATGTGCAGCATGCATTTGAGGTGGCGGAACGATTTGCATATGACGTGAATAGGTTTTTGAGGGGAGGGGAGAAGTATATTGGTGCGCACAGTTTAGGTAATGTGGTGGTATCGAGTGCGATAGTTGATTATGGTTTGAAAGTGAAGATGTATTATATGTTTAATGCAGCAGTTGGGATGGAGGCATATGATGGTGGAGCGAGAACGAACACGATGGTGCATCCGGATTGGGTGAATTATGATCAGCGTTTGTATGCTAGCGATTGGTACAAGCTATTTAATGAGAGAGATGGGCGGCATATGTTGAGGTGGGTGGGTAGGTTTGGCCAGATGTTGAATGCAATAAACTATTATTCTTCTACGGAGGACGTGTTGGAGAATAGTAATGGTACAGTTCCTATAGGATTAAAAGAGCGATTGTGGGTGATGCAGGAGATGCTTAAAGGGTCAAGTATCATGTTAGGTTATATAGGTGGCGGGTGGGCATTTAATAAAGATTACAAGGATATGAGCGTTGGAGAAGCGAATATGTTGTCTGATGATGTATTAAGGACGAATTCATTTTTCAAGAGATTTGATTATGGTAGGTTGTATAGCGGAGCAGGAGGAAATATGGCGAAGTGGTCTGAGATAAGGCGGCAGCTTCTTGCCAACGCAATTCCTGCCCTATCTAATCCAACAGGGAGAAATGAGTTACCTCAAAGGAGCATTGTGAAAAAGAATTGGGACTTAACGACTTTTCGTCGTAACACGTACGATAATGGTGGGTGGCCTAGAGATAACAATCGTTGGCTACATAGTGATATGCGTGTGATATCATATTCGTATAACTATAAGCTATTTGATGACATAGTAGCTAGAGGAGGTCTAAGATGAATAAAATAAGATTGGCGATTATGTTGGTGGTATTGATATTATTTGGATGTGATGTATTTGGTGGTATAGGATATGTAAAGGCATTTATTGTTGATGAGGTAGATGGTGAGCCTATAAGAGGGGCTAAGGTTTATGGTTATTTTCATAATTATATCGTTGGTGTTGGAGGGATTTCTCCTACGAAGGTTAAGGGGTATATATACGGTATTGGTAGGTATTTTGTTTTAGGGTATGGGAATGGAAATAGTATGACTATAGAGGTTAAGAAGGAAGGGTATTATACTCACACGGCAGGAGTTGAGTTTGAGAGGTTATTGGGTGTAGATTTGATAAGTGGGGCTAGTCTAGGTTTTTGGCGTCCTTGGGGTAGTGAGGTAGTTATCAAGATGAGGCGGAAGGTGAAGCCCCATCCGATGTATGTGAAGAATATACTTAATATGTGGCTTCCAACGAATGGAGTGCCTGTAGGGTATGATTTAATGAAGGGAGATTTTGTTAAACCATACGGGAGTGGGGTAGTTAGTGATTTGATATTTCAATTGAATGGTACTAATGAGAGAATAGAGAAGGTTAAGACATATGAGGGGGTTGTGGAAATAAAAACATATGATTGGAGTTTAATCATTAATTTTTCTAATGATGGTGATGGTGTAGTAGGGATTGTTGCACCTTATTTGGAAGGTTCTGCATTAAGGATTCCGGCAGTAGCGCCTGCCGATGGATATAGGCCGCGTATTATGAAGAGGAATGGGATGGGGGGAGATGCTAATTACGTTGATGGTGAAAGGTATTCTAATATGAGTTATGAACAGAATTATTATATTCGTGTAAGGACACGTAAGGATAGAGAGGGCAGAATAGTAAGCGCTTATTATGGTAAGGTTGAAAATGATTTTTGGCTTTTAAATCCACAGGATGGTGGTTGTTATCTTTCATTTTTATATTATCTGAATGGGGAGGCGAATGAGCGGAATGTTGAGTATGATGGTACGAACAATTTGATAGAGGGGATAAATTACAGAGACAAGTGGAGTGCTCCGTGAAGGAGGTAGATGAGTTATGAAGAGAAGGTTGATATTAGTGATTAGCATAGTTATTTTGGGGATGGTGTTTGGTGTAGAGGTAGGTGATTTTGAGCATCGTCCTGGGATAAGTGATTGTGAGAGAGTGGTGATTAAGGCGATGGAGGTGCGTGAAGCGTTGATGGAGCGGGAAGGTGTTGTGATAGTGAGGTGGCAGGATCGTGGATTATATTTATTAAATATTCCGTATAGTGGGTTATGGCAGGATTATTACAGGGGTTTACAACGGGAGGAGGAGCGGGTATCGGTTATGTTTCTTGATGGTGAGGCAGGTCCTTTGAATGCTGGAAGAGATGGGCTGGTGTATTATAATTTGATTAGTTGGCGTGAGGGAGCAGGTATAAGCAGTAATGGGTTTAGGCGGGTTAGGTATTATGATGAGGAAGAGTTAAATGGTGTGGTTGGGGGTGAGGATTTGCTTGGTGAGTGGATATATAGAGAGATAGAGGATGGGTATAGAGTGCTTGAAGTGAGCAGGTGGCCTGATGAGTGGTATTGGTTGGATAAGGAGAGGAAGGTAGCTAGTGGGTGGTATAGTTGGATGGGTTTTTTGGCTGCGTGGGATGCTGCTGTGTGGGTGTGGGATAGTGGAGAGCCTTTTTATGATGTTAGTGCTGGTGAGAACAGCAATGGAGGCATAGGAGCCAAACGTGTCAGGGTGAGTTTAGTGTTAACGAATTTACCGTATTTTAGTGGTGGGTGTGAGGTGTATGGTTTGATTGTATCGCATGGGAATACGAATGAATTTAGTGATATAGATGGATTAGGGGTAGAGCAAGGCAAATTATATTGTTTTGATGGAGGGATAGTATTGAGTGGTAGCAACAATTATTATAGGACACGAGTTTATAACGATAGGTCAGAGAATCCGTTTTTGTTGTTAGGGTGGGTTAAGAGTGAACCGGCTATTAATCGGCAGGCTGGGTGTAGAGTTGCAGGTTATCCTCACGTAATTATTCGCTGGCTTTTTCCACATAGATAACATAACTTAAATTGGGATAGGGAGATGGTTGCATTTCTGGATTTCTGGGGTTAGTAAAAAAGCTTCAGCATAGGGGACATGAGAGTTTTATGAAAAAGTCAGAAGACAAGAAATTTCACCACAGAGGCCACAGATGGCTTTAGAGAAAGAATTAAACAAGGCTTAATCATTTACTGCGCAATCCAATACAATACTATTAACCCTTACTTAACAATGTAACCTACTCTTTTGGCTAACAAAAAAACTTGACTTGTTTTTATTTTTTCTTATTCTAATAGGAATATATAAATATGTCATTTTACAGTGTTAGAACAGACACAATAAAAAGACTTCCTGCCGGATATGTCTTTTGCAGCTTACCTTTGTAGTCTGCTCTAATAATGTAAGAGCCCCATAATAGAAAGGAATAGCTATGAATTGGTTAGCCAACCATCTGCACGAGTACTTGTATTTTGATCTAGCGATTCAAATGATGAATATGTTGCTTTTGGCATATATAGTTTTTATTTTAATAAAAATTAAAGCCATTATGTTAAAAAATGTTGAAAAGAAAGACTAACAATTGTTCCATCATAGATAAGGGACAGGCGATGCTAGAATATGCGCTTTTAAGTTCTCTTGTGGTGGTTGCTGGTATAGCTTTTTATACTGTTTCTGGCTGGTTTGAAGGCATTCAGAATTTTTTAGCAGACCTATTACTGGGAATAAGTCTGCCATTTCCGTAAGTGTATCATATCTTACTGATGTTCCGACAGTTAGATATGAGATGGAAAGAGAATAGAATCGGAAAAATATAAAGAAAGGAAAAACCAATGAAGAATACGTTTAAACGGAAAGCAGGACAATCAATGACTGAATACGTAATTATCATATGCATAGTTGCTGTTGCTGTGCTTCTGGTTGTTGGGGTTTTTGGCACAAACGTGCGTAATTTGTTTAAAGCAGCCAATGATAGTATGGTGGCAGGTCAGGCTCAATCTGCAACATTACAAGACAAAGGTGGTGGCAAAGATGTGAGAATAAGTGACTTTTCTGATGGCAAATAATTAGCGAATAATCATAAGTTTTATAAGCAGCATAACGTTTTATAAGTATTATAGAGATCAATCAGATCGCAGAATAGCGTTCAATAGAACAGAGAATGCTTTTAGATATAGACATCTTGTCTTTAGCTCTGGTATTAATACTGGGTATACCTGTTGTGTATTATGATTTAAGGGATAAAATAATACCTAATCTAATCACCTATTCAGGAATGGCGGTTGGTTTTGTTATTCTGTTTTTATTTAGGCGCAGTGAAATTGTGAGTTTTGCGTTAGCTTTTTTGTTAAGTTTTGGGGTTTTTTATGTTTTATATATGTTTGGCTGGATAGGTGGCGGCGATGTTAAACTTATAGGTATGATTGCAATTCTAATGGGAGCAGAGTTTTTAATAAGCACCTTGATATATATGGCTATAGCAGGGGGCATAATAGCGTTGATACAGATAGGCATAAAGATATTCCGTAAAGAGCCTCTGCGCGGAACATATATTCCCTATGGCACAGCCATTATGGCAGGTTGCTATTGTTCGGCTTTTCATTGGTTGACTTTGCATAAGGTGAATATTTAAAAAGCGATGTTAAATACTAAATTCTATAAGAAGGGATCACACTCTGGGCAGGCAATGTTAGAGTTTGCTTTAGTGTTCCCTATTGTGTTGGTGCTTATAATGGGAGTGATAGAGCTTTCTATGATTTCTGTTGCGAATCAGATCGTTAACTACGCTGCTTTTTGTGCGGCACGTTCCGCAATAGTGAATGGCGCTTTTGATAAGGCAGCAGTATTGGCTCTTATGATGCTTTCTCCTGTTAACGATATAACGCAACGTTCTGCTCCACTGGATGTTATTAGTGAGCTTCAAAAAATAAAGATCAACAATGCCGCCAAAAAATTTAAAAATGCTTTTGCGCAAACCTATATATGGGTTGATTGTTACGACAAAAACAAAACCAGAGTGGCAAGGATAACAACTCATCTTTCTAACAATGTTCAGCCTTTGCCAGATAATACTGATTATGTTAAAGCAGGCGTTTTATACTTATATCGTTTGCAGTTTCCTGTGATTGCCACTTTAGTAAATTTTGCCGGAAAGTATTTTCAATCTGCTTCAGCTGGTGGCGATGTTAAAGATATTTTTTATGTTGATTCCAAACAACCTATAAAAGACATGCCTTTTGATCAATGGACTGAAGCCCAAAATATGTCCAGGAGCTCTGGAATGATTTTTATCCCGATATCAAAGTTTTGCATAATGGGCAAAAATTAAGTGCTGAAACTGAGGATTTATGCTTAAAAAAGTTGTATTTTTTGTTGGGGTTATATGCTTAAGCAAGTCTCTTTTTGCTGCACTTTCAGGGATCGTGCCTGTGTATCCTGCGGCTTATAATAATTACAGTGAAATGCAACTTTTCTTACAAGATAGCTTTTTAGGTAGGATTGTTTATCAGGTGCAAGAGGAGCCACAAGCTGTGTTGAATTGGTATCGTAAGCAGCTTCTTGATAAAGGTTGGCGTGAAAATACACAACAAGCTACTACCAGCCTAATGGCAAATGCATTACAGATAACTTCTGATAAGTTGTTGCATTTTTACAAAGATGATATTCTGCTTACTGTGATTTATTTTGATGTAAAATCTAATAAGTCAGGATTGATTATAGTGAACGTATCTTTTGAATTTAATCTTGATGGAAAAATGGGGGACTTCGTTGTTGGCAGCCCCCTGTATTGGGCAAGCAATCCCATATACAGAATGCGGCAGATAACAAATCAATATTTACTGGAATACGAAATAAGCGAATGCAACGAAGAGCCCTCTATCGTGGTGCCAAGTGTTGTAACTAAACTTTCTTACGCAGGGTGGTCTTATGCAAGTAACACAAAAGCTATGGCTCTTGATGTTGGGATAAATGCGATTGGTTTCTTTAATAAAGGAGAAAATGATGTGCTTGCTATAAGTGTGGCACAAAAAGATGTTTTTACATGGTATTATGTGCTTTTGAAGAAAACAACACTAACAAATTAGAGAAAGGATACTTATATGAATAGGAAACTTGCCTTGTTTGTGGCGGTGGTAATGGGTATTTTGGCAGTATTTTTGGTTAATATGTATATAAAGGACGTAAAGAGATCTGCATTGCAAGGGATGGAAGCCATTAAGGTACTCGTTGCCGCAAATGATTTACAGAAGGGCACAGTGCTTACACCTGAAAATGTGGCATTTAGAGAATATCCAAAAAAATATGTTGCTGAGAGAGCCATTACTTATGATGTTGCTGATTTTGTGCTTGGTTCAAAACTGAAAGTTAATATAGAAAAAGGCAAGCCCATATTTTGGTCTGATATTATAACAAAGGCAGAGATAGATGCTGGACTTGCCGCTAAGCTTGAGTCGGGCACATATGCTATGACTATTCCTGTAAATCAAATAAGTGGTGTGGCCGGTCTGCTTAACCCTGGGATGCGTGTAGATATCCTTTTTACTACGGATAGTGGATGCATAAGGCGAATGGATCAGAATATCAACATCCCACAGCTTTCTGCCGCTAATATTGCAACACAGGACGTTAATGCAATTAAATCTGCAATAATTGCTCCACCAAAACCTATCTCTTCAATGGATTCTGAAAAGAAGAAAGTCACATTTGTTTTGTTGCAAAATGTGCTTATTGTAGCCACGGGAACACGAAGAATTGGCATACCACCTTCAACAACTCAAGGGGATGTCACGTATAACAATGTTACGCTTATGTTGAAGCCAAAAGAAGCTCAAATTCTATCTTATTGCTTGAATGAAGGGCAGATCACGCTGGCATTACGAAAAACTGGCGAAACAGATAAAATTCCTGATGCTACACCTGTTTCTTGCAATGAGGTTAAAAATTTCCTTATGGAAAACAACGCATGGTTTAACGAATAAGCACAATGGAGAATGCGATGCTCAAGTATGTTAATAAATGCAAATTGCTAATTTTACTTCTTACGTTTGTTCTATTAACAAATTCTGCTAAAGAACTATACGGCGCAGAAAATTCTGCCATTTCTATGAACATTGGCGATAGCACTGTTATACGTGTTCCTAATTCTGGGCAGGTAACAGTTTCTAACCCTAATGTGGTCTCATTGCATCCTGAAGATAACTATAATGTCAAAATTTCAGCCATACAAGTTGGCGAAACTTTTTTAAGTTGGATGGATACATCTGGCAACATGAAGGCTATAAAAATCATGGTCCAACCACAACTTACAGGGATGGCTGCCGATATTGCCAAACTGCTAACAGGTATACCTAACGTAAATGTCTCTTATATTGGTGATAAGATAGTGATTGATGGCAAGTTGATTTCTATGCAGGATGTGGATAGAGTTGCAAAAATTGTGCAGGCTTATCCAAATGTGCTGAATCTGACAACTTTTGATAGAGGTCCTTCAAACGAAATTGTTGAAGAGTTTATTCATAAAATATCGGGCATAAATACCATAAAAGTAAAGGTGATAGGACAAACCGCATATATTTCTGGATATGTTTTTGATGAAACTGCCCGTTCCAATGTATTACTATTGGCAAAAACACAAGTGCCCAACGTTGTGGATATGATAAAAGTCCATGATATAATGATAGAAACAGAAGTCATATTTGTAAAAATCACCAAATCTGGCGGATACGATCTTGGAATGAATATGCTGGATGGTGGAGCAAATGCCATAGATATTAAGCTTGGTGGTTCTGGAAGTTATAATCGTAATACTGGCAGGGATAATAATTCCAGTTGGGGCTCCCAGTGGACAATGCCCATTTCACCAACTTATGGCCCACTTACTGAAAACGAACAGGGCGGTCAAACGATAGTAAACAAGAGTTCCCATGCTTCTGCCTTTGGATTGCAATGGTCGGCAACATTATTGCCGAAGTTGAATGCGCTTGTTAATAATGGTGATGCCAGCATTCTGGCGAGGCCACGTCTTGGCACGAAAAATGGTGAGGCTGGCAAATTTATATCTGGCGGCGAATTTTACTACCAGGTTTCAGGCGTGCAAGCGGCAGATATGAAGAATATTGTTTATGGTTTTCAATTAAGTGTTAAGCCAGAGCTTGTAACAGAAGATAAGATAATGAACACCATATCAATGGATATTTCAATCCCAACATCAAAATCTGGTAGCGAAGATCTTAATCTAGATAAATTTCAGGTCCAAAATACGCTGGTTTGTCAACTTGGACAGAGCATCGTTATTTCTGGCTTTCTGCAAAATATACGCAACTATATGAGATCCAGGACACCTGTTTTAGGGGATATTCCAATCATAGGCTTGCTTTTTAGTAAACGAGTTAGGGCTGATGAAGATCAGGATATTATCGTAATAGTTACTCCAAGAATTCTTAATTACACTTCTTATGATAATGCTATATCTTCGGCCTCAACTAATATTCAATTAAAACTGAAAGAACATAATTTAGATAAATAAAAAAATAAAACTTTTTGGAAGGTGATATGGCTTATATTGTGGATAATGAAGGTACGCAAATTGATCTTTCTTTTCTTTCTAACAGTGAGTTTATGACTCTTGGCACAGCATCTTCCTGCGATGTTAGATTGCCTTCTGGCAAAAATCTGGCAAGAACACATTGCAGAATAATAAACATAAACGGATGGTTTTATATACAGCCCATAAGCAACAATAGTGTACTTATAAATAATATCCGTGTTAACGAAAAAGAACATATGCTTAAAAATGCCGATAGAATACAACTCGGCGAATTGATGTTTACATTTTATGACGAAGCAACAGCAGATCTTGATACCTATGTGCCTCAATCGCAGGAGCAGACAGCAGAAACTATCATGGAAGGTTTAAAACAGCGAATAAGGTCGCTCCTTATGGAACAGATGGATCTGCGAAAGATCAACACAACCTCTGGTGATGCTGCTGATGAGTTAAAGAAAAAAGCCAGAGTTCAGATAGGCCGCATCATAGAGGGAATCATGCCAGAAATTAAGGCTGCTAATATTGACCCGCAAGAACTTAAGCGGCAATCCATACAGGATATCCTTGGCTACGGACCATTAGATGACTTAATAAATGATGATAGCATAACAGAAATAATGTGCTTTGGAAAAAATAAAATTTACATTGAGCGTAACGGCAAGCTTGAAAAAATAAATAAAAAATTCACCAATACGCAGCAATTACTTGGCATTATAGAAAGAATTGTTGGTCCTCTTGGCAGAAGAATAGATGAAAGCTCTCCACTTGTTGATGCCAGACTTCCTGATGGATCAAGAGTGAATGCTGTTATATCACCAATTGCGATTGATGGTCCTTCACTGGATATCCGTAAGTTCAGTAAGAGGGCTTTTGCGGCAGAGGATTATATTAAATTTGGATCTGCTTCGCATGAAATAATAGAATTTTTAAAATTAGCGGTGAAGTGGCGGCAAAATATCATTATTTCTGGTGGAACTGGCTCAGGGAAAACCACTTTGCTCAATTTGGTTTCCGCTTTTATTCCAGAAGATGAACGCATTGTGACTATAGAAGATTCGGCAGAACTCAAATTGCAGCAGGAGCATGTTGTGCGTCTTGAATCCAGACCACCTAATATAGAAGGTAGGGGTGAAATCACTATCAGAACTCTTGTCAGAAATGCTTTAAGAATGAGACCTGATAGAATAATTGTTGGTGAATGCCGTGGCGGTGAGGCGCTTGATATGTTGCAGGCAATGAACACAGGGCATGACGGCTCATTAACCACCTTGCACGCTAATTCGCCAGCAGATGTAATAGGGAGATTAGAGACGCTTGTCCTGATGGCTGGAATGGAATTGCCCGTGCGAGCAATTCGTCAGCAGATAGCTTCTGCTGTGAATTTAATCTGCCATCAGGCGCGTTTGGTTGATGGCTCAAGGAAAATCGTTAGCATTGCTGAACTGGTTCCAGCACAAAACGAAGAGCAATTCTCGTTAAGCGAAATTTTTGTCTTTCAACAAACGGGGTTTGATGACCATGGTCGGGTTCAGGGTTATTTCACCGCCACAGGCGTTATTCCACAGTTTGTGCATAAATTAAAAGCGCGCGGCATAGATGTAAACTTTAACCTTTTTAAAAAAGTTCAACAAACATGATGCTTATCGTTGTATCATTGATCTGCTTTGTGGCAGTAGCATCCTTTGCCTATCTACTTTATGAGGCGGGATCAAAAATGTATACTTCGTATAAAAACACATATATTTCAAGCGCAATGGCCATGATAAAAAATGATTCTAGCGGATATATTGCAGAAAACCTTCTTACAATCAAAATTTTGCTAGCTTCCCTTTTTATGCTTTTTGCTTACCTTATATTTTCTACTGCTATGATGCCTGTGCCTATAATAACGACCATTATTGGTTTTATTTTAGGTTGGATTGTGCCTGATATAATTATCAAGAGACGTAAAATTCAGCGGCAAAAGAAGCTCAATAGTCAGCTTATAGATATGGTTACAACGTTAAGCAATGGCTTGCGTAGTGGCTTTTCATTAATGCAGGCTTTAAAACTGGCTTCACGACAGATGCCCGATCCTATTGGACAGGAGCTTAAAATAACAAATCATGAGATAGAGCTCGGCATCCGCATTGAAGATGCACTCCAGAACCTAGCAAGCCGTGTTAATGATAAGGATCTTTTCCTTATAGTGGCTTCAATAATGCTCGTTATGCAGACTGGAGGGGATCTTCCTGTAATTTTAAAACAGGTTGCCAACACTATAAGAGAACGCAATAAAATAGAAAGGAAAGTGAATGCCTTAACAAGTCAGGGCAGATTGCAAGCCATAATTGTTGGACTTATCCCGATTGCACTTGGGATAATCATCCATATTATCAATCCTGAACTTATGAGTTTAATGTATACTACAGCTATTGGATGGGTATTGATAGCGATTATTGTGATGCTGGATTTTTTGGGATATTACGTAATAAGGCAGATTGTAACAATGCGGTCATTATAACGTTATGGATACTTTAAGAATAACGATTATATGGATATTACTTTTTTTCTCTGTGATGTTATTTTGCTACATCATTTTTGCTAGTAGCTTTACAGATTATGCAACGTCTATAAAACGTTATAAAAGGAAAAGGAGTGGGGTGCTGCTTTTTGTAACTCCGCTCATACATTATGTTATAAATAAAATAAACCATTTTTTTGGTGAAAATAATCAGTATTATCAAAAGCTACAGGAGAAAATAAAATATACAGGAGAAAGTTTCTCGTTTACCGCTCAGGAACTTGCGGCAATTCAGATTATTGCTGCAATTGCTGCTGGCATTATTAGCGGCATTATAGGCTTGTTAGCAATGCCTGAAATGGGGGGCTATTTTGTTGCAATAATGGCTATAATCTTGATAGGCAGTTTTATCGGCTGGATGATTCCTGTTTTGCCTATAAACAACATAATAGAAACTAGAAGAAAGTTAATTATTAGGGATTGGCCCTTTTTTATTGACCTGCTTGCCCTGGCAGTAGGATCAGGAATGGATATCCTTAGCGCAATACGCCGGGTGGTAAATTATATACCTTTAAGCCCATTAACAGAAGAACTTATGCAATTTTTAAATAGTACTCAGCTCGGAACAAGGCGTTCAATTGCTATGCGTGAATTAGCAGAGAGAATAAATATCTCTTCCATAAAAGCCACTCTGGAAATGATCATTCAGGCAGAAGAACTTGGTACAGAACTGACACCAGTAATATATTCTCAAGTTGCAGATTTTCGTGATAGACAGGCAATGTATGCCGAACAAAAAGCTGTAGAAGCTCCGGTTAAAATGCTCTTACCTCTACTCGTTTTTATATTCCCTGCAATTTTAGTGGTTTTGATAGGCCCAATAATGATAAATTATTTTATGTCCAGGTGATTTTATGAAGATGCTGGAATATAATTCCAACGTCATTATCATTAAAAATGTAATGAAGGCGGATACTTTTTCAAAACGAATTAAAGGATTGCTAGGCAGAAATTCTTTGAGCGAAGATGAAGGAATGTATTTTGAAAACTGCCGAATGATACATACCTTCTTTATGAAGTTTGCCATAGATGTTGTATTTTTTGATGATCAGCTTATGGCTGTGGAAGTGGCTCGCAATCTTTCACCATATAGGATGACATTCTGCAAAGCCATTAGCGGCAGGCACACTCTGGAGCTAGCCAGCGGTGTAGTGGAGAAACATAAAATCATAGAAGGTAAAAAATATGTTTTTAGTTAAAAGAGCAAAAACAAAAAATATGATGGTAAAATTAAACACTATCGCA
>CAZBHO010000062.1:12566-13472 GCA_964491945.1 uncultured Verrucomicrobiota bacterium | reverse complement strand
ACGGTTTATCATTTTCCACTAACTGATTTTAAATGCAAGAAAGTATTTTGTGGAAAAAATAAGAATATTGTCTGAAAGTGTATGTCAAAAATTTTTGCAAGAGGATTTTTAAAAAAAGCTTGCATTCTTAAAAAAATTAGCTATTTAAGCACGTCATTAGTCCTTTAAAAGGACGGAAGCGAATGTTGTCTGGCAAGCCACCTTGACAACAAAGCGGATTGTGACCGCCCCATCTTAAAAAAGCGGGAACTTATTTTTATGGAGGTTTATCGTGGCAGAACAAACAAGTACTCTTTCTTTTAATCTTACGGTGCAGGACCTTCTTAATGCAGGCTTGCATTTTGGGCATCAGACCAAGCGGTGGAATCCAAAGATGAAGCGTTTTATCTTTGGGAAGAAAAATGGTATCTTTGTTATAGACCTTGAAAAAACCCTATTACAATTAAGAGCTGCTCAGCAGTTTATTTATGATACCGTATCAAGAGGCAATCAGGTACTTTTTATTGGCACAAAGCGGCAGGCTCAATCGCTTGTTAAAAATGCCGCAGAGAGCACAAAACAGCACTATGTGATAAGCCGTTGGCTTGGTGGTGGAATCACAAATTTCGGAAATATATCAAACAGTATCAAGCGAATGAAGTCTCTGCGGGAGCTGGTCAATTCTGGCGAAGTTGATAAGATGCCGCAAAAAGAGGCTTCAAGAATCAAGCATGAACTTGCAAGGCTTGAACGCAACTTAAGCGGTATGGTGAATATGGAGAAATTGCCCGGCGCAATTGTAGTGATTGATGTGAATAAAGAAGCAATTGTTGTTAAGGAAGCCCACAAAGCAGGGATACCAATTGTGGCATTGGTTGATACTAATTCTGATCCAGATCTCATAACATATCCTGTGCCCGGCAATGA
>CAZBHO010000062.1:7795-12545 GCA_964491945.1 uncultured Verrucomicrobiota bacterium | reverse complement strand
TAAAATTGTTTTTAGATACGTTAGTTGATGCAATAGCGAAAGCTAATTCCATATACGAGAGCATGTTAGCGCAAAAAGCGGCTGAAGAAGCGGCTGCTCAGGCTGAAGAAACAAGCGCAGAAACTGCATCTGCCGCATCGCAAGAGCAATCAGAAGCCTCTAGCATCAGACGCCCTATTCACCGTGGGCGCGGCACTGGCAGAAGGCCAGCTCGTCCACAAGGCTCAACGGCAAGAGGCAAGAAAAGGTTTGAACAAAAAGGCGATTCCACTGCTAATACGGCGGAAGAAAAGCCTGCTGAAGAGCAAAAGAATGTTGGCGTAGAGCCAGCAGCCTCATCGGCTGAAACTACTACTGAAAGCAATCCTGCATAACTAACAAACGCAACAAAGAAAGGAAATTGAGCGATGGTTAATATATCTGCAAATTTAGTAAAAGAATTAAGAGAAGAAACAAACGTAGGAATGATGGAATGCAAGAGAGCTTTGGAAGAAGCAAATGGGGATAAAGCGAAAGCAATTCAAATACTGCGTGAGCGTGGCATTGCCGTTGCGCAAAAGAAGGCATCAAGAGCAGCTAATCAGGGAATAATAGCTTCTGCTATTACAGCTGATGGTAAGGCTGGTAGCTTGATTGAAGTGAATTGCGAAACCGACTTTGTGGCAAAGAATGAAAACTTTAGGGGATTCGTACAAAAGTTGGCAGTGGATTTGGCTCAGGCAGATATAGATATTATCGCTACATCAAAAAGCGCCGTAACTGCAAAAATAGCAGAAATTGGAGAAAACGTTGTTGTAAGACGTTTTATACGTTATGCAGCTGGCGTTAATGGAGCAGTGTTCTCCTATATTCATCATAGCAATACAGTAGGAGTTTTGCTTGAAATAGAAGTCAAAAAGCTAGAAACTCTCAATAATGAAAATGTGAAAAATTTTGTAAGGGATATTTGCTTACACATAACAGCCTCTCAACCAAAAGCTATTGATAGGACTGGCGTACCCACTGAACTAGTAAAACAGGAACGTGAGATATATGCCAAACAAGTTACAAATAAGCCTGCAAATATTGTGGAGAAAATTGTTGATGGCAAAATGGGCAAGTTCTACTCACAAGTGTGCCTGCTTGAACAACCATTCGTAAAAGATCAGGAAAAGACCGTTCAGCAGGTGTTGGAAGAATTGAATAAAAAACTTGATGATGCGATTGTGTTTAAAAGATTTACACGTTTTCAGGTGGGTGAAATGGTAAGTTAAAGAGTATTCAAAAAAAAGGAATGTGTGGGAAAGGAGATAGCAATGCGGCAAGATAAAGCATTATATAGCGATAGGGTGCAAATAGAAAGAAAACAATTCTTCTTCGATTTCAAAGAAAACGCCGGAGGACGTTTCTTGCGAATCACGGAAGATGTCGGCGGAAGACGTGATACCATCATCATCCCTGCATCAGGATTGGAAATGTTCAGAGACACTCTTTCACGAGTTATAGCAGCAAATCAGAGCTCAATGAATTCATAAGTTTCTGCCAATCCAGAAAAGGTGAAAGAAATTATTCATAAAGTGCGCCTCTATAGAGGAGGGGCACTTGGTGATTTTATACTTACGCTTCCTGTTCTTAAAAAACTAAAAAGAGCATTTCCTGCATCTTACATAGAAGTTGTCTCAAGAAGTCCAGCTGCCTATATTGCAAAGAAGCTAGGCATAATTAATTCCGTGTGTTCGCTAGAAAGTCAGGAACATCTATTTTTATTCGATCAACTCTGCCAAATTTCCGAAACTGAAAAAGAGAAGCTAAACTCACTTGACCTCGTAATTTCCTATTTAAACGATCCCGAAAAAATGATTGAAAAACAATTGAGGAACTTCTCCAATGCCAAAATTTTAGCCCAAACACCATTTCCTTTCACAAAACATATAGCTTATCATTTACTTGAGCCGTTAACAGAACTCGGAATAGAAACGAACAGTTTAGAAGATGTTTTACCTCTTTTAAATTTAAGCAAAACAAATAGCTTACATGGCAGAAATTTATTGCAAGCAAAAGGATTAACAAGACAAACCGTGATTATTCATCCGGGATCAGGAAGTCTTAAAAAAAACTATCCATTGGAAAACTTTATCGTTGTTTACAATATAATGAAAGTAGAAGCTCCTTTTGATTTATGTTTCCTGCTTGGTGAGGCTGAAGAGTGGATGAAAGATACAATTGAGAAAGCAGGTTGTAATTTTATTACCAGACATTCCTTATTTGATGTTGCAGATATCCTTGCCGCAAGCATAGGCTATATAGGCAACGATTCAGGCATCACTCACCTGGCGGCTGCTCTTAACCTGCCAGTGATTGCCCTTTTTGGGCCAACTTCACCTGCTTTGTGGCAGCCATTAGGCAAAAATGTACAAATAGTTTATCGTCCAGAACAAAATGCTTTTATGAACATCTCCCCATCAGAAATTGTCAGAATTTTTTTAAAACATTTGGAGCATAAGAATACTTAATGCTTGACATCAAATGTGTTGCTTAAAGCTCAAGCATTCGCTTAAGGGCAAGCCTTGCATATTCCTTAATGTCATCTGGCACAATTATTTTATTTTCCTGTGGGAAGTTTTCTAGCAGATGCAACAATTTTTTTGCATCTGTAAGAGCCATATTTGGACATCCGCTGGCTCGCAAAGGCGCTATGGTAAGACGCCCTCTATATTGTTTTGCAAGCCGCATCACAAGATTTATTTCTGTTCCTATAACTATGGTTGAACCTTGAGGTGCTTCCTGGCAATAACGAATAATCTGACTTGTTGAGCCTGAAGCATCTGATAGTTCAACTACGCTGCGTGGAGATTCAGGGTGCACAATGATTTTTGCTTCAGGAAAGCGTGCTCTTGCTTTTTTTACATCATCAACTGTAAATTGATGCACATTGCAATATCCCTTCCAGAGCAGCACTCGCAGGTTTGGAAATAGGTTTAGGTCAATTCCGCCAAAAGGCTTTTGTGGATCAAAAACGGCAATCTCATTTTGAGGTATGCCAAGCGCAAATGCGGTGTTCCTTCCAAGATGTTCATCTGGCAGGAAGAAGATTTTTTTGTTTTGCGAAAGAGCCCATTTAATAATTTTTGAAGCATTGCTAGAAGTGCAGGTTGAGCCGCCATTTTTTCCGCACCAGGCCTTAATTGCTGCGGTTGTATTCACATAGACTATCGGCAGCCAATCGTTAGAAATGGAGGTTAGTCCCTGCCATGCTTTCGTAGCCTCACGCTCAGGCGCCATATCAGCCATAGGACAACCTGCGTTAGGATCTGGCATAAAAACAGTTTGATGTGGCGCAGCCAGCACTGCAGCAGATTCAGCCATAAAATGCACACCGCAGAAGACTATTTTTTCAGCATCTTTTGCTTCTGCTGCTTTGCGCGAAAGCTCAAGAGAATCGCCTTGAAAATCCGTATGTTCAAAGACCTCATCTCTCTGGTAGTAATGTCCCAGAATAATTACGCTTTTCCCGTATTTTCTTCTCAAGAGTTCTATACGTTCTGAGATGTTATTTTCCATTTTTTTTGTAAGGCAAAATATTTGACTAAACAAGCCTTTACTGCTAGAAGAGTAAAAAAGTTAGTATAAAAGTCAAAAATTAAATGCAATAAAATTCACTATGAAATCACTTGATAAAAAAAGATGCGGAATAGCATCTGCAGGTAATTGGATTGTTGATTATGTGAAAATAATTGACACCTTGCCGAGCAAAGGAATGCTTGGCACTATAATTTCGCAGAGAGTTGGCACTGGTGGAGCCTCATTCAATATGTTGGTTGATTAGCGCGGATGGGCGCAAAATTTCCGCTTGTTGGCATAGGGCTAACAGGTCAGGATGAGCAACGGCGCTTTATTATAGAAACGTGTAAAAGGTGGAAGATAGACACTAAATTTATTTTGCCAATTACTAATAAAAACACATCTTTTACGGATGTTATGACTGACTCAAAGACAGGCGAGCGAACTTTTTATCATTATCGGGGAGCAAATGCGTTTCTTGATGTAAAACATGTTCCTGTAAATAAGCTCTCTTGCAAAATTTTTCATCTTGGATATCTGTTGCTGCTTGATACTCTTGATAAGCCTGATAAGGAATATGGCAGCCGGGCAGCAAGGCTATTGGCAAGCATTCAAAACGCTGGCATAAAGACTAGCGTTGATGTGGTAAGCGAAGAGAGCCAGCGGTTTTCCCTGCTTGTTCCACCGGCATTGAGACATACTGATTACCTTGTATTAAACGAGATTGAAGCTGCACGAACTGTTGGCAAAGAAGTTAGAGATGATAAAGGAATGCTCATTCCTGATGCGCTTAAAGATATTGCAGAGAATATACTCCTAAAAGGAAATATGGAATTAGTTATAATTCATATGCCAGAAGGTGCTTATTGCAAAACGAGGCATGGCAAAAGTTATTCTATTGGTTCATTGGAACTGCCACAGAATTTTATAAAAGGCACTGTGGGTGCTGGTGACGCTTTTTGTGCTGGAGTGCTTTATGGCTTGCACGAAGGGATTGCTCTGGAAGACACAATAAGGATAGGAATATGCGTTGCTGCTTCCTGCCTTTCTAATGCAAGCGCCACTGATGGAGTTTTGCCCTTAAAAAAAGCTATGGCGCTTGGGAAAAAATACAAATGGCGCAAGCCACCAGTTTAATATGAGCTTCAAAAAAAATAAAATTAGCAAAAAAACTAAAGCCGATCTTTTAGAAGGAATGGTACATATTTAT
>CAZBHO010000062.1:6952-7758 GCA_964491945.1 uncultured Verrucomicrobiota bacterium | reverse complement strand
AACTACCGCTTCGCTCGGGCTTGCTTTAAGGGCACTTGGAGCTGGCTTGAGAGTTTTTGTTGCGCAGTTTATCAAAAAAGGCGATTTTTCTGAAGTAAAAGCCATAAAAAGACTTTCAAGGCAGGATTCTTTTAAGATAAAAATAAAACAATATGGGGAGGGCAGATTTATTTGTGATAAGCCATCAAGCTCTGCTATTGATCTGGCAAAGAGTGCGCTTAACGAAATATGTACTATGTTTGAAAAAGGCGATTACGATGTTTACATTTTGGACGAAGCCTGCTGCGCAATTAAGTGCGGGCTATTTTCTGAAAATGATTTACTTAAACTAATTGATAAGAAACCTGCAAATGTTGAGCTTATAATAACAGGAAGAGATGCTCCCAAAAAACTAATCAGGCGAGCCGATTATATAACAGAAATGCGATGCGTTAAACATCCATATCACACAAGAAAACTTAAGGCGCGATGCGGAATTGAATATTAGTACCATCTTTTTGTAATACAACAATACATTACTACCAATGATGGGCCAACGAACACAATTATTGCACTTTTATCTAATAGGATTGAAATTCCCCAATTTCAAAGCAGGAAAGGTTTTTTTTATTTTTTGTAGAAATTTTTTGATGCCTATTGGGTAAATGTTTTTCTGAACTTTTCCACAAATTTTTATATAGAGCTCCGGGTCAATTCCGAGATTACGCAATTGCAGCATATCCGGCTTAGTCTTCTGTAGAAAATCTATCAAAGCATCCAGCTCTTCAGGAAGATCAGTAATGCCGGGAAAAACCAAAAGATTGATT
>CAZBHO010000062.1:0-6936 GCA_964491945.1 uncultured Verrucomicrobiota bacterium | reverse complement strand
TGTCGCTTTGCAATATTTAGAGAAGATGCTACTTCTTTTAAAGAGAAGCCCTGTGGTGAAAAATATGCTTGATGTGTAGCAGCGCAGGCACTATTTAAAGCAATTCTTACTGCAGAAAGGCCTGCCTTTATCATTTTTTCTATAACAGCAGGTTTGGAGCCATTGCTATTCAGGCAGAACAATCCACGCTTTGTTTGTTGCCTTGTTTGAATTATGGCTTCAGTAATAAGTTCTCCGCGCAGTGTTGGTTCGCCTTCACAGCCCTGTCCAAAGGAAATGGCAGGTTGTTTCCCATAATGCAGGTGATGGAAAGCAATTTCAACAATTTCCCGGGCATCTGGCACGTAATCTATTCTGAATTGCGCAGGTTGAGAGACATATTTTTTTGAAAGGCAGCCTGCGCATCTGGCATTGCAAAGGTTTGAAACGGGAATGCCGCCTTCCCATCTTTGATAAAATATATTTTGTGCAGTATAGCAGTTATAAGCTGTGGCGCATTTTGCTAGCTGATTGAGTATGCTATTTTTTGGGAAGAGCGACAGCATTTTCTTGATCTTCTTCTCTAGTGAAGGCGTGTTGTAGTATCTGGCATCCCAGTGATGTCTTACATCTGTTTTTAACAAGGAAGCCACAAACATATTTTTTGCACCACCAGCAACTGCCGTATAGGCATACAATGGCAAAAGTTCAGACTTCTTTAACGTTTCATAAGCTGGTAGAAAGGTGCGTGTGTAGCCAGGTGGCGGAATTAGAGCCACAGCAAAACATTTTTTAAAAGAGCTCCCTATTCTGACTTTATCTAAAACCTCAATTTTATTTGTTGCAGGGTCAAATCCCACCGGCAACCTATGTGGCAGCAAACACAATCTGGAGGCAGCGGGCGTAGTTATCATCTCTGCTGCTACGGCTGGCAAAAATTCTTTGCCTGTCCATACAGTTGCTGAAAGATAAGGATGTGCAAATATATTCCCTTTTTCATCAGCCACAAGGAGGCGTGGCATAAAATAATTCTTCACGTCCAGACCCCTGGTATTTCTGAATTGCAGAAAGAGCAGTTTCCTCCTTTAATATGATTTTCAAGAATGGAATATCCGAAGCGACGAATAAGAATTTTTTTGCAAGAAGGGCAGAAAGTATTTTCGCCTTCGTGTCCTGGCACGTTGCCAATATAGACAAATTGCATTCCTTCCTTCATAGCAATTTCCCGTGCTTTTTGAAGTGTATCTAGTGGCGTAGGTGGCAGATTGCGCAATTTATACATTGGAGTAAAACGTGAGAAGTGCAATGGCACCTTGTTACCAACCTCTTTTGTAAGCCACTGGCTCATTCGTTTTATTTCATCTTCAGAATCATTTAAGGTCGGGATAAGTAGCACAACAATTTCTAGCCATGTTTTGGTTTCCGAAATAATTTTTAGTGTTCTTTTTACCGGCTCAAGTTCACCTTCACACACTTTTTCATAGAAAGAATCACTAAATGCTTTAAAATCTATTTTTATTGCAGTTAGTTCCTGCAAAATTTTGCGAAGAGGCTCTTCTTTTATGAAGCCATTGGTCACCATAACGTTTGCAATATTTTCTGCTTTTGCTGCCTTTGCACAATCAAGCATATACTCATAAAAAATTATCGGTTCAGAGTAGGTATAAGCTATGCTCCTTGCTTTCGCAGCTTTCGCTTCCTCCACGATCCTGACTGGTAAAGTTTCTTTAACCTCAAAACTTTCAGGACTTGCCTGCGAGATATCCCAATTCTGGCAAAAGCGACAAGCAAAATTGCAGCCAACCGTTGCTATTGAGAAGCTCTTCGTGCCCGGCAGCACATGAAAGAAAGGTTTCTTTTCTATAGGATCACAATTCTTGGTACACGCCTTTCCATAAACCAGAGAAAAGAGTTTCCCACCTTGATTTTGGCGCACTCTGCAATAGCCTCTTGAGCCATCTGTGATGATACAGCCTCTTGGGCACAATTTGCATTTAATTTTATTATCTGAAAGAGATTCGTAAAAAAGCGCCTCGTGTGATGCGGCGTTGTTTATATTACCATTATTATTGGCAAACAAAATGTTGCCGGTATATGCCAACACGCCCGAAGATAAGATGGTCTTTATAAAGTTTTTGCGGGATATTCGCTTTTTTAGTGCGCCATCCATAATTTATTTTTTAAGCACAATAAGTGCTATGAACGTTCTTCTATTGGGACATATTTCCGCTCAGTCTTGCCGATATATAGCTGACGTGGTCTGGCAATGCGGAAATCAGGGCCATGCACCATCTCTCGCCAGTGCGCAATCCAGCCGGGAACACGCCCTATGGCAAAGAGCACTGTAAACATATTGTAGGGAATACCTGTAGCTTTTAGTATTAGTCCTGAATAGAAATCTACGTTTGGATAAAGTTTTCTCTCTATGAAGTAATCATCAGAGAGCGCAATTTCTTCAAGTTTTAATGCAATATCAAAAAGAGGGCTGGAAAAGCCGGGCTTGTTTAAAAGCTTGTGGCATGCTGCCTTTAAAATTTTTGCGCGTGGATCAAAATTTTTATAAACTCTATGTCCAAATCCCATCAGGCGCTTATTTGAGCCTTTCTTTTTGGCTCTCTCCACAAAATCGCGTGGGTCGCATCCTGTGCTATATATTTCTTCAAGCATCTTTATCACTTCCTGGTTTGCTCCACCGTGCCTTGGCCCCCAGAGAGCCGATATGCCTGCTGACACCACAGCATATATGTTTGCCATGCTTGAGCCAGCCATTCTGACTGTGGATGTGCTGCAGTTCTGTTCATGATCGGCATGCAGAATAAGGAATAGCTCTATAGCGCGCACTATATCAGGATCTTGCTTGTAATCGTGGACAGGAGAAGAAAACATCATATTTAAAAAGTTTTCCACATATTTTAATTTGAACGATGGATATACCACAGGCTCTCCTATAGACTTTTTATAAGAGAAAGCCGCCATCGTGCGCACCTGTGAAATTAAGTTTGCCATAACTTCCTCTTCCTGTTGCGGTGTTAGCACTTCTGGCAAGGGATAGAAGGTTGCAAGTGAAGCCACCATGGTGGTAAGTATTCCCATCGGATGTGAGTGATGCGGAAACGCAACAAAGTAATGCCGCATATCTTCATGGATTAAGGAAGATTCGTTCAATCTGCTAGAGAAGAGCGATAGCTCTTTCTTGGTGGGTAGCTCCCCGTGAATTAATAAATAAGCAGTTTCAACGAAAGTTGATTTTTCAGCCAACTCCTCTATTGGATATCCCCTATAAAGCAAAATGCCTTTCTCACCATCAATATAGGTAATTGCGCTCTGGCAGCTGCCAGTATTGGCAAGTCCCGGATCCAGGGTGATGAGCCCTGTCTGCTCACGCAATTTTGATATATCAAATGCGCGCTCGCCTTTGCTACCAACTAAAATAGGAAACTCATATTCTTTTCCATCAACTACTATTTTTACTGTATCTGCCATCTTTATACTCCGTGGTATTGTGGTGTTTGTGCGATACCGTTAGCAAGATAATTTAATGCAACGAGCTGTCAAGTTTTATCTAAAAAATGCTCCTTGATATAGTCTATTGCAGCATCCAAATTTGGTAAAATCTTTGTGCAAAACTTTACCATCCACGGACTGCAATCTTTAAAACTGAACGGCGAAAAAGCCACAACAAATTTTCCCAGATTGTGCGAAGCATAAAAAACTTCCATTGCTGTGCCTATAGAGGGCTTGTTATAGTTAACAAGCAAAATATCCGCATTCCTGATATCTTGCAGATCAAATTCCACAATTTCATTGGCACTATCCACTTCTCTATCCTTAAAGTTCCGCCTCATAGGATCCAGCAAAATAAAATGCTTTGAGAGCTTCTTGATGGCTATCCTACGCCATTGTCTTGCCTTGCCGGCTTCTTCATCCATAATTGGTCCGCACAAATATATCTTCTTCATTTTTTTCTTTACTCTGCAATAGCTAAACTTTTATTTTCAGCTTTTAGACATTTTTTGAATAAAAATCAATGCAAATCGTAGCAATAAACAAAAAAATCACATTCAGAATAGTCACCGTAGGTTGCAGGCTAAACAAGGCGGAAACTGCCCAGATTGAGGCTCTATTACTAAAGGCAGGCTATGAACTTGCACAAAAAAATGCTAGCGCGGATATTGTGATAATACATTCCTGCGCCGTAACAGGAAAGGCAGAAGAAGACAGCATAAGACTTGCAAGAGTGGCAAAAGAACACAACAAAAATTGTTTCGTTGTGATCGCAGGATGCCTCTCCGAATTGTATTTAAAAAACAATAATCAATTGCCAGCAGATCTTGTCCTTGGGCAAAGTGAGAAATTTAAAATTGATGAGCATCTCAAAAAATCTGGTTTCTTAACTCAAGAAAAAATTGTTTCAGAAAGCCATCAGTTGCTGCCCCATTTTTCAACAAAACGGGCTATCATAAAGGTACAGGATGGCTGCTCTTTTAATTGTGCTTATTGCGTTGTGCCAAAAACGCGTGGAGCACCGAGAAGTCGTTCTCTAGAAGAAATTGTCTCAGAAGCAAAAGCCCTCGCTGCAAATTTTCCTGAAATTGTGCTTACAGGTGCAAATTTGGGTTCTTATGAAGATGCAGGCAGAAACCTACTTTCTCTCCTCGATGCTCTTATAAAACTGCCAGAAATCAAACGCATTCGCCTAAGCTCAATTGAGATTAGCACGGTAGAAAAGGACGTCATAGAGCTTATGGCTTCATCGCAAAAAATATGCCGCTATCTTCATCTTCCAATGCAGAGCGGCAGTAATAAAATCCTTAAAGCAATGGGACGCCGCTATACAATAGAAGAATACCTTGCTGTTATCAAATATGCCACAAAAAAGCTTTTCCCCATTGGTATAGGCACGGATGTAATAGCAGGTTTTCCCGGAGAGACAGAAGAAGATTTCCTTTTAACCTGCAAAGCCCTTAATGAAGCACCTTTTTCCAATATCCATGCATTCTCATTCAGCATACGGCAGGGCACCTATGCTGCCTCTATGACAGAGCAACTTCCGCAAACTGTGATCAAGACAAGAACAAAAAAGCTGCTTGAGATAGCAGAAATAAAAAAGGAAGAGTTTGCCAGAAAACTCTTGGGGCTTTCAATTCAAGTTGTGATAGAAAAGCTGCTTAAAAAAGAAAATGCAGGAATTGGGTGGAGTGGCGAATATGTATTGACAAAAGTCTATGGCAACAATCTAAAGGAAAAACAGCTCGTTTCTATTATCGCACAAGACTATAAGGACGGAATGATTATAGCTGAAATTAAAAGTTAGCCTTGTGATCTTTTGTAAATTGCATTTATGCAATTTTTTAGCAATAGAGAAAAAAGTTCATTTACACATCCACTTACTTAACAGAAAAAATAAATACGGCTGGAATACGTTCATAGGCACCAATGTCAGGCAGCCTCATTACCTTATCAAGCCTTGCGCTTCCCCTGAAATCGGTGTTTGTTGCCATCCACTCAAGGTTTGTTGCTTTGTTTACACAAGGGGAATAGACCATTAAATCAAGGTTGCCCGACGCAACTCCTGTCCCTACACCTAAAGGCCACTGCACAAAAGAGGGATTTGATGTGATACAACCATCTATCCCATCCACTAAATTGCTCGAACATGAAAACATTACAACTGATTGATCCCCTCTAACCAATATGTCTGAAACCCTGTCTGCTCCAGCAGCGCTTATCCCATTGCTATAAATAATGCAGTTTATAACAACCACATTTGATCCCGCAAGCCCGCCAGTCCCGGGCACACCTGATGGCATAACTCTATAATTATTGACTATTGTGCAATTCTCTATTCTTCCAAAATTATAGATGCCAATTCCCGCTGTGTTTAAATTTTGCCACGAACTATTACCAGTTTGATTGCCCCAGACAACACTATTTCTCAAAATAGTATTTGTGGTATTGAACAAAAATACAGCAGGTCTTCTATAATCATAATGTCCACTAATCTCACAATTTTCCACTATTACTGTATCACCACCTGAAATAAAAAGAGCGCTATTTGTGCCATTAAGAAACTTGCACCGACGAATGTATTTGTCACTACCATCACCTGCTGATACATACATCTCAGAAGCATAGGATTGTGTGGGTGAATAGTTATTAGAAAAAACACAGTCTTCAATCACAACAGTACCTGCTACAAATATCCCTCCTCCATTAGCCGAGGTAGCAATAGTATTTGTTGTTCGGTTATTACAAAAATCACACGATCTTATTGTGATATTAAATACAGCGCTGTTGATGTATGCGCCGCCACCATGACGTCCACTACTGTTACCGATAATAGAACTTTTTTCTATAAGAATGTTTGTTCCATTAATATATAAACCACCACCATAATTGGGATTTACTGTGTTGCTATATATTACGCAGGATTCTATCAGTATATTCGATGCACCAGAATAGATACCTATTCCACCACCAGAGGCGCTGGTATTGTTTTTTATAACGCACTCTTTTATAACAGCATTCCCACTAATCATACTTATTCCTCCACCCCCTCTGCCGATTGCTGTCCTATTATCTCGTATTATGCAATTTGAAACTATTCCGCCTTCATATATGCCAATTCCACCACCCCAGAGTACACTATCATCAGCACCTGCAGCAGAATAACCGTTGCTTACAGTAAGATTTGCAAGAAAAGCATCTTTATGCCTTATGTAAAATATCTTGTTTGTTATCGTGGAACTATCATCTCTTGCCACAACCACATCTTCTGGGTTGGTGCTTGCTCCCATAAATGTTAGCGCTGTTTTTAATTCTATATGTGAAAGGATATAGTAGGTGCCAGTATTGATCATCACAATATCGCCACTTACTAGCCCATTTGTCACATTATGCAAATTAGTTGCGGCAGTCTCCCAGCTGGTATATGGATAGACTGGATTGGTTGAATTG
>CAZBHO010000061.1:0-14271 GCA_964491945.1 uncultured Verrucomicrobiota bacterium | reverse complement strand
AAAAGGAAATTGAGGCTTTAGGCCCTAAAGTAAGATATATCCCACCACGCTATCCTAATACCAATTCTGATGTGGAAGCAATTCAATAGACTAATAGAAGATGAGTTCTATTCAAGAGAAACTATCATCATCGATCCACTCTTCCAAAATTATTTTCAAACAACATCAAATAACTATAATAAATTGTACCACCATATCCCAGATCAGCCCGTTTTTGATTTATTAATTTCACTAACAATTTTTCTACTACATAAAGAGATTTCAGGCTATATTACCATTGCTGGCAAATGCTATTTCTTGAAAATCTTTTTTTCTATCTCTACTTTCAAAAGAATCCTGGCAGCGTGATCTTTTGGCTTAATTATCATTTTGGCAATAAGTTGGAAGCTAGTACGAGAGAAGTGCTTATGAGATTAAAGATGGCGTGAATAAAAATGGGAATAAGCAAGTTGCGCCAGTAGAGATATGAAATTGCCAGCGCCAAGGAAAGCGCAAATAATGGTAAAAATGATGGCAGATGCATATGGATTGCGGAAAATATCGCAGAAGTAATTATTACCGAGGCTGCCACTCCAATCTTTTTTGCAAGAATTGGCAATAAAATGCCTCTAAAAAGCATTTCTTCAGCAATTGGTGCAAAAACAACGGCAAGCAATACTAAAAAAATTAAATTCAAGAACGAAGCTGGTGTTGAAAATACAAATATAACTTCCTGAAGCCCCATCTCTTTGCCTTGTAAGAGCATAATAAAATTGATAATTATTGAGAGTCCGATTACGCAAGGTAAACTTATCGTATAAACTAGTAATGCTCTGCCAAAATTGATTAGAAAATTTCTTAATGATAAACCAAAGGCTACTGATAATTGCCATAGCCTTTTACGACAGAAAATATACACAAGGCATATAGCAAAAATATGGAAAACTATTCCGTGGAGTGAAGTTAATAGCGCAATCATTTCTTTTGAAGTAGGCAAAAGATGAAAATTTCTCAATAAGCGAATAGAAAGTATAAAAATGGTTTGAGTGGTAATAATTATTAAAAAAATAGGAATAGCGTTTTTCAATGTCCATGGAATAGTATTTAGCCATTCTTGTGAGTTTGTTAAAGTGATTTTTCCTGATACAAAGCGATATAACAGGATTGCGCCTGCAAACAAGCCTATGAGAACCATACTAACATAGGCAGGCAAGAGCACCCAGAAAAATGGCGATGGGGCAATGCTAATAGTCTGGTTATCAAATAAAGATGAGATATCTGCAAGGAGGAGCATCATTTGGCTTTTTCAAAGGTTTCTCTTATAGTGTATGTGGGCTTATTTTGTGATTCATAGTATGTTCTTATTTGTATTTCAGCCAGAAGCCCCATGCTTATAAATTGTATACCAAAGAAAATCAGCATAAAAGGAGTTATTATCCAGAACTCACGTTTGATTAGAGAAGCCGCAAAAGTTGTGTTAAACAAAAGGAAAGAAAGATGAGCAGCAATCATAAAGAGAAAAATAAGTGCTCCTATACCAATAAGGTATAGTCCTATTCTGCCAAATATCTGAATTGGACTTTTGCTATAACGCATCAGGAAAGAAACCGTGATAAGATCAAGCAGAACACGCACGGTCCTGGAAAGGCCATATTTGGATTTTCCGTATTTGCGTGGATGGTGAGAAACCACAACTTCTGTGGCTGTACCGCCAACCCAGTAGGCAAGCGCAGGAATGAATCTATGCATCTCTCCATAAAGACGGACATTTTTCATTACTTCATTTCTATAGGCTTTAAGCGTGCAACCAAAATCGTGCAATTTTACGCCAGTTATATAGGAGATTATTGCATTGGCAATCATAGAGGGCAATTTTCGTGTAAGAAAAGTATCTTGTCTATCTTTACGCCATCCGCTTACAACATCGTAGCCTTCTTCCATTTTCTTTAATAATAGAGGGATATCAGCAGGGTCGTTCTGTAAGTCTGCATCCATTGTGATAATAACATCGCCACGTGCCGCATCAATCCCAGCCGTCATTGCCGCAGTTTGCCCAAAATTACGGCGCAACCTTATTAGTCGCAATCCCTTGAAGCGCCCAGCACATTCTATGAGCTTATTCCATGATTTATCTGTGCTTCCATCATCAACGAGAATAATTTCATATTCTATTCCGAGATTAGAGAGCACTTCATTCAGCCTCTGGCACAGAGGTTCAACATTTTCTTCTTCGTTATATATAGGTGCAACAATGGATATATACATAGCCCTTTTCATATACATTTAGAAGCGAATTTGCAATGAAATTTTTGGGAAAGTGGAAAAATCCACTCCATCTAAAGTTGCCCCAGCGCGTATTGTGGCTGCCACTTTCGCCTTTTTTTCTCTGTTGTAGCGGTGGGCAGCATCAATTCCACCATAAATACTACCAGAATACCATGTTAATTCAAAAAAAGATATAACGGCAAAGGCTCCCCATTGCTCTTCACTGGCAGAGTAAACCATTGCGGAGATGAATATGCCGTTTAATATCAGGCAGCGCGCCGCATTTGCGTATTCTTCCGAATATGCGTAGCCCAAGCCGGGCACCAAACCTAAAAAACCACCAAGGATGGGGCTTTTATCTGGCTTATTATAGGAATTTTCCACTGTTTTTAAAAGTTTCGCCTGCCTTGTATCATCAAGTTCGTTTATGGCTGTTATAGTGGCATTTGTGTTGCCTTGCATAAAATGCGCTGTTGCTATCTCCTGCCACACAAATTCACGCATATTTTTATTGGTAATTTCTGGTAGCAGTGCCTCAAAAAAGAAAAGTGCTTCATTATATCGCGCTTGCTCCATTGCAATTTTTCCTCTTAAAAAAAGCGCATTTTCCTTTATATCAGGATAAACATCCTCCGCCTTATCAAGCATTTTATTTGCTCTTGCAAAATCTTGCGTTGCGCTATAAGCATAGGCCGCCAAAAAATAAAATGCCGCCTGCTCAACTCCGCTTGTTGCAGCAAGAGCCATCTTTCGGGCTTCTATGGCTGCTTCGTTAAATTTTTTTTCCTGCAGCAAAGTTAACGGGAAATCTTTTGGCGTTTCTTCGCTGGCAATCAGCACAGCAGCAAAGAAGATAAAAAAATATATATACCAGCACAGAAAAATTCGTGGCAAAATGAGCATATATGATGATTTTTTAGACATAAAATAATTAGCTTTTGATTATTACGTTTATGGTGGAGCATTTTGCAAATTAAGAGGCAAAGTGTTGGCCTCACCTGCCAAAGCCTTAATAAGCGCTTCAAATAGTTTGTCTGCCTCCATTATATCTAGCAGATAGCCTAGTGGGGTGGAAAATTCTTTTAAGTTTCTTTTTTGAACAGCCATTCTTAAATATCTTGCAGCTTCTTCGGACTTATTTAGTTTTTCATATACTTCAGCAATATGTTCAAAGATAACAGGTTCCTCTGGGGCAAGTTCTGCCGCTTGCAAAAGATAGTCAAGAGCCATATCAGGTTTATTTTGCTTAAAATATATCCAGCCTAATGTGTCTAGAAAAGCGCCATTATCTGGATCAAGTTCAATGGCATGTTCAACAAAAAGAAGCGCTGTTTCAAGCTTGATGTTTAACTCTGCCCATGTGTAAGCCAAATAATTGTATGGTTCAGGGTCATTAGGTTCTCGTTTTATAAGTTCCAGAAGCATTTTTTCTGCCCTCTCGTATTCTTTTATGCGTTCAAGCGAGCTGGCATAGGCAAATAGGAAGTCGTTGTAAAATGGCATACTTTGTATCTTATCATTTGAAGAGTTTATGATTTTTTCCACCAGCTCAAAGATGCTTACAGCCTCGTCATATCGTTCCATTCGTGTGGCAAGGATTCCATAGTGGAACCATACGAATGGGTTAGCTGGCTGAACGGCCAAAGCTTTAATTAACGTGGCGCATGCTTTTTGATAATTATGCATTTCAACAAAGCATTGCGCTTTCATCAAATAAGCATCTATATTATCAGGCATAAGCTCTATTGCCTTATCATAGTTTGCAATTGCTTTGAGAAAATCCTTGTTCATTAAAGCTGTAAAGCCATAAGTCATATAAAAATTTACGTTCGGCTTTTGAGATGATTTATCAATAAAGCGCTCTGCTGTTTCAAAAAGAGTAAGAGCGCTTTGTTTTTCTTTGTTTTGTAGATAAAGCGTGGCAAGAGTTTGAATTAGTTCATAATTATTTGGAACGGCTTTTACTCCATTATTAAGCACCTCTATGGCTTTATTGAGGTTTGTTGTTGCATAAATGGCAGCAAGTTTAAAATAAAGCGAGGGCGCATTGGATGGCGCAAGTTTTATGGCATCATCATAGCATGTTGCCGCATTAGTTAAATCCCCCATTGATTCATATAGCTCACCGAGATATTGCAAAAGATTAAAATCAGCTTCGTTATTTAACTTAATTATCTTCTTTAATATCTCCGCTGCCTCTTTGCGCTTGCCTAATGCTACAAAACACATCGCCACTTTTTTGGAAAGTTGCTCATCTTGAGGCATCCTTATTAAAGCTGATTGATATGCTTTTAAAGCCTTTTCATAATTCCTAAACTGAATATGCATGTCCCCTAACCGCTCATAATACTGCGGCGAAAATGCATCATTAGTAAAAATAAGTGATTTTTCGTAATACTCTGTAATCTTCTGATAATCTTCTCTTGATAGGGTCTTCTGTTCTCCAAGTGCTTTTGATAACATCAAGTCTCCTTTAATACGCAAAATGCTGGCTGTATCCTTCGTCTTTTGCAAAGCTTCATCCAGAATTTTCATTGCCTCATCATATTTATTTCTCTCCTTCAAAAAAGAAGTAAGAGCAAGATATTTGTTGGCATCATCAGGTTCTACTCTTATGGCTTCTCTATAAAACTTTTCTGCATCATCAGGCCGGTTTAGCATTGAATATATGTGCCCTAAAATCATTCTTAGCTCACCATTATTCGGCATAGCTTTACAACCATCTTGGATTGTTTTTATGGCAGCATCAGGATTGTTTTGCTTAAGATATATAGAGGCAACTCGCGTGTATATTGCAGGGCTCAACGGATTATTTTTTAGCGCTTCAAGATAGGCTTGCAAGGCGTTTGTGTTTCCTTCTATCTCATAAATTATACCAGAAGCAAACTGCGCTATGGCTTCTGCTTCCTTTTCTGCATCTTTTGAAATGGGAATGCCTGATAAAGTAAGGGCACCATCATCACCTTTATCAACATCTGTTATCTCTTTAAGTTGATTTGTGCCCTCTTCTGCCCTATGCGAAACACATCCACCTAAAATCCATCCTACAAGCAATAAGCAAATTCCTATCTTTGCGTTAAACCATCTGCTTACAATTTTTATAAGATAAGTACGCATCAAAAAAATCATTGAACAAATACTTAAAAGAATAAAACCTCTCCCTCATCTTCTTCATATTGAATGAAAGAAGATGTGAAAAACGCATTTTTTATCAACCAAGCACTGCCGCCTTGCTTATTACTTATTTATATTCTTGTGGCGATCAGCTCTCCTTCTTTTACGGCGTTTGTGTTTGGCTATCTTTTTCCTACGCCACTTCTTGAGTGAACCCATGCTTAACCTCCAATATGTTTTAAAACCAAATCGGATTTTTATTATGGCACAATTTTATTTATTGGCAACTCAATAATTCCTTCTGCGCCAGCCTGCTTCAACTTTGGAATAATATCACGCACCACACGCTCTTCCACAACCGATTCCACAGCCAACCAGCCTTCTGTGCTCAATGAATTTACGGTTGGCGCATTGAGAGCTGGCAGAACCTGCAGCACTTTATTGAGCAGATCCTTTTTCACGTTAAGTTTGAGCAACACCCGCGAATCTGCCATTAAAGCCCCTTTTAAGAGCATTGCTATCTGCTCTATCTTTATACGCTTTGCCTCGTTTGCCCAAGCTTTTTTGTTGGCAATAAGCCGCGTTGTGGATTCAAGAACAGTCTCTACTATCCGTAAATTGTTTGCCCGCAAAGATGAACCTGTTTCTGTAAGCTCAACTATAGCATCAACAAGATCTGGCGCCTTAACTTCAGTTGCGCCCCACGAAAACTCCACTTCAGCTTTTATGCCGTGTTGCGCCAAAAAACGTTTGGTAAGCCCAACTGCTTCGGTAGCTATCCTTTTCCCTTCAAGATCTTTTATGCTCTTTATTGGCGAATCATTTGGAACAGCCACAACCCAGCGCACAGGCCGCATGCCTTGCTTTGCATAAATTAAATCTGCAACCATATGAACATCAGAACCATTCTCCATTACCCAATCGTATCCTGTTATCCCTGCATCAAGCATACCAAGCTCAACATATCGGCTTATCTCCTGCGCTCTAATTAGCCTGCAAGATATATCTGGATCATCTATTGAAGGCACATAAGAACGGCTCCCAACCGAAACATTAAAGCCTGCCTTCTTCATCATAGCAAAAGTTGCTTCCTGTAAGCTACCTTTTGGTAAACCAAGCACTATAATAGACATTTTTTCTTCCTCTCTTTTTTGTTCAGCGTTAATAAAAGCTGTGCCATTCTAAACAAAAAACATCTTTCGTCTAGAAAAAAAGAAAGGCTGCTTAGTTGGTGAATTTCTGAAACAGCAAAAAAACTTTACCACAGAGGCCACAGAGCAATAATCAGGCAAGGTTTAATCAATAAGTACTACAGTATATCTCTGAGTTTCAGTATCAATGTATCAATCCTTCTTTAACAACTCAACCTGTTTACAAAAAAGATTATTTGACTTTTACCTTAAACCAGATATTTCTTCAATACACCTATGAATTCCAACTTCAAATATCTATTCGGACCTGTGGCTTCAAGAAGATTTGGTAGATCACTTGGAGTGGACTTGCTACCGCAAAAGGTGTGCTCTTTTAATTGTGTGTTTTGCGAGGTTGGCAGAACATCTCTGTGCACAATAGAACGTAAGGAATATGTGCCTACAAACGAAATACTAGAAGAACTCCGAAGATGGAAAAATTTTAATATTCCAACAGATGTTATCACTATTGCAGGTTCTGGTGAACCAACACTGCACACAGGCTTCGGAAAAATCATAGAGGAAATAAACTCATGGAAGAGCCATCCAACGTTGCTCCTTACAAACAGCTCGTTAATGTTTCTGCCAGAGGTAAGAAAAGATGCTTCAAAAGCCAAAATAGTAAAAGCTTCTTTTTCAGCTTTTGACCAAAAGTCCTTTGAGGTGATATGTAGACCGAATCCAGCATTGCGTTTTGATGATATATTTGAGGGACTTTGTGCTTTTAGAAACGAATTTAAAGGGAAACTCTGGATAGAAGTTTTTATAGTGCCCGGCTTAAACGATTCACCAGAAACAATAAGCAAAATAGCACAGCTGGTTAAAAAGTTCTGTCCAGATAAAGTTCAACTAAACACTGCCGTAAGACCAGCCGCTGAAGATTTTGTAAAAGCCGCTGAACAATCTCATCTGCAAAAGCTGGCGGCACTCTTTGAGCCAGCTGCCGAAGTAGTTGGTGTTTTTAAAGTTGAAAAATTAAATCAATCCTCACAAATCATCAACACAATATCTTCAAAAGAAGCCATCTTGCAACTTCTTAAAAGACGCCCTTGCACTTCAGCAGAAATAGCTATGGCTCTTAACACAGAAAAAGAAAGCGTTTTAAAATTATTAGAGAAAATGTTAGATAAAAAAGAAATATTTTACGAAACAAGAGGGAGCGAAACGTTCTATTACGTTTAATTCACAGCCTTTATTTAAAAATATTTAGATAAGCATAAGATATCATACAAAAAGCAATAGGCATTGTGAAAAATATACCCACTACTGCTATAATGGAGCCTGCCCAACTTAAAATCATCCAAATCAATGTGAATGCAAAGAGAAAAGGATATAACTCTTTGCCTTTCTTGATGCCAGCGATAAATGCCTCTTGAAAACTCATTTTCTTATCAACAATCAAAAGTATTCCAAATTGAGAAATAATCATTACAGAAATAAAGAATAAACTTTTTGCTATCTGCTCCAAAAACACAGGCAAAATTGAAAGAATAAAAGAGCCTATAATCAACACGAGAATGTTGGTTATTACAAAAAGGAATGTCTGCTTAAAAAAGTCAAATCCTTTGAAAATATCTCCTATTGCCGGCTTTATTGAAGGCTCTCTAATTAAGCTTAATGTAATCAAAAAGGCTCCTGCGATAGAAGGTCCTGCGAGAATTCCAATAGAAAAAAAGCTTAATACGAAAACAATCAGTCCCACCAGCACAAGCAATAAAAAATTGTCTCGATATAATGCAAGACCATTGCTACACCATTCAGGGATATTTACTTGACTATTCATATCTGGTTCTCCTTACAAATTTAAATAACAAAACAACATGCTGAACAATTAGCAAACTACTCCTGATGATCACGACACAACATAATATAACAAAAAGATGAGAAAGAAGGTAGATTTTTCATATAATGCTGTCAAGCTGCTTTTTTGGTAGTCACCTTTCAAAAATACTATTATATAGACATTCAAGTCATATTTTCTTCCCTATTTACAAAAAAATTTCACCTGAATAACCATATTTTTACTTTATTTAATTAATAAAAGCCATATATTGATTGTTTCAGCGCTTCTTTAATTACAGGAGCAACTGCTAAAATGGGAAAGCACAACTTAACTCCAGATAATGCGCAAAAACGTATTGAAGAACTAAAACGAATAATAGAACATCATAATTATCTTTATTATGTTCTAAATAAGCCAGAAATTTCTGATTATGAATTTGATAAGTTATTAAAAGAACTTGAAGAACTTGAAAAAGCTTTTCCTGAATTTAAAACTAAAGATTCTCCCACACAGCGGATAGGGGAAAAACCGCTGGATGGTTTCAAAAGCGTAAGACACGTAATTCCGATGTTAAGCCTTTCAAATACTTACAGCGAAGAAGAAGTCAAGGCTTTTCACAATAGATTGGCGAGGCTGCTGGGAGAAACAAATTTTTCTTATGTGGTTGAGCCTAAAATCGATGGAGTTGCCGTATCTTTAAAATATGAGAATGGCTTCCTCTCAGTTGGCAGTACAAGAGGCGATGGAATGCTTGGTGATGACATAACAGAAAACTTACGAACCATAAAATCAATTCCGCTTAAATTACGAAGGAATAATTATCCTGATCACTTGGAAGTCCGCGGGGAAGTTTTTATGCCAAAGGCTGCATTTGAAAAATTTAATAAAAAGCGAGAAGAACAGGGAGAAGAAATATTTGCTAATCCGCGAAATGCAGCTGCTGGTTCGTTGAAGCTGCTTGACCCACGCATAGTTGCAAAACGCCCGCTTGATGCCATCTTTTATGCCGTTGGTGAAGTTGCAAAGGATTTTGAAACACACATTGAATTGTTGAAAACGCTTGTTGATCTGGGCTTTAAAGTCCCACCATGTTACAAGCTTTGTAGAAATATAGAAGAAGTTATTGCGTATTTAAAAGAACTGCACCAAAAGAAAGATAGTTTTCCTTTTGGTATGGATGGTGCCGTAATAAAGCTAAACGAGCGCGCCTTGTATGCAAAAGCTGGAATGACAGCAAAGAGCCCTCGCTGGGCAATTGCTTTTAAATATGAGCCTGATCGCGCAAAAACACGGTTGAAAGATATTACTGTGCAGGTTGGAAGAACAGGCGTCCTAACTCCTGTTGCCGAGCTTGAGCCTGTGTTCCTTGCTGGCTCAACCATTAGCAGAGCCACACTTCACAACGAAGAAGAAATTAAACGGAAGGATATTCGTATAGGAGATATGGTTGTTATAGAGAAGGCTGGCGAGGTTATCCCAGCTGTTGTGGATGTGGATAAAAGCGCAAGGAGAGGTAATGAGAAAATTTTCAAAATGCCTGAAAAGTGCCCTGTGTGTGGTTCGCCTGTAACACGAACGTCGGGTGAAGTGGCAATAAGATGCGAATCATTGCAGTGCCCAGCACAACTAAAAAGATGGCTCATCCATTTTGCTTCAAGAAACTGTATGAATATAGAAGGACTTGGTGAGGCAATAGTTGATCAGCTGGTTAATCAAAAAATAATCAGCGATCCCGCTGATTTATATTTCCTTTCATCAGAGCAGGTTGCTTCTCTTGAACGGATGGGAAAGAAATCCGCAGAAAATCTTTTAAACAATATAGCAAGCAGCAAGCAGCGTGATTTAAGCGCCCTTATAGCTGCTTTAGGCATAAGACACGTTGGCGAAAAATTGGCTCGTGAGCTGGCAAAGGAGTTTGGCTCGCTGGATGCGCTTATGCAGGCTGATCAAGACCAACTTAAAAAAATGCGTGATGTTGGCCCTGCCGCATCATCCAGCATTGTAGAGTATTTCAAAAAGCCTAATACCATAGCTTTAATAGAAAAACTCCGAAAAGCAGGTATTAATATGAAGAGTTTAGAAAGAGATAAAAAATCTGAAACAAAATCTAACTTTTTTTCTGGTAAGCTCTTCGTTATTACTGGAACTCTTGCACGCTTCTCAAGAAAGGAAGCCGAAGAAAAAATCCGTTCACTTGGCGGAGAAACAGCCTCTTCTGTATCCAAAAATATATCCTGCCTCATCGTCGGTGAAGAGCCCGGCTCAAAATTAGAAAAGGCTAAACAACTGGGAATAGAGATATTGCCAGAAGAAAAATTTTATGCTCTGCTGGAAGAAAGCAAAGATCAGAAATGATACAAACGGCTTTGTGCGTTATTAAAAAATTTGTTGACTATCCCACATCGGCAAAAGCACAGGAAAAAATTGTGGAGCTTCGCGAACAAGAAAAAGTTCCAGATGTCCTAATAATGTTGGAACATAAGCCAGTAATTACTCTCGGCTTGAGAAGCCGCCCTGAAGATGTTCTTACAACGGAAAAAGAATTGGCTCAAAAGAGTATTGGGCTTTTCAAAACTGTGCGAGGCGGCAGCGTTACCTACCATGGTCCTGGACAGGTGGTTATCTACCCAATCCTAAAACTAGGAGGGAGCGAGGCAGATAGCCACTCTTATATTTTTAACCTTGAAGAAGTTGCCATTCGCACCTGCGCAGATTTTGGCATAAAAGCTTACCGCAAAGATGGCAAAAGAGGCGCATGGACAGATGCAGGCAAAATTGCTGCAATCGGCGTAAGATTCAAAAAATGGATAACATTCCATGGCATGAGCTTTAATGTTGAGCCTGATATGCAACACTTTAATTACATAGTGCCATGCGGGCTGATAGGAGAAAAGGTCACGTCTTTAAAACAATTGCTCGGCAGCAAATCTCCTTCAATAACTATAGTCAAAAAAAGTCTGGCAAAAAATTTTAGCCACGTCTTTCGGCGTGAATTGAGACCTCCCTTTGCTTTTCCAGACGTGATAAAAATTATTGTTGAGCAGGGCTGGGAGCTTGAGGAGGAGTAGCAGAAGCCATTTTATCTTCTTCAAGAATAGAAGTGCAAGCTGGACACCTGCTGGCTTTTATTGGAATTTGAGAACAACAAAAAGGACATTCTTTGGTGGTTGGCACAGCTGGCTTTGCGGATGATGGCGATGGCTCTTGCTTTTGTGAAATGATTTTACCAAAAGGAACCACTTCTGTTATTATGGCAGTTTTTGCCTTTAGGTTTTGTATAGCTTTTATGGCGATAAAGATGGCAATAGCTTGAATAAAAAAATCCAAGACAGTATTGCAAAAATTGCCAATATTGATCGTGGCTGTTGCGCCAGCAAGCTTTGCTTCAGCTACCGATGTGAAACGCATATTGGTTAAGTCGAAGCAAAGCTGAGCAAAATTGACTTTACTAACCAAAAGACCAAGTGGCGGCATTATTATGTCATTTACAAAAGAGCTTGTTATTTTGCCAAAAGCTGTGCCAATAATTACGCCAACTGCCATATCCACAACATTGCCTTTAATGGCAAAAGCTTTAAATTCTGACCAGAAGGATGCCATTATTTTTTATAAATATGTGGATTTTGTTTGTGACATTTTTCAATGACAGCTATTTGGCGCCTTACCTGTTCAGGAGTAACTTCCAGCTTCTTGCCCTTGCACAAAACGTCATAAATCATATCATAAAAATCTGCTGTCATATTGGATTGGGCAGCACTCGCCGAGGAATATGTTGCTTCTTTTTCTTCCTTTTTGCCGATAGAAACAGGCCATGTATCGGTGTGCCAAACGAGATTTTCTCCACAATAAGCTGGCAAGCCTTGCTCGTTTGAAAGAGGCTCTTTTATGAGTTTACGTTTGGGCGCTTCCGCTGGGTTAAAGTACTTCCACTCCATCTGATCAGTGGTGCCCTTTAGACTGCCCCGAGAACCATATATTCGATAAGTGAATGTTGGATATGCACAGCAAGAAGAAATTTCTATATCTATAAGCGGATGCCCTTTACCACTTAATATGAGCTTAACATGATCTTCGGCATTGCCAAGAGTAAGAACCCTATCCATCCAGCAATTTACTTCAGGCTCATCATCGCCAAAGAGAACAAGTGCCTGATCAAGAGGATGCGGTCCTGTGTTTAAAAGACTACCACCATTATATTCTTTGAGAGTTTGCCAATCCCACCTTCTGCCAAAATTGTTGAATTGAATTGAAATTTGAACGATCCTGCCAAGAACTCCAGATTTAATCACATTTTGCACCTGCTTAAAATATGGCGCAAACCGAGCCTGCTGGAACACAGCAAGAAGTCTTTTATGTTTTTTTGAAGCAGCAATTAAGTTATCAACTTCTTTTACCTTTTTTGCTAGAGGCTTCTCGCAGAGCACATTAAAGCCATGCTTTAATAAATCTAGCGTTATGGGATAATGCATATGACTAAACGAGGCATTAACCACAAGATCAATATCATCCCTTTTAAAAAGCTCTTTATAAGAAGCATATGCCTCACATTCATAATCTTGAACAGCACGTTCACGCCGCTCTTTTATTTCATCAACCACAGCAACTATTTTAAATTTTTCAGGACAGCTTGCAAGGTATGCGGAATGAATATCTCTGCCACTTCTTCCCTGCCCAATAATAGCAATTCGCACCTGTTTCATATGAGTAACCCCTTTCATTTACAGTGTTTGGAAATATTTTTTTAACAATACCCTAAACGATCTGAATGTCAATAAGTTTTAAAGTGACACGTCAGAATACAAAATTGATTTTGCTAAAAGAGCATGCGCATTGTTTCAGGTGACTATCTAATCATTTCTTGAAGATCCCAAAAAACCTGCTCTTATAAGATAATAAATCAAAGTCAAAATTGCGGAAATAGCAGAAGCCACATAGGTAAGAAAAGCCGCATTCAACACTTTTGATGCAAAAACTTTTTCCGAAGGAGAAACTATTCCAGCAGAAACCATTAGAGCTTTTGCTCTTGAGCTGGCATCCCATTCAACTGGCAGGGTAATTATGGAAAATAGCACAGCAAGTCCAAACAATGCTATCCCCAGCATAAGCAAGGTTGAAGAATGCATCAAAAGCCCCAGAAAAAAGATAATGTAAGAAGCATTGCTCCCTATATTTACAAGTGGCACCATTGCAGAACGTAAATACAACGGAAAATAACTTCTGGCATGCTGAATTGCATGCCCTGCCTCATGGCAAGCCACACCTATAGCCGCAAGCGATGAAGAGTGATATACCTTGCTGGAAAGTCTTAATTTTTTTGAAATTGGATCATAATGATCGCTTAAAAAACCATCCGTCTGTTCTATCTCAACATCATCAATGCCTTCTCTTTGCAATAATCTATAGGCTGCTTCAGCACCAGTCATCCCGGATGAAGCACGAATTCTAGAAAATTTTGCAAAAGTGCTCTGCGTTAAGATGGTGGCAAAAATCGCAAGGATCAATGCTGGTGAAACTATTATTAGATACAATGGATCTATATAAAACATAATTACCTCCTTTCAAAAACAAATTTGCTAAGAATATTAAAAGCTCAATGTTTTAAAGTCAAGTTTCAAGCAAGGTATATTGGAAGGCGGGAGGATCTGGAAGATGATGGTACAGGTTATTATAGTTATTTGATGTTGTTTGGAAATAATTTTGGAAGAGTGGATCGATGATGATAGTTTCTCTTGAATAGAAATCATCTTTTATTAGTCTTTTGAATTGCTTCCACATCAGAATTGACATTAGTGTAGCCTGGGTATGTATCTTACTTTAGGGATTAGGAGATCTTTTTAGATCTGAAAAGGCGAGGTAGTCAATATGATTGATATCTTTTAACCCATTTTGATATAGTTTTGAAGTTTACATTGAACATTTGAGCGGTTTTGCGTAGTGATT
>CAZBHO010000060.1:5121-14281 GCA_964491945.1 uncultured Verrucomicrobiota bacterium | reverse complement strand
TACTGTACCATCAAGTGCGTAAACTTTTCCAATAGTAAATTATCTATAAATTGACTTTTTCAAGTGATACATTATTATGCATATAAATTATAAAATATTATTTTTATGGAGGAAACTTCGTTATGTTGAAATATATCGTCTATATAGCGTTTATTGTGATTGCACAAAGCCTATTTGCAGAAGATAAGTTAGTGCTATGCACTACTTTCCCTGTATATAATTTTGCTAAAAATATAGTGCAGGGACATAACTCTATCAAATTGGATTTATTTATTGCACCTGATGTTGGCTGCCCTCATGATTATGTGCTCACACCTCAGGATAGGAAGAAGCTAGACGGGGCAGATTGCCTTATTATTAACGGTTCTGGGATGGAAGAGTTTATGGAAGATATTATTAAAGAAAAAAAATTTTTCTTAATAGACACGTCTTTTGGTATTACAAATGTGATTTATTATAATGATAAAGATGATGCGAGTGAGGCATGTGCAGAACAACATCATCATACCCATACTCATAAAGAGGTTAATCCCCATTTTTTTGTAAGCCCTATTATGGCTCAAGTTATAGTGGAAAACATAGCAAATGGCTTAACTAAGTTTGATCCTGAAGGTAGCACTATTTATAGAAAAAATGCAGAAAATTACAAAGCAAAGTTAAGGCAAATTGAAGCCCAGATGAAAGATGTAAGCAAAAAACTTAAAAACAAAAAGATAATAACTCAACATAATGCTTTTGACTATTTTGCAAAAGATATGGGATTAGAAGTTATTGCAACAATCTATACTCATCATCAAAAAGAGCTTTCTGCAGCAGAACTTAATAAAATTATAAAGTTAATAAGGAACGAAAAGCCAGCTGCTATTTTTACTGAGCCACAGTATTCGGATAAAACTGCAAGAGTTTTATCCTCTCAAACAGGAGTGCAGCTGGCAACGCTTGATCCCGTGGCTAGTGGGGAAACTAATGCACCGCTTGATTATTATGAACGAGTTATGCTCAACAATTTAAACGTTATAGCAAAAGTATGTGGCCTCACGGAATGAAGCCTCTTGAAGAACAAAACTATATTATCAAATTCACTAATGTCTGTGTTGAATTAAATGGCATAACTATTCTCGATAACATCAATTTACAGATTCCGTGTTCTTCATGGACAGCTATCATTGGACCCAATGGGGCAGGAAAAACCACATTGCTCCTTTCGATGTTAAAGCAGGTGCCATACAGAGGAGAAATTATTATAAGTAAGCCTGATATGCTTCAAAACACTAAAATTGGATATGTGCCTCAAAAATTGAGTATTGATAGGGCGTTACCCATCACCGTGATGGAATTTTTAACAATGAGCCGACAATGGATGCCTTTGTGGATTGGCAAATTCAATCCTTATAAAGAAAGGGCTCAATTTCTTCTTCGACTTGTTGGTGTGGAACATCTTGCAGAAAGGAGAATTTCTGAACTTTCTGGAGGTGAGCTACAAAGAGTGCTTTTAGTATCAGCATTGCAGGAAGAGCCAGATTTATTGATATTAGATGAGCCAACTGCTGGAATAGACATTAAAGGTGAACGGATATTCTGTGAGCTGCTTGAAAATTTGAAAAAACAATTCAATTTCTCCATTTTGATGGTAAGCCACGATATAGGAATGATTATGCATCATGCCTCTTATGTAATTTTGTTAAACAAAGTAGTTATTGCTGATGGAGCTCCAGGTGAAGTCATAACGCAAAATAATTTGCTTGCTCTCTTCGGTTTGCATATGGGGATAGCAGATGCACAGCTGATTAGAAGATAGGGGTCTTTAGGAAAAATAGATTTTGCAATGATATATAAACTTTTAAACATAATATTACCTTTTGCCTGTTTTGAAGAAAGGTTTATGCAACAGGCTCTGCTGGCATTACTTTTTCTCGCACCTATATGCGCTATGATGGGCATTCATATATTGAGTTTTAGAATGGCATTTTTTACTGATGCTATTGCGCATTCTATATTTACCGGTGTGGCAATAGGTATACTTGCATCTATAAATCCAAACATAAGCATAGTGGTTTTTGCTATCCTAACGGCAGTGCTGATTGTCCTGTTGCAACGTAAAACGGCGTTATCAGCAGATACCACCATAGGCGTTGCCTTTGCCGCAATCATTGCATTTGGCATTGCAATAATAAGCAGGGAAAAGGGCATCTCACGGGCTATCCAGAGGTTTGTATATGGCGATATTTTGTTGCTTTCTGATTGGATAATAGGTGCGCTTATGCTTTTGATGGTTGCTGTAGTGATATTTGAATTTTGCTTCTTTAATAGACTTATATACATAGGCATAAGCGCTTCGCTGGCTGGCGCCCACAAAATGAAAGTCACCGCCCTCCAATATGCATTTGCAATCTTGCTTGCCGTTGTTGTGGCTTTTGCGGTATGGTCAACTGGTGTGTTTCTTGTGACGGCTCTAATGATTTTGCCTGCTGCTGCAGCAAGAAATCTTTCTATATCTTTACGGGCGATGTTCTGGTGGGCTATGGCTATAGCTACATTTTCCTCCATAACAGGGCTTGCCATTTCTGCGCAAGACTGGGCACAAACAGCAAGCGGCGCAACCATAGTTCTAGTAATTTTTGTGTGTTTTTTAATAAGTTTTATTGTACGTGTAATAAGGCGATAGTAAACTATTTTGACGATTCCCACTTATGAATTGATGACTTATCTGGTAAGTAAAATGATTATTTTATCAAACGCATTTTAACATGATTACAGTATCACGTTTATCTGGTGGATCAACTGGCATATTACTAATAAATAAGAGATGTGCCATTCCATCTTGTCTTAACTGTTTTTCATAATGTTTTTACTCCTTTTTTGTAAAGTTCATATTCTTGAGGGAAAGACTCTAAGGCTCTTGGTAGCAGCCCGTTTGCCCATGCGAGAAATAGCCCATAGTTAGTCACTTTAACTCCACAACCTTCTAATTGTTTAATTCCAGAAAGCATTTGTTTCCTATTAACCATACAACCTCCACACATAATAGCGAGAAAAGCGCCTTTTATCTTTTCCTCATCAGGAAAGCACTTACAAAATTCAAATGTCACATCAGGTTGTACGAGTTGACGGAATAAGCGAGGTATTTTCACTGTGCCAATATCATCAGGCTGACGGTGATGCGAGCAAGCTTCCACAATGAGTATTTTTGAGCGCGGTGGTGTATTATTTATTGCAGCAATCCCAGAAATGAATTGTTTTAAATCTCCTTTCTTGCGAGCAAAGAGAATGGAAAATGATGTTAACTTTTGATCTAACGGTAAATCTGCAGCGACTTTGTTAAAAACTTGAGAATCAGTTATAACTAGTGCAGGCTTGATCTTTAAGCTATCATAAAATTGTTTTAGTTCTCTTTCCTTAACAACTAATGCGGCACAATCTTTATCCAACAAATCCCTTATCGTTTCAACCTGTGGCAAAATTAGCCTGCCACGTGGAGCAGCAAGATCTATTGGAACAACAAGTATCACAAGTTCTCCTTCCTTGACAATTCCTTCAACAGGTGTGATTTCAGAAGATATGGTTTTGAGATTTTTTATAATTTGTTGCTTGAAGTTTTCTATACCATTACCTGTTAAGTTATCAAGGAAAGCGTGAGGATAAGTATCTGCCCACTTGATCTTTAATTCCGATTTTCCTTTGTCGGCAAAAGTCAGCGCAAAGAAAAAAGGTACGGAGTTAGTGCTTAATTCTTTAAGTAACCTCTCCTCTTCTGGGACAGGTTCTCTATCGGCTGGTGAAACGAAGATTACAAGATCTGCCTTTTTTATCATTTCACGTGTTTTTTTTACACGCAATGAACCAAGAGCGCCTATGTCATCTATTCCTGCTGTATCCGTGAAAGCTACAGGACCAATTGGTAAAAGCTCCATTCGCTTTACAACAGGGTCTGTTGTTGTGCCGGGTGTTTGGGAAACTATACATACTTCTTTCCCAAACAGTCTGTTCATTAAAGATGATTTGCCAGAGTTGCGTAAGCCAAGTAATACAACTTGTGGAATCTCAGATAGCGGAGTTTCTCTCATAATTTGCCTCTTATGCCTGCAGCAATTCTTGCTGGGGAAAAGTATTGTGCAATTTTCTTCTCATCTGCTTGCGTGATATTACAAATAAAACTTTTCAACTCATCTATAGTTTTAGGCTTATTAGCTGAATTTTGAAGCGCATTGTATATTTCCTTAATTCTGTTGTAGCCAAATTCTGCTACAAGAAGATTTAAGAGCACATTAGATTCCAGGAGATTGTGTTCTATGCGTTTTATGTCTGGAATTGCAAGACGCAGAAATTTGTGGTTCATTGCTAAAAGAGCTTCTGTAAGTGAATGCCCCATAACAAGAAATGAATTAGTAATAAATGGTAAAAATGCATTTAATTGTAGATTGCCATTTGATATGTATTCGGAGATTTTTAACGCCTCGCCCTTACAATCTATGGCGAGTCCCCGCACATATTCCAATATAACAGGATTTGTTTTTGCTGCCATAATGGTAGAGCCTTCTTGTAGTCTTGGTAGGATTATTTCGCTAACCATAGAAGATGTATAAAGCAGAAAATCGCCTGCCATAGCAAAAAGGTTTTGTGCACATATATTAAAACCATTAGCTACTTCAGCAAATTTATCCTGATGAGAAATTTCATCTACAAGGTTTTGGCTTCTTGATAGGGGAAGTCCTGTGATTTCTCTTAGAAACTTTTCTGCAGAAAATACGTATTGTTGGGGGGCAAGAAAGCCTGTGCCTATTGCTGTGCCACCAAGCGATATGGTTCTGACACGTTCTTTTAGTTTGTTAAGTCGCCATCTATCTCTCTCAAATGCGCCTGCCCAGCTTCCATAAAATTGTCCTAACGTCATCGGCAATGCCGATTGCATCTCTGTTCTGCCTGTTATTATAATATTTGCATATTCATTTTCTTTTTGTGAAAGTGTGTCCTGCAGCTCTATAACGAGTTTTTCTATTCTTAAAAGCAGTCTATAAACTATGATTGTTAGTGCTGTTGGAAAAGTATCGTTTGTAGATTGGTGACAATTGATATCTTCTATTGGATCAAGTTGCACTGTTTTACCTATTTTTTCAAAAAGTATTTTACTGGCAAGATTGGCAATCACTTCATTCATATTCATATTTATGCTTGTACCTGCCCCGCCCTGCTTTAACGGAATCGGAAAGTTTACGTTTTCTTTACATTCGATAATTCTATCGCAAGCATTCAGAATCGCAGTAAACACCTCATCATCAAATCGGCGGTCAACTTCCTGAATTGCTATAAGTGCCGCCTTCTTAACTTCGGCATAAGCTACAATAAGCTCTTCAGGCAACTGATTATTCCCGAAGTTTAGCAGAGCCTTCTCTGTCTCAATACCATACAATTTTGATGAGCTAGACATAGCAAATCGCTGAGGTTTCTATATAGGTTTATAAAAATTATAGCAACTAAATTTTATAGTAGCTTATGCTAATAGAACTATCAAAAAGTTTATCATCTTAATCCAGCTGGTAGTTTAATAAACTCTTGATGAAGAAGCAAAGTATGTTATTTTGCTATTCTTAAATTCTTTATGAAAATAATTTTTAAAAGGGAAAAAGCCTTTTTGTGAACAAATCACGGCATAATGCTATAATTTTTGATAAAGATAGTTCGTGCTGGATGTTGTTGAACAATCCTATTGTATCGTTTTATACATGTAAAATTAGCGAGATAAAAGATATTCTGAATGAGATAGAAAAGCTTTCAAAACGTAAAGGGCTTTTTGCTGTAGGCTTTGTTTCCTATGAAGCAGCCCCAGCCTTTGATGGGGCATTGAAGGTTAAAAGTCAGTCAGTCCATAAGCATAGCTTTCCTTTGGTGTCATTTAAATTATTTAAAAATATAGAAATTGTTAAAAGTATTTGTAGCAAGGAAGCTTATAACGAGCAAAAGTTAATATGGCAGTCATCTATTTCAAAAAGAGAGTATATCTCTGCCGTCAACAAAATTAAATTTTTAATCCAGAGCGGAGATACCTATCAAGTAAATTACACTATAAGGCTAAAAGCTAATTGCTTATTTGATCCGTTTCAGTTCTTCCTCGCGAAGATGCCATACTCACCTCCGCCCTATACAGCATTTATATTAGAACGAGATTGGGGGATATGTTCTTTCTCCCCAGAGTTGTTTTTTGAGTATGCCGATGGGAAAATTATAAGCAGACCAATGAAAGGTACAAGAGAACGAGGATTGAGTATTGAAGAAGATTTGTTATTGCGCAAGGAGCTTGAAAAGAGCGAAAAGGACCGTGCAGAAAACGTTATGATAGTTGATATGGTGCGGAATGATCTTGCAAAGATAGCGTTAAATAGAACTGTTAAAGTTACTAAATTATTTGAGATAGAACAATATCCAACTGTGTGGCAGATGACATCAACAGTGCAAGCAAAAACACATGCATCGTTGAGCGAGATACTTTCTGCAATGTTCCCTGCCGCATCAATTACTGGAGCGCCCAAAGCAAGAACTATGGAAATCATAAGTGAGCTTGAAGATTCTCCTCGCAAGATATATACAGGAACAATAGGCTGGCTTTCACCAGATGGCAAAATGCGTTTCAACGTGGCAATAAGGACTGCACTTATTAATACTAATGATGAGACTGCTGAATATGGGGTAGGGGGCGGAATAGTATGGGATTCAGACCCTAACATAGAATTTGAAGAGTGCAAAAATAAGGCAGCATTACTCTTTTGTGAACCTATAAGAAGAATTGAATTATTGGAGACTATTCTTTTTAATGGCAAGACGCGAAGATTTTCTTTACTTAAGGAACATGTAGAAAGGATGGCTGCTTCTGCGCGATACTTTACACTTCCTTTTAGGCAAAAGACATTGTTAGAGGCGATAAAGAATTCTATCAAAGGTCTTGTAGCAAAATCTTATAAAATAAGAATAACTCTAGATCGAGAGGGCAAAATATCATGTATGGCGATACCGTTAGTGGTAGATAAAAGAGATGTTCTATTAAAACTTGCTAAAGAACCTGTTAATTCTAATAATCTTTTTTTATATCACAAAACAACTCATAGGGAAGTATATGAAAAAGCCAAAAAACAACTTTCTGGGTGCGATGATGTATTGTTGTGGAATGAAAAAGGCGAAATCACCGAAACAACAATTGCTAATATAATCTATGAATTTAAAGGAGGAAATAAAAAATTTACTCCTCCGGTGAGCTGTGGGCTTTTAGCGGGAACCGCACGGTCGATTCTACTTAAAAAGAAGAAAATAGAAGAAAGAATCCTAAAAATAGAAGAATTACCAATGGTTTCAAAGCTGTGGGTTATCAATTCAGTGCGTGGAATAAATAGAGCAAAGCTTATCTCTTATGAATAGCTGTTTAGTAAGATCATTTTAATCATTTAACTAATTGATGTATAAAAAATGTGCTGCCTTTCCATACGTTAAATCAGTATACATCACTTATATTGTTTTGCTTTTTTAGTTTTTTATGAAATACTCACCTTTTTTGCCCACATTTTAGTTGCATTATGACTAAAAAAATGCAGAGAAAAAAAACTATAATTTTTGAAACATAGCTTCTTCTATGAGTTCGCAGAGTATATGTGCAACAAGGATGTGACACTCTTGAATGCGAGGTGTTTCATCGGAAGGTATTTTTAAAGTTATATCGCAAAGTTCCTCCATTTTATTTTTTTTGGCGCCAGTCAATCCAATAGTTTTAATTTTCTTCTCACGGCAAACATTCAAAGCCTTTATTACATTTTTTGATGAACCAGAAGTAGAAATGGCTATAAACACATCACCTGGCACGCCAAGTGCCTTTACCTGCCGTACAAAAACATCATCAAATGTGGAGTCATTACCGATTGCCGTAAGCACAGAAGTATCAGTTGAAAGAGCTATTGCGGGCAATGGCTCCCTATCAAAGCGGAAACGATTGATCATTTCTCCTGCTATATGCTGGCTATCTGCGGCACTGCCACCATTGCCAGCAATCATTAGTTTTTTGCCATCTCTGAGGGCATTGATGCATAGGTTTGCCATTTCATATATAGTTTCTATTAGATTTTCATCAGCTAATAATTTCTGCTTTGTATCTATAGATTTTGCTATTTGTTCTCTTATTTTTGCTTTCATAGTGGCTTATCTATTTCAGTTGGCTTTGAGATAGTTTATAAATAAATCACACATTTCATCTGATATGTTAGCTGGCATATGATTGCCAACAGCGTAGAAGAAACCGGGGCACTTTTTTGCAACTGCAAGTGTTTCATCTATTTCTCTTTTTACATCCTCCCATTTGCCAAATGCCAGTGTGCGACAATCTGATTTACTCCCGATAATAACATGAGTTTTACCAAAACGTTGCACAATCCAATCAAAATCATTTACTGGTTCAAATATGAACCCATCTGCTCCGCATTCAGCAATGTCCTCCATAAACATATCATATTTGCCATCAGAGCAGAAAAGAACTTTTTTGTTTTTCTTTTTAATTGGTTCCCAGATTTTTTTATAAAGAGGGAAGATGGCATTCCTATAGAAATCTGGTGACATAAAGGGTCCTTCAGTCCAGACCATATCATCGTGCTGGATGAAAACCTCAATAGCCGATTCAGCCTGGGCAGCAATATAGTGAGCTGTGTAATTGCCAAATCGTTCAAGAACCTTTGCAAATTTTTCCTGATCTGCGGCAGCAAGGAGCAGCATATCCCAGCCAAAAGTCTGTATTGCACCAGAAACTACTGTTTTATAATAGCCACCTGTAATAACCTGCTCTGGAAATTTTGCAAGTGTTTGTTCATACCAATCATTATAAAAATTAACAAGCTCTTTATGCGACGGTAATCCGTATTCACGCACGGGATCGAATTCGTAAATTTCCTCAACATCTTCAAATGGGCATTTATTAGGTTCTTTTTTATCACTTCCATTAGCGGCATATTCGGCATGTCCCATATCAGTAACTCTACCTATTTTAGCCCAGTCATATGGGCCATCATGAGTTCCCCATAAAAAATCGTAATCCCACGCGTTATAAAAAGTCACATTATCAATTTTTGTTTCCTTAATGTTTTCTCCGCCAAGGTCAGTATTCCCTGATATTCTTTTACAAACCTTTTTTATA
>CAZBHO010000060.1:0-5098 GCA_964491945.1 uncultured Verrucomicrobiota bacterium | reverse complement strand
TTGGACGTAGATGAATTATATCCATCCCAATTTTTCTACTCATGATGATTCTCTCGTATTTCCTTGTATCAATTACATATCTATTTTTTTTTACAAGAAAAAAGTGTGTCTTTTCTTCTGAATGTAGTGTGTTGTTTAGTAGAGATAAGCATAGATAGTGACTATCTTTCTGGCTTTAAGTCTCTATTTAATAGAGAAGTTACTGCATCTTGAGGCTTCTTGTTTTCATAGATAACGGAATAGACTTCCTCTGTAATAGGGAGAGAAATTTGTAATTTTTCTGCAATTTTTTTTGCTACAACACAGGTGGTGGCGCCTTCTGCAACCTGTTTTGAGCCAGCAATAATTTCTTGCGCATTTTCACCTTTCCCAATGCGTTCACCTAGAGCTCTATTCCTGCTCCACTTGCTTGTGCAGGTGACTATTAAGTCTCCTATGCCGCTTAATCCTGAAAAGGTTTCTGCTTGGGCTCCTAGCGCAATGCCAACTCGAATAATTTCGGCAAGTCCTCTTGTCATTAAGGCAGCTTTTGTGTTATCTCCAAATCCTAGTCCATCGCTTATTCCAGCGGCTATAGCGATTACATTTTTTAAGGCGCCTCCTAATTCAACTCCGCAGATATCAGTTGAGGTATAGACTCTGAAAGTAGGCGCACTAAATAGCATCTGCATTTTTTTTGCAAATGGCTCATCTGAGGAGGCTATTACTACTGCTGTAGGGATGCCTCTTGCAACCTCTTCTGCGTGGCTAGGTCCGGAAAGCACTGCTATATTATGGTTTGTAAATGTTGCACCTAGTGTTTTAGAAATTCTGTCTTCGGTTGTTGGATCAAATCCTTTTATAAGGCTCACTATTTCAACTTCTGCTGGCATTATATCTTGAAATTTTGGCAGTACCTGATTTAAAAAACGTGATGGCACAGCAAAAATGGCTAAGTCTATGCCATCAACAGCTTCTTTTTGGGAAGCAGTGAAAATGATTTCTTCTGGAATTTTGATCCCCGGAAGAAAAATAGTATTTTCTCTTTGTTGATTAAATAATTCAGCATTTTGAGGGAATGCACTCCATATTTTTACTTTAGCTTTTTTGCTTTTTTGGAGCAACGTAGCGATTGACGTTCCCCATCCACCATCACCTATTATTAGAGTATTCCTCATTTTTCTTTCTTTTTAAAGTTGAAACGATTTTCTTTACCGTTGACAAGTCGCTTTATATTTGAGTGATGCTTCGCAATTATTAAGGTAGCAAGTAAATTTATGATTACGCTATGGTATGGCTGATCAGGATAGTACCACCATGTTGAAATTGCTGCGGTCAATGCAGCAATAATGGAAGCAAGCGAAACGTATCTGCTTACTAAAAAGACTATAATCCATATTGCAAAAGCTGTGGCTGCCACAAGTGGGGCAAGTCCCATTAAAGCACCAACACCAGTTGCCACACCTTTACCACCTTTAAAATGAAGAAATATAGTCCATGTGTGTCCTGCAACTGCTGCCACAGCGCATAAAAGATCAAGATAGGGCAGATAGTTATTGACAATGTTTGCTATGATGAATGGGATGAAAATTACAGAAACAAATCCCTTAATAAAATCCATAATAAAAACAGCAATCCCCCATTTTTTGCCAATTGTTCTAAACACATTTGTTGCTCCTATATTTCCGCTGCCTACTGTCCGAATATCTATACCGTTCATTTTTCCAGCAATGAACCCAAAGGGAATGCTCCCTAATAGATATGCGGCAAATATTCCTATAAGATACAACATTGTGGTGATCATATTTTTGAGTTATTGGTTAATGTTTTGTTAGATACAGGATTTGTCCTCGTTATGTAAAAACCACTTGGGATAAGAAATTCAGAGGTAATGGCGGGAAGTGTATTGTCTGCAAAATGGAGAATCAAATTTGCGCGAGATGGCAAAATATCCTTTGTCGATAATTCGCAAAAATTAGTCCAATTTCCGTTTATAAAAACTTTCATCTCAGCTTTTGAGATATTTCGCCAGCTGGTATTTTCCATTTTTCCAGCTACCCTGAATGGGGTAGATGACCTTATGAAAGTGGGGTAATTTTCTTTATCAATAGAAATATCGTCAGTTTTATTGTTCCAGCTGTATTGTATTTGTCTTATTTCATAGTCTTTATGATTATCCGATTTATCCAATGGCAGAGCTGAAAAAAAACTTATATACAAGGATGTGTTTGCGCTTTTTAAAGAGAAAACAGTTCCTGATAAAGTTTGGGGAACTACTGCGCACATCAAATCTTTTTGTATGGTTTCAAAAGCTGTTGATGCTTCAAAATACAGAGTTTCTTCTAATGAGTTTTTAGATATTGCATTTATAAAGAGAGCAAGAAGTGGCAATAATATAGCTACTATTAAGGTTGCTATGCTTATTGATACTAAAAGTTCTATAAGAGTTAGGGCAGAGCAGCTTTTTTTAAATAAAAGGTGGTGTGAATGTTTATACATTCTCATTTAAAAAGTTTTAACAAGAAAACAACCAGTCCAATCACTATTATCACTATCGCTATTCCTACTAGCAATATCCATATAAATTTATTTTCTCTCTTTTTTGAGCCAAATGGTGAATAACTGGAGAATGTTTTTGGTTTGATTTCAGGTGGAGCTTCATCAACAACCACGTGTGTTGCTATTGCCGAAGATGATGTCTTTTGGGCTTGTTCAGAATCAAAAAGCAATTCGCAGCTGCCTATCTGGATGATATCTTTCGGTTTAATTTCAATCTCTTCTGTAACCGACTTTCCATTTATGAGAGTACCATTTGTTGAGTTTAGGTCGCGCACAATAAATCTATCACCACGTTGCGCAATATAACAGTGTTGGGAAGATACAGCTTCATCAGCTATTACAATTTCGTTTGATGGGAGTCTACCAATAGTGGTGCGTGGTCCTTTTAGTTCAAATCGTTGCCCCTTTACAGCGCCAGAAACTCCAAGCAAATATGCCATCTTTCGCCTCCTTTATTTATTTTGTAGCGAAATAGTAAAAACACAAAACTTTATACTTTTATAGTTTATCTCCTTTTATGGCAAAAGAAACTTTGGGATATCTGGTTTAGTCATTCTTGATGGTGCAGATATCCTTCTAAACTGCTCATTATTCCATAAAGGCTGCATACGCTGATCTGTACGTAATTTTTCTTTGATTGGTTCTCCGCCATATTGAATCGCCTGTTGAATTGCATAAAGCGCTTGTGATGGTTGGTTCATTGCCACATATATTGCGCCAAGTTCTGCCCATGCATTTGGATCTGCTTTTTCACGTTCAAGATATTTCACAAGACATTCTGCCATTAGAGAAAAACGCGGTTGAGGAATAGAAGCTATCTTAAAGATTTCAAGTATAGCCTGACTTGGCACATTTGGATTATTAACTATTTGTTTTGCCAGCTCTACGAATTGAGGTTCCTTACCAGAGCGATGGAAAAGTGTTAATAACTCAAAAGCCTGTTCAATGGTCACGGGAGAACCTGTGGTGAGTAGACTTTGCAATTCGTTGATACGCGAATTTAGTTTTTCCATTTCTTTTATCTGGTTAATGAACCCGGCAATTTTATCGTTTCTTGGATCCTCTTTAAGATTTGCTTCAAGCACTTCTATTGCCTCTTTTATCTTTCCTTGTTGCAGCAATGCGTCAGCCATCCTAAAGTTGGCTTCTGGGCTTGCAGGATAGAGATCTATTGCCTGGCGAAATGCTCTTTCAGCTTCATTCCACATTTTGCGGTAGACATATAAGCCAGCTATGGCACAACGCAATTTTGAAAAGGTTTTACGTGCCACAGAATCGTTCAAAAATTTCTTATCAGATAGCAACCGTTTGGAATACCAGTCCCAGAAATCGAAATCGTTTTTAACCATTTCTTGTGTGAGTTCTGGTAATGGCTCTTTATTTATTTTAAGGATCAACCCATGTGGCTCCATATAGGGATACATCCAGCCTATAACATAGCTTTCTTCCACGTAAAATGCGTGCTTGTGTTTGTTGTGTTCAAATATATCTTTAGCTATGATGCCATTTATTTCCATTACACCTTGCACACCTTGCACGCTCACTTTTCCACTTTTATCTATGTTGATTGCTGCATTTTGTGGAACCTTGCCACTGCGCACGTCATTGACATACTTTTGGAAGGCGAGGTTGGTATCTTGTGGGGTAGGGATCCATATTTCGTCGCCATACAAATCGCGCATCACGTTCATATAGGTGTTATCTGCCAGAGCGTTCTGTGTGATGAGATATACATCTGGACGGAACCTTGCGGAAAATATCATATATGTTGGCACAAACCTGCCCGGATCAGTACCTCCATAGAAGATCGCTCGCTCTTCCATACGTGGTGGATAATTGGTATTTGGCGGTGGTTCCTCTCTCGGCTTAAGCTCCTTCATGATCTGATGAATTCCTTCAAGCTGATATGCTCCAAATTGCCAGCCATATTCATGCCCCCGCAATTCTGTTGTTTTCCAGTTTTGCGCTATCGGCACGATCGGCAAAAGCAAGGCAACAGCTATCGCTGCATAAAGAGCAATTTTCTTTCTTATCGCACTTTCAATAAAAGCTAGAGCAAAAACAATCCCATATCCTATCCATATTGCATAAACAGCAGTTGACTGCACAAATTGCACAGAGGCGATAAAAAGCGATTGGATATCGTGTCCAGGATTTAAAATCACCATCATTATTGGTCCCATACAGAAGAACGCCAGGAGCGTACCACCAAGCCATCCCCAGTTAGGCAACCATATTCTACTATAAAATAGCGGAATGATTGCAAGAAATCCTATGGGAAATTGGAATTGATCTTCCAGCTCACTAAAGAACTCAAAAACCTGTTTAAAAAACGCATCTGGTGGCCACCATGCAGGAGTGAGTGCCTGATATTGCCCACGTGACACAGCGTGGCGAAATCCTTCCCATGTTCGTGGATATCCCCAGTTCATCGGTGGATTCGTTTCAGAAGAAAGGGGGAGATAGATAAACAGGCTCATACCAAGCGCAAGGAAAGCTGTCATAAAGATCAATCGTTTCCAGTTTGATTTCAAAATTGCTCCAATAAACCACGTCCCAG
>CAZBHO010000059.1:10115-14397 GCA_964491945.1 uncultured Verrucomicrobiota bacterium | reverse complement strand
TGAAACAGGATACCTTCAACTTAATAAAATTGCTCATTACTCTTCTTGTGCCATAGCAGCAAGTACCTTCAATGCGCGTGAACTTGAAAAAAGGAACTATAAAAATGTTAAAATTATTCCTTTACTTATTGAAGAAACATTGCTTCAAACCAAGCCAGATAGCGAAATTATAACCAAACTAAAACAGACTGACTACGAAAATATAATTTTTGTTGGACGAGGCGCACCGAACAAGAGAATAGAAGACTTGCTGTGTTTCTTCTATTATCTGAAACTTTCCTACAAGCAAAAAATTCGTTTGTGGCATATTGGTTCATATATAGGTTTTGAACGCTACCAGATGTATATTGATGCAATGAGTAAGAGGCTGCATATAAAAGATTTTGTAATGACTGGTTCTGTTACGCAAAATGAGCTTCTGGCTTACTATAGGATGGCGACACTCTTTATATGTATGAGTGAGCATGAAGGCTTCTGCATACCTCTATTGGAAAGCATTGCGCTTGAGATTCCAGTAATGGCTTATGCGGTAGGTGCTGTGCCAGAAACTATGGATGGAGCAGGCGTGCTGTTTTTTAAAAAAGATTGGCGTATTCTGGCAGAAATAGCTTCGCTTATTCTACAAAACCAACAAATACGCTCCGCTATAATTGAAAAACAAACTCAAAGATGGCATCGTTTCAGAAAACTGCCTATTGAACAAATGTGGCAAGAAGCTCTTACTCCATTCCTAAAACAAGCTGAATCGTAACTATGAAACAGGGAAATGCAAAAAACTGCATTGAAGAGCTTGTGCTTAAAAATTATGTCCTTGGCAAGTTGCCAGATGATGCAAAGCAAAAGGTTGTAATTCATCTTGCAAACTGTAAATCGTGCAGAAAAAAAACAGATGAGATTAGGAAGCAACATTTTTATTTCAAACATACTATACAAAATAAGCCAAATGAAACTGAACTATACAAGAATTCTCCATGCAGATTTAATCTTAATTGCGCTTCTATTGATCCCTGTTTTAGGGTTTATTTTTTTGGGTATCATTTCAATTAATATGAATACTAACTCTCTATTAGAGAAACGAGCAGAATATGGCAAAACTGAAGATCATCTAAGGATCATATATCTTGCCATTTTACAATGGGCAACTCAACCACATGAGAAGGATACGCCCATATTCCCTGAAAATCTTGAAGAGCTTGTAAGGAAAAGACTGATAAAAAGAGAAATGTTATCAGACCCAATCAGCGGTTTGCCAATTGAATACTTTCCTATACTCTCCGAAGAAGCTTTTCAAGAAAATCCACCTCTTTTACGCAGCCGTGTTGGAACAAAATATTGCATCATGTACGCAAAAGGTAATGTGATCTGGGAAGAAATACGTTCCACAAGATAACATGGCTTCCTGTTTTCTAACTCCTCAATCAGCAAACTATATGAGCCTAATCTTTGGCTGCTTTTCCCAAAATTTTTTGAATAAAGCGAGCTGCTTCTGTTGCGCCATCTGGTCTTGCAACTGGCATCGCACTGTTTTTTTTCCGCATAGAACACAAGAAAGCTAATTTTCCCAGCCAATTTCCTTCTAAAAAATCACTATGGCTTATTTCTACGGCTGGCATTTGTTGCTTTTGTATAAAATCAACCAGAACTGGACTTTCCCTAAAAAACGAGCGTGGCACATATCCGAAAGGTGTTCCTGTTGCAAAAATTTCTGCAACCGTGCTGTATCCTATTTTCCCTATTACCGCATCAGAAGCATTGACAAGGTCAGGATGATAAAAATCAGAATGATGCGGCAAAAAGAGGATATTTTCTTCTTGCAAAACTTCTTTACAATCTGCCGCAGGCAATATGAATAAATAATCTTGCTTATATTTTTTAAGTTTCTCTACAAAAGGCATCGTTTGATGAGCACCGCCCATAGAGACGAGCACTATCTTCTTTTCCATCCCCTGCAAAAGCTGGCAACGCACCTCTTCCCTTTGACGACGCACAGGGCGGCTAACAGGATTCACTTTTAAAGAGGCACCAACTTCATCATAACATACCGGTTCTGTTTGAATAATAAAGTTAGCTTCTTTAAATATCTTTCTCAAAAAATCTATATGCTTTTGAAGTGTAGGTGCCTGCATAAGATATTTTTCATATATCCAATCCCATGTGAAATTTTGTATCAGGATTGAAGGGATACCAGCTCTTTTTGCTACGGCAATGCCAAGCGGAGCAATATCGCAAAGTACAATTTTTGCCTTTATCTTCTCCATTGCAGATGTTAATTCCAGAATCAAAGAATCAGAAAAAGGCAAAAACTCATCCAATTCTTCAACAGTTGCGATAGGATCTTCGCGTAGAGCATCTTTCTGCACCAGACCTATATCGCATTTTACTTTGTGATACTCAAACGAGATTTTTGCCTGTTTAAAGAAGTTTGGTGGAATGAGCGTAAAAATATGGAACGCCACTTCCGGCATCAGGTTCTGAAGTGCTTCTAATATAGCTGATGAGCGAGCGGCATGCCCAAAGCCGTGTGGGGTTATAAAGCAAGCTATATTCTTTTTTGCGCTCATACTCTTTTTGAGAGCACTGTTTTTTCGTAAGAGCGCACTTCATCCAGCCACTGGCTATCTAAAGGCACACCTTGCCTCTCACAGAAATAATCCCATACTGCTCCAAAAGGTAGAACTTTCACCATCTCCAACATAGCCAGTCTTTTTGTATAATCCTCCTGATTTTCAGCATCTTTAATTATTTTTTGTGGCTCAAGCATAGCAATCAGCAATGCTTTAACCAAAGCTCTTGCCCCTATTACCCATGCGGCAACTCTATTTATCGTTGCATCAAAGAAATCCAACGCAAGGAATAGTTTATTGGTATTTAGCAAATTACATCTAACTACTTCTTCCGCCACAGCCTTAAGATCATCGTTCAAAACAACAACATGATCACTATCCCACCTTACACCTCTACTTACGTGAAGTAATAAGTGTGGCAAGATTATGGCAAGGCTTGAAATTTTATCCGCTATTGATTCCGTTGGATGGAAGTGCCCCATATCAAGGCACAACCCCTTTTTTCTTGATATTGCATAACCCAGATAAAAATCGTAAGAACCAACAACATAGCTTTCAAAGCCTATACCGAATAATTTGCCTTCAACCACATCTATCACCAGTTTTTCGCTTATAGGTTTCTTGAAAATTTTATCCAATGAATCAACCAAACGTTCTCTTGGCGCAAGGCGATTGGCTGGCATATCTTTCATCCCATCTGGGATCCAAACATTGTTTATAGAAGGGCTCCCTTGTTTTTTGCCAAAATAAGATGCAATCTCACGGCAGGCAATGGCGTGTTCAATCCAGAATGAGCGAATTTTATTATCCCTATGGGAAAGCGTGAAACCACTGGCCGCAAGTGGATGAGAAAAGAATGTGGGATTAAAATCTAATAAAAAATTATTGCTCAATCCCCAGTCAAGCCATCTTGAAAAGTGTTGGGGAGATAAATCATTGCGTTCAACTTTTTTTCCATCTATTTCGGCATATATTGCGTGTAGATTGATACGTTTTTTGGCTGGGATAAGTTTTGCAGCCATAGCTATATCGCTTCTTAACTCATCGGCGTTGCGGGCTCTACCCGGATAATTTCCCGTTGCCATAACACCGCCTTTGTTATCACCCTCATTAAGGAAGCCACCAACATCATCACCTTGCCAGCACTGCAAAGAAATTTGAGTTTTAGCAAGTTCTTTAATCACTCTATCTGTATCAACATCAAAAGAAGCATAGTATTCCTTCGCAAGCTGATAGGCTGATTCTATTGCTAATTTTTTGTTTGTCATATTTTTATCTCCTTTCTAGCCTTTTAACAATCTAGGATCAGTTTCCGTTTTTTCCTGAACATGTGTTTTAACAAATTTTGACTTCTTTTGTAGATTGTTTAACAGCGTATCATATTCATCACTGGCCATTGGAAGCTTTATCCACTTCTTTTTAAATGATGAAAGCGTTATGGCGTTTGCTAATTCCAGTGAATACAAGCCACTTTCAGCAGGCGTTAATAGAGGTTCTTTAAATAAAATGTGCCTTACCGTGTTGTTTAGAACATCTATATGGCTATAAGGAAGAGGCGGTGTTGCCGGCGGCGTTTCGTAATCTGTGTATGGAGGTATTTCCCACTGAACATGCAAAGGAACTTCTGTGGCAGTTGGGAAGCTCCACGATACTTTTGTGGTTTCAATGTGTTGACGTATACCAGGATGGAAGCGCAGCATAGTGAGTTTTCCATCTCG
>CAZBHO010000059.1:7467-9992 GCA_964491945.1 uncultured Verrucomicrobiota bacterium | reverse complement strand
GCCTCAGCATGGTCTTCCACCTCTATTTTATGAAAACGCGTTTCTGTTTTTCCATAAACCTCTGATGGCATACCAGCCAGATGAATGAAAAGATCTATCATATGCGGCGATTGATTCATCAGCACACCACCGCCTTCCCCACGCCATGTGGCACGCCATTTGCCTGAATCATAGTAAGCCTGTGTGCGATATTGCAAATCAAAAAGCGTCGCTCTATATATCTCACCTAATGCACCACGTAAAATCAGTTCATGCGCCTTCCTGATTACAGGATCAAATCGTCTCTGAAACATAACCACAAAGGTTACCTTTGCTTTTTGCGCCATTTTTACCAACTCCCTTGCGGTTGAAATGCGTTCGGTAAGAGGTTTTTCGCAAACAATATTTAATCCAGCCTTAATGCAATCATAAGCTGGTTGATAGTGCAATGGATGAGGTGTAACAATACACACGACATCACACAACCCGGAGGCTATAAGTTTTTTATGATCAGTAAAGCCTGCCACATTAAATTTTTTGCTTATCTCTTCCACTGTTTGCTCGTTTATATCACAAACAGCCACAAGCTTGGCGTTGGCAACTTTCTGCAGCATCTGGCAATAACCTTTGCCCATTCCACCTATCCCTATAATGCCAAATCGTAAAATGTTCTCGCTATTTTTCTTGCTCCTCGTCATAGTATACTCCACTCCTTTTAAATTAAGCCACACGATAACACAATATTTCTTAAAAAGCAATAGTAAGCGTATTGATTGAATGTTGTGAAGTATATTTTAATCTTCTGCCGATTTCACCAGAACAGCCACAAAAGCTCCATCAGTTTGAGTTTTTAAAGAAGGAATAATTTGTTTTTTACTAATGAGTTTGAAATTTTTGTGATGCGTAAGCCATTTGTTAACTAAAAGCTCATTTTCTTCTGGCTCAATGCTGCACGTACTATAAACAATGGTGCCTCCTACTGATAAGAGGTGTGAAGCATTTGTTAGTATTAATGATTGGCTTGCAACAAGTTTTTCAAGGTTTTGCTCATCAAAACGCCAACGAATATCTGGCTTCCTTCTTATTACTCCTGTATTACTGCACGGTGCATCTACAAGAATTTTATTGAACCTATATCCAACTTCTTGTTGGGTTATATTTGCGGCATTCCCATGTATGATTTTGATAAATTTCCCAAGTTTTAGCCGCGTAATGTTTTCTTTCAAAGTCTCTACTCTCTCCTGATTTATATCCATAGCAACAAGTGTGCCTTCGCAGTGCATTTGTTCAGCTATCAGAGCTGTCTTCCCACCGGGCGAGGCACAGGCATCAAGAATGATATCACCAGCTTTTGGATCCAATGCTTCTATCGCATACCAAATAGCCGGATCAGCAATCACAATTTTGCCTTCTGCGAAACCTGCAAGTTCTTTTGCTCTTATGCCATGCGGCAGTTGGAAGAATCCATTTTTAGCTTCTTCCGGTTTTATGGCTATTTTATGTTTCTCTTTCAACTGCTGTAGCCACTTTTCTATTTCTTCTTTTTCCATCATATACGGCTTAACCCACATAAAGGCTCTACTATTATTCCATTCGCAAATATCTAATGCCTTTTGTTCTCCAAAATTTTTTACCCATCTTCTATATAACTCATTAGGATGTGAAAATCTAATATAAGCTGGCATATCTTCAATTGATGCCTTAATTTGCTGTCTGTTCTGAGCCAGCCTCCTTAAGACGGCATTTAGAAACGATACTTCTTTTGGGCGTAGTGTGCTTTTTGCAGCTTCCACAGTTTCATTTACAGCAGCATAGTCTTCAACATTATCCATTAACAAGAGTTGATAAGCGCCTGTCAACAGAAAGGAAAGCACAGGTGGTGTAGGGGATTTTTTTACAAACGGTCCTAATATATGTTCCAGAAGAAGCTTATTACGAATAATGCCTAGCACAACCTCAACAATGAACGCTCTATCTTTTGTTGCTGCTTCAAGCATACGATCGGGAAAATCATATATAGCAAGCCATCTCAAGATAGTAGCAGCTATATAATAACGTGATGATGCTGTTGAAGGCTCTTTCAAATTCGTTCTGGAGTTTCTATACCAAGCAGGTTAAGTCCCTGTTTAAGCACCTTTGCCGTCAGGATACAAAGTTTAACCCTACTTTCCCTGATCCCTGCAGGTGCTTTTAAAAAAGGAACATTCTGATAAAAGCTGTTATATAAAGTTGCAAGTTCATACAAATAATCAGCCAGCATGCTGGGCTTAAAAATTTTAGCCGATTGTATCAAAGTTTCTGGAAAGCGCAAGATATGCAAAATGAGATCACGTTCCACTTCTTCTGTGATGGTAATGCTTGTTTGCCTCAAATTCAATTGTCCAAACTCCTTTTCATATTTATCCTCCACACTGCGGATTCTGGCATAAGCATATTGCAAGTATGGCGCAGAGTTTCCATTCATAGCAAGCGCCTTTTCCCACGTGAATGTAACAAGGCTTTGCGGGTTCTGGCTCAAATCTGCATATTTTACAGCGCCAATCCCC
>CAZBHO010000059.1:199-7443 GCA_964491945.1 uncultured Verrucomicrobiota bacterium | reverse complement strand
AACTTTTGCTGCTCTTCTGAAAGCTCCTGGTTAAGTTCCTTGACTAACTGCAATGCCCGCGCCTCAGCTTCATCAAGCAATTTTTCAAGTTTAATCACGTTGCCTTCACGAGTAGAAAATGTGCCTTCAGGCAGACGCATCAGCCCAAACCAAACGTGATGAAATGTCGTGTTTAATCCTAGCCTTTTGCATATCGCAAAAATTTGTTGAAAATGCAGCTGCTGACGCTCATCGGTAACGTAAATTATTTTTGACGGTTTAAATTCGCCTACTCTATGGATGGCTGTGGCAATATCTGTTGTGGCATAATTAAAAGCGCCATCACTTTTTCTGACAATGCAAGGAGAAAGTTTTTCTTCTTCAAGAAACGCGACAAGGGCACCCTCACTTTCTCTAACAATGTTCTTTTCTACCAACATATCAATAACTTTCGGCAGCTCTTCGTTATAAAAACTTTCCCCACGCACCATATCAAACTTAATATCCAGTCTTTGATATATCTTTTCAAATTCTTTCAGAGAAAGCTCAACGAATTCTTTCCAAAGTTTTCTGTTCTCTTCATCGCCTTGCTGCAATTTCACCAATTCTTGTCTGCACTTATTCAACCACTCCTCATCCTCTTTCGTCCGTTCATAGCTTTTTACATAAAGCCGTTCCAGCTCCAATATGGGGTCTTTTTCGAGAGCCGCTTTATCAAGGAAGTTACGATACCCCATAATAAGAATCCCAAATTGCGTACCCCAATCTCCAATATGGTTATCGGCTATCACTTTGAATCCAAGAAAACGATACATCCTATCTATGGCATTTCCAATAACAGTGGAACGAATGTGCCCAATGTGCATTGGTTTTGCCACATTCGGACTTGAATAATCTATAATAACTGTCTCATTAGCCCCAATATCTGGCACACCACACCGCTCATCAGTCAGCATCTTTTCAGCCATATCTGAAAGCCAGCTGTCTTTCAATTTTATATTGATAAAACCCGGTCCTGCCACTTCTATAGTTGAAACAGCATCGTGCATGTTTTCTTTTGCAATGGCAACTATCCTTTCTGCAATCTGGCGCGGCGCAGATCTTAGTTCCTTTGCAACAGCCATTGCCATATTGCATTGATAATCACCAAATTTTTTATCATTGGTGGCAACAACACTAATTGTGCTTTTGCTAAAATCATATCCTTGAAAGGCATCAACGAATAGTTTTTTAACCCATTCAGAAATAATCTCTTCTATAGTCTTATTCATAAGTTTAGAGTATCTTCACAACTTGTTCTTCACGAGTAAAAAGATTCTTTATGCGTACCTCGTTTTTTTGCGTTTCATCTGGCCCTATAAATATGGCTTTTTCAGCGATGCCACGCCCAACTTTCGCAAAAAAGTTTTTTGGCTTTTCCGGAGAAGTCCATAACTCAACACTTGCCCCACCCTTCCGGAAAAAGTTGGCAACTTTTATGGCAAAGTGTTGCTCTTCCATGCTCATATATCCTATTGCATAATCCACTTTTAATTTTGGCTTCTCTTCTGGCAACAAAGTGCTCATAAGTTCGCTTATCACAACATCACCAAAACCAAGTCCTACAGCTGGAATGCTTTTGCCCCCAACTACCTGCAAGAGATTATTATACCTGCCTCCTCCAAAAATGGCTCGGAATTGTTTATTCTTATCAAATGCTTCAAACACAATTCCAGTGTAATAACCAAGTCCCCTTACTACGCTGATATCAAACATTACATCATCAGAATAGCCATATTCGTTCATTAGCTTTATAAAGAGTTTTATCTCCTCAATGGCTTTTGATGGAGCTTTCAACAATGCTTCTGCCTCCGCAATGGTGTTAATGGATAATAAACCAAATGTTTTCTCGCGCTGTTCTGTAGAAAGCCCGCTATCGGAAAGCATCTTTTTTATTTCATCATCAGATATTTTCCCACGCTTATCTAACGCCAGGAACACCGTTGAATGTTGATCCGATGGAATACCACATTTCAAAAGCAATTCTCCCAGCAATGCTCTGCTATTAAAATGAACCTTTACGGCATCTTTTTTAAGCCCCAGCTCCTCGATTGCAGATAATGCGCATGTCACAACTTCCGCTTCCGCTGAAACATTGTTTTCACCAATGATATCCAGATTCCACTGGTAATGCTCGCGCTTCCTGCCCTTACTCATACGCTCATAGCGGAAGCATTGTGCTATGGCATACCACCTCAAAGGAAATTGCAACGAACCAAAACGCGCAGCAACCATCCTCGCAAGAGTTGGTGTCATTTCCGGACGCAACGCCAGTTCACGCCCACTCTTATCCTGAAAAGCGTAAATCTGTTCAACTATTTCTTCTCCACTTTTCCGTTTTAGTAAATTAAGCGACTCCACCACACAAGCATCATACTGAAAAAATCCAAAAACCCTTGCTGCCTTATGCCATGCTTCAAAAATTTTATTACGCAAAAGCATATCTTCAGGATAAAAATCCCGCATTCCACGTGGTGGCGCAAGTTCAAAAGCCGTTTCTTCTTTGCCCGTTAATTTGTTATCATTTATATCTGCTTTCATTTTTCCTTTTCCTTACAAGAAATCCATAAACAGCGATGTATCCTAAAGTTTTCTTTATGAAAATCAAACAGAAACATTTTTTTTTTTTTTTTCTTAAAAAAGAGGTGACAGTTAACTTTATTAGCGGATTTTTGCAATAAGCAGAAAAAACTTCTGCCACAAAGAGAAGTTTAGAGAAAGTCGCAGATTAAAGAATTCACCACAGAGTTCAGAGATGACACAGAGAAAAACACAGAAAAAACAATATCAAAATTATCATACTCTTCTCCACTATCTTTTGCTCCTGATTCTAAGGAGCGCAGTATAACCTGTTATAATAACTCTTTCACACCACAATAATGAGTGCACCATTTACCGTTCCAGCCATATTGCATATTTTTGCCCGATTCTCCCATTTATTAGTTGCTTGACATAAGCGATGCTTTTCCACTATTAAATTAAGAGTTGTTAAAGCGGAAAAGTGCATTTTTTAGAAAGGAATTGTAATGCAAACTGATTCTCTTAATTTTCTTAAAGAACTGATGATGCAACCTTCGCCATCTGGCTTTGAAGTGCCTGCGCAAAATGTTATCAGAGCCAGAATGCAGAAGTTTGCAGAGAAAGTTGAAACAGATGTTCATGGGAATGTTATTGGAATTTTAAATTCTGGGGCAAAACGTCGTATTATGCTGGCAGGGCACGTTGATGAAATAGGTTTGCTTATAACGCACATAGATGCACAAGGTTATGCGTTCTTTGGTACCATTGGAGGCTGGGATTCTGTGGTAGCCATAGGTCAGCATGTTACTATCATTACACCAAAAGGCGAGGTACCCGGTGTAATAGGGAGGAAACCAGTCCATCTGCTTGATCAAAGCGAAAGAGGCAAAGAGGTTAAAATAGAAGATATGTGGATTGATATTGGGGCTAAAGATAAGAAAAGCGCAGAAAAGGTAATTTCTGTGGGAGACCCCGTAGTAATTAAGCCAAATTTTGTAATGCTACAAAATGATCTTGTTGCTTCACGAGCATTTGATGACAGGTGCGGAGCCTGGGTTGTTACAGAAACTTTGCGGAAATTGGCTGGGAAAAAACTTAAAGTGGCAGTTTATGCTGTTTCCACCGTTCAGGAAGAAATTGGACTGCGTGGTGCAACAACAAGCGCATATAATATAAAACCTGATGCAGGAATTGCTGTTGATGTTGGATTTACCTCGGATTATCCGGGCGCAAATCCTAAAAAAACAGGAGAAGTTTCTATAAATAAAGGGCCAATTTTGCACGCAGGACCAAACATTAATCCTGTGCTGGGGAAAATGTTGTGTGATGTGGCACGCCGTCATAAAATTAAATTTCAGATGCAAGCAGAACCTCGCGCCACGGGAACCGACGCAAATTCAATCCAAATTTCACGTGGTGGATGCGCCACAGCTCTGGTAAGCGTGCCAAACAGGTATATGCATAGTCCAGTTGAAGTTGTTTCCTTGCGCGATCTGGAAGCCTGCGTCGATTTGCTTGTAGCAACAATTTTGGAAATGACAGGAGAAGAAAATTTCATTCCAAAATAAAATTCAACGAAAACATAACAATAAAAGGAGGCAGTAAAAATGACAAAGAGAGAACGTTTTCTTGCATTCGCTAACTTTGAAAAAGTGGATAGAGTGCCACGCCGTTGTTCGTTTGTGCCATATATGAAAGAAAAAATTTTAAAATATACCAACGGACAAGACCCAGAAGTCTTTTTTGACATGGATGGATTACGTGGGCAAGCGGGGCTTACTCCACCACCAGACTTTAAGAAACCAGATTATTCTCGCTACTATCCTGATAAAGTTAATGGCAAGGATGGTTTTTATATAGATGGTAATGGCTGCGGACATCAAACCACAGGCTTCTATCACTTTAGCGAATATATCAGCCCTTTGCGTAATGCAACATCATTTAAAGAACTTGAAGAGTTTCCAATAGTTAGCAACGAAGGCTGGTCCGATGAGGCTATGAAAAAGGTATGTCAGGAGACAAAAGCTAATGGATATGCCTCATTTATATTTGTTGGTCATATGTATGAAAATGCATGGCAAGTTCGTGGCTATGAACAGTTTCTGGAGGATTTGATGGTGCGACGCGACTGGGCAGAGTATTTGCTTGATAAGTATTGCGCAAATAATACCAGAACTGCCGAAGCTGCCGCTAAAGCTGGCTACGATTGCATCGCTATTGGTGATGATGTTGCCAACCAAAATGCAATGATGTTTGCGCCAGATCTGTGGCGAGAAGTTATGAAACCACGTTGGGCAAAAGTAATCGCTGCAGCAAAAAAAATAAATCCCAAAATACATGTATGGTATCATTCCGATGGAAATATCTGGGATATACTTGATGATATAATAGAAATAGGCATAACAATTCTTAATCCAGTGCAGCCTGAATGTATGAATCCCGTTGAGGTACGTAAGAGGTGCGGAAAACACCTTGCCTTTGATGGTTGCGTTGGGACACAAACAACCTTCCCATTCGGAACACCAGCAGATATGGAAAGAACAGTACGCTCTTTTATTGAAGAATTAGAAGGTGAAAAAGGGGGACTTATGCTTTCACCAACTCACGTGCTGGAGCCAGAGGTCCCTGTGGAAAATGTGGTTGCCTTTTTTGAAGCTGTTGATGAAGTTTCAAAAGAGCGCTGCAGATAGTTTCAAATAAACAGCTTGCTTAAAATGCTCTTTTGTGTATTTTTAGCTGCTTATCTTGCGGGGTGTAGCGCAGACTGGTAGCGCGCTTGGTTCGGGTCCAAGAGGTCGTGGGTTCAAATCCCGCCGCCCCGATTTTATAAATGAACAAAGGTGTCTATAACAAGTTAAATAAGCTTCTCCTCATAGGTGATGGTGCACTCGGCACGCAACTACAATCATTATCTGATCATCCTTTAACCTTGCCAGAACTGTTGGTGCTAGAGGAAAAAGGTAGAGAAGTTGTGATAAAAGTACACCAAACCTATCTTGAAGCAGGTGCTGATATCATTGAAACAAATACATTTGCAGCCAACCCCATAAAACTACAAGCTTTTGGACTGGCTGATAAGTGCCATAATATAAACCTACAAGCTGCGCTGCTGGCAAGAGAAGCCGCACATAATAAAAATGTATTGATAGCAGGTTCTGTTGGACCACTTGATCTGGGGCTTGCCACGAGAGATGTTTCCCATAAAAAAATGGAAGAAACATTTTTTGCGCAAATAACGGCACTAAAAGATGGCGGAGTTGATGTGATTTTGCTTGAAACCTTTTCAGGTATGGATGAGGCAAAGGCTGCCCTTTCTGCCGCAAATAACAGTGGATTGCCTGTTTGGTTTTCTATAGGTGGACAAAACATTTCAAGATATTACGCAAAGAAGAAGTTGCAGGATTTAATCAAAGTTGCATCAGAATTTAAAATTGATGTCTTTGGCATAAATTGTATGGCACCATATGATATAACGCAGGCTCTGATGACGCTTCGTTCTCAGATCAATGCGCCTATTCTGCTTTATCCGAATGCAGGAACTCCTATTGTGGCACGCGGTAAGGTTCAATATGAACTGCCTATCCCAGTCCTATTAAACGAGGCTCAACGCTGGGTGGAACAGGGTGCAGCCATTTTAGGAGGATGCTGCGGCACCACTCCAGAACATATAGCTGCTTTAAAACAAGCTTTTGCTGATAGAGAAGTAAAAAAGCCTTATCAAGAAGTAAAAACAAAAAAAGAAGTTGTAGAAATTAGGATTGCTGTTCCACCAAAACTACCAGAAGATGCAATACAAGCAAATCCTATCCGCAAAGCAATTGCCAAAGATAAAAAGCCAGTAGTCGCAGTAGAAATAAAGCCTTCCTTAAAAGAGCCGCTCTTTGAACTTGTGGAAGAGACAAAAGTTTTGATAGAAGCTGGAGTGGATCTATTTGACCTCCCGGATAATGCGGGCGCAAATCCAGCAAAGGATTGTATGGCTTTTGCTTATCTTTTGCAGAAAAGCACATCTATTCCAACAATTATCCATAAATCTGCTGGCAATATGAATGCACTAACACTGCATTCCTACTTGTTGGGAGCCTATGACCTTGGTATAAGAGGAGTGCTTGCAGTAACAGGCGATGCACCACACGTTGGCTCTTTTGATAGGCTTGCATCGCGGGTAATGGATATTAAAAATTCGGTTGAGTTGTTGCGTTTAATAGGGATGTTCCGCGAAGGCGTTATGATGAACCATCAGCCGTTGCCTTACTGCGTTGATTTTGCGGCAGGTTGTGCTTATGCACCAATGCTAAATTTAAGAAATCAAACGCAATGGTTAAGCGAAAAAATCAAAGCTGGTGCTGAATTTATCTTTTCACAACCATTCTTTTCTCTTAAAAGCTATGAATTGACGCAGGAAGAGCTGATTGCTAATAAACTTGAACATGTCCCCTTTTTTACCGGCATTATGCCGGTTGTATCTTTGAAACAAGCTGAATTCCTGCAGTCAAACAAGATTCCGGGCATCGTTATTTCAGAAGAGCTTGTACAACTTTTGGAAAAATTCAATTCACCTGATGATCAACTAAAAGCAGGAATGGATTTTGCAATAGAGTTAGCCATAAAACTATCAAACGTTTCTCGTGGCTTATATATTATTATGCCATTTCACAAAAAGAGTTTTGCGTTAACTGCCACAATTTTAAGAGCTATTGCAAAAT
>CAZBHO010000059.1:0-176 GCA_964491945.1 uncultured Verrucomicrobiota bacterium | reverse complement strand
AACTCTATTCTTTTTTGTAAAGGAGCTTTTAAATGCGTATTGCTATTATTGACGATTTGCACTTTATGAATGCTATGCCTGCTTTAAATGAAGCACGTCAAGGCTATTTTGCAGATATCTCGGAAAAGTTTATGCACTTGATGGTACAGTAGGAGTTGTTAGAATAAGGGGATTAA
>CAZBHO010000058.1:12309-14891 GCA_964491945.1 uncultured Verrucomicrobiota bacterium | reverse complement strand
AGCCTGCAGAAAAATAACCAAAAAAAAAGTAAAAATGCTTTTTGTATCATCCGCAGAGGTTTATGGTAAAAATCTATCAAATGAACCAATTAGAGAAGATGCTCCTTTTTATCCAGATAACCCTTATGCTGTTTCAAAAGCAGCTGCAGATACAATGGTATTACTTTATGCCAGACAAGGCATGCTAAATGCCGTGGTAGCGCGCCCTTATAATCACATAGGACCAGGTCAATCCCAAAAATTTGTTATCCCATCCTTTATTTCTCAACTATTAGCAATCCGTAAAGGAAAAGCTGAAGGTAAAATTTATGTTGGGAATTTAAAGAGCCGCCGATATTTTACAGACGTGCGAGATATTGTAAGAGCATATAGATTGTTGATTGAAAAAGGAATTGATGGTAACGCTTACAACATAAGTGGCCACAAAAAAAGTTCGTTAGAAGAAATTTTAAAAATGTTATGCAACATAATAGGTGTAACCCCAGAAATTGTTATTGACCAAAAACGTTTCCGCCCAGAAGATCATCGTCCAGAGCTTGATACGACAAAAATCGAACGTCACACAGGCTGGCAACCAACTATTACCCTTGAAAAAACATTGCAGGATATTATAAAAACTCTTGAATAAAAGAACCTCTTAAATAAACCCTCTTTATTATCTAATCAATTATTGTTGCGTTTCGTTAGAGTTTAGACCTATACCATTTTAAGCCATATTATTACAAATCAACCTTTTTAAAATACTTAAGAAATGGCTTATTCTTGTTAAACATTTCTTTCGTCATCTTTTTGATTTCAGCCAGAGAAAGAACCGCTGCAGTTAAGGGATCATTAGCTATTGCATAATAAACCATCTTTGCGTTGCCAGTAAGAGCCCCTTCCACCGCCATCATCTCATTATTAGCGCTTAAAGCCGTAAGAGATAACACAGATCTCGGAAGTTCACCAACATACATCGGTTGCAATCTGCGTCGTGAAGCAAGCACAGGCACTTCCACACAAGCATTTTGTGGCATATTTGTAATAATCCCAGTATTAGGCACGTTTCCATTAAAGGTAAATAGTTCGCCCCCTACCCACGCATTTATAATGCTTGATGCATATTCATGCCCACGCTTTAGAATGTTTTTCACTTTCTCAGGATCATTCCATTCAGGCATATTCAACCAATTTTCCAGATCTTTTCGCCATGTGCGCTCCCGTTGACGATAATGAGTTAAAATGTAAGCATGCTCACCCGGATTCCACCCTGTGCCTGTTGTGCAATACTTTTTTATAAGGTCAGGTCTTTTGCGGAACCATGGGTTATATTCCGAGTGATGCCCACTTGATTCAGTTGGATAATAATCAAGCGCCAAAAACATTTCATTACGCACTTGTTCTTCATTATAGATTTTTGGATCGCTTAAAATTTTTTTGCGCAACTGAGGATACAGATCTTTTCCTTCGCTTTCAAATTTAAGATACCACGCCATATGGTTTATGCCTGCACAGACATAATCAACTTCTTCGTATTTTTTGCCCAGCCAATTTGCAAGCATCCACGCGGTACCCTGAACACTATGGCAAAGTCCAGAAATAGCCAGATGTGGATATTTTGTCTGCATAGCATGACACAGCATTGCCATAGGATTGGTATAATTCAGAAATATAGCCTGCGGACACAACTTCTCTATATCAGCGCAGATACTCAACATTGTGGGAATGGTTCTTAATGCTCTAAAAATTCCCGCTGGCCCTCTGGTATCACCCACACAGATATCAACACCATATTTTTTAGGGATAAGAATATCGTGTTGCCATACTTTAACCTCTCCGCATAAAATTGTTACAATAACAGCATCGGCATCAGCCAGGGCTTTACGTCTATCCATTGTTGTTGTGATTTTTGCTGGATAACCACCTGCATCCACTATTTTTTGACAACATTTTCTTGCCATTTCGAGTCTTTCTTCGTGGATATCCATCAAGGCAATTTCCGTATCAGCAAGTCGTGGAAAAGTCAGGATATCTTTAACAACAGTTCTTGTAAAGCCAAAGCTGCCTGCACCAATGAACGCTATTTTGTATGACATAATCACATCTCCTTAAAAAGTTATTGCAAAACTTATGGTTCTTATAGTATAGGAAACGTAGAAATAGTCTATAGCAATAAATTGATATGATTTGACTTTTTGTGATATGAGCAGTTCAGCTTTTTCTGACAATTGGCTGGTTAATTTCAGAGTGCGAGAAAACATTGGAATTTTGCCCAGAGTGCGCGTAGTGGCTTATGAAATGCGAAATAGTCCTAGTTATCGATTGTGTGGCAAAACAAGGCAGGATACCAAACATTGCATTTTTCAATACACACTTGAAGGAAAAGGCGTCTTCAAATACTCAAAGAAAAAATGGCTTGTCTCAAAAGAACATGCTTTTTTATGCCAATCAAATGATAAATCTGTGATTTATTACTATCCAAAAAACGCAAAAGACAAGTGGAGTTTCATCTATTTTTGTTTCGATGGAGAGCTTTCGTTTAAACTTATCCATGCATTGAACCAATTAAATGGATGCTCTATATGGCAACTACCGATAGGAAG
>CAZBHO010000058.1:4745-12299 GCA_964491945.1 uncultured Verrucomicrobiota bacterium | reverse complement strand
ACTCTTTCCCTACACGACGCTCTTCCGATTACAACGGCTTTTACAGTATGCTCCTCGTAAAGTTACAAAAGATTCTTTGGCATCATCTAGCCAATGGTTTAAAAGCATAACAATTCAAAATATATCAGCTGCCGATAGTATGGAACTTATTATGCATTTGCTTATAAGTCTATTAGGAACAATCAAACAAGATAAAAATACAAATGCCTATAGCCTATTGATCGAAAAAGTAAAAAATGTTGTGGATGCCAACTTAAACACAAAACTAAACGTTAAAACTCTCGCTGAGATGCTAAATTTAAGTAGAGAGCATTTGACAAGAACGTTTCATTCAGAAACTGGTTGGAAGTTATATCAATATATTTTACACCAAAAAATGCTTCTCGCATCCGATATGATCAGAATGGGAAAGCTTTCTATAAAAGAAGTAGCCGCGTCTTTAGGATTTGTATCTTTAGCTCATTTCAGTCGGGCTTTTAAAAAGCAAAGAGGAATTTCTCCTATAAAATTCCGTATTCAAAAAAGTGGCGGTACGCTCGGCTCTAAAAAAAATTAGTATGAATTATTATAAAAAATGAACCGTTTATTATCTGAATAAATTAAATCATATAAAACCACATAAGATATCAAAGTTATTCCTGATTTATTTTATCTGCGTTATTTTTACTCTTCTTAAACGCAGCATGCCACTTCCACCATAAAAGACTCTAGGCTCTATTTCACAAACTTTCTGTACATCAAAATCAAAGACGATATTACAGTTGCTAGAAGAGCCCTCAATAGCCTGCCTATACACAATAATTCTCCCATGATCAGAAGCAATTTCAAGATATGATGGCTCATTTGATGAAATTGCACTATACTCAACATCAAACACAGCTTGATAACTTGATGGAATTACAATCAGATATTTACCATATCCAAGAAATCCCGCATTATCTTTGCCGGCAGTCGCATAACATCCTTCAAAATTATTTGTGCCTCGTGTGCCTGTCATCTGCCGCATAGTGTGCCATGCCACATCATAAAAAACACGTGAATACATATTAGTAAACTCTGTAAGGCGCATCTCCTTACCATTAAATACAAAGAAATTCTTCTGTGGAAAAGTTTGTGTAATTAACGAATTTAAATGGCCAAGACTTACAAAAAGTAAAGGATCGCTTTGTAGCCCCTTTGAGTTAAAGACAAGTGTGTCTGTAAAATCTTGTTTCACATCTTCAACCAACACTATAGAATTAGAAGGGGCAGACATAATCACATCATACATTCTTTTATGTAACGCATTAAAGGAAGAAAGTTCTCGGCAGTTTTTTGTAATGAAGTTATAAGTAGAATATGCAGAGAACGAAATAAAAATTACAAAGAAGGAAACAAAAATCTTTTTCGGAATTTTTTCCGTTAATCTTTTAAATAGCATTGCAATAATTATTGAGAAGAATGGCAATGTTTCAAAATAGTAAAGCGGACCACACACATTATGCCCATGAAAATAAAATAGCATATAGCCTAAAATAATTGAAAGAATTCCACCCCAGCTAAATAACACCCAGCGTAGTGGACGTATTATGATGCTTGCTATGATTATTACAGGCAGAGCCATTCTGCCAAATCCCCATAACCATTGATCAAGCAACAATACGTTTTGTTTTAGATAAATAAATGCTTTTTGAGGTGTGTGCTGATTATCTGCATTAAATCCAAGCGATTGAGAAGGAGCATAATAGAGGTATGGCGTTGTTAAAAAATCACCCGTAATCATTTTGTTGTGCAAAAGCAAGAGAAGCAATCCGATAGATGCTGTTAGCGCAAATAAGATAGTCGCTTTGAAAACTTTTATTTCCCGTTTAAGATACAGGTTATATACAGAATCTATAGCAAAAGGAATTGCAAAAAGAAGTGCCGTAAAAGGTCTATCGAGATAAAAGAATATCCACGCAATTCCAGCAATAAGCCACCCCCACCACTTATCCTGAAGTTGCCAATTGAAATAGCTCCACAGCATTATTGATGCAAAAGCAAGAGTTGTGGTGTGACTAAGAAGCGTACCATAAATACACAAAAAGAACGGAGATAGAATAAGAAACGTTGCAACAACAATTGGTGGAGCTCCAAGCAGTTGAGCAGAACCCATTAAAAAAAATACAGATAGACGCTATATCTTGCATCAGAAAGCAATAAGCCAGGAATAAGACATAAAGAGTGTGCAGGTGGATAACGTGAGACCCATCCTACCTTATCATCAAGAATTATCATCCTCTTCCAGAGTATTTCAGCAGGAACATTTGTAGGAAAATCCAACTTGAGTTTCCCTGCTTTAAATATGTTTGCCTGAAATAAATAGCTATTTTCATCGGTAGTTATAGGCGTTTTATGAAAGATAAGCGAGGCAGAAAGGAAAGATAAAAACATTGGCAGAAAGCTTGCTATAATCCGCACTAACATTTATTCCTCAATTTCCCATTCCAACAAGTGTAAGTAGATTAAAACCTGTATAAATATCTTTTTTCCGTATTACTTTTATTCCTTTAATTTCAAATATAACAGCTTCCGCAATAAGAAAAACCTTTATGCCTTTACGGATACAACCAGTAAATGTTGATTTGTTTCTGCCTGAAGCAATATGCATATGTAAGGAAATTTTTCCTGTTTCATTTTTAAACAGCGTGCCTATTCCTAACATTTCTCTACCAGAGATAAAAGATGTTTCTATAACTGACGTTGGAATTGCTTCTGTCTCTTTTGGACCGGTGATAAGTTTTCCCGATTTTGTTCCACCAATTATAAAGACTATGCCAGCTTTTATTCTTTTCTTATTAGCAAATTCTTCTATGGCTTTTGGGAGAATCTCATTCTCTTCAAAGCGAAGCACAAAAATTCTTCCTAATTTACCTTCCAAAGCCTTCATTTTAGAGCAGATCAGCAAATTGAGTTTTGAAACGACTAAAAGCACCCAATCCAAGAAAGCAAATAATTAAGGTTATGCTCCAAAAAGAGATTATATTACTTATATTCATCCAGATTGGAAGCTGATATAGCAAGCTAGCACGATATCCTTCTATTATATAAGATATAGGATTTAACATTATTAACCAACTAATCAATTTGGAAAACGATAGAGGTGGCAACATTTCAGGCGACCAGAATACTGGAGTTAGCCAGAAGCCAAACTGTAACAAGACGTTTATTATATGTGGCATATCAGGAAACAGCACAGAAAGCGATGCGACCAACCACGCAATTCCTGTAAGAAAAACGAGACTACACAAGAGGTAATAAATGATGCCTACCCAATGCGCATCAGGCTTTATCCCTTTTAAAAACAAAACAAAAATGAGCAATGCTATAAAGACAATATGTACTGCTAATGCAGATAAAACTTTAATGAAAGGCAAAACTACATATTTAAATTGAATTTTTTTTACTAAGAAAACGTATTCCCTAAAGACGCTAGCAGCACTATTTATGGCATCCACAAAAAAGCTCCATACAACCATTCCTGTAAGCAACCATACAAAGAAAGGCACTCCATGTATATCTCTTGCTGCAAACACAATACCCATTATCAACCAAAGTATAACAGTCATTACAATAGGCTGAACAAAAGCCCATAAAAAGCCCAAAAAAGAACCAACATATCTCCTCTTAATATCCTGCAGAGCCAGAGAGAATACAGTGAATTTTTTACTAAACAAGAGCTGAAAAAAATCCAAAATATCTTGTTTTAATGACATAGCATTTAAAATTATTTTATATTGTGATATCTCTTATACCATTCCACAAAGAGTGGCAGACCTTTGGTTATAGGAGTTGATGGATGAAAATTCAGCTTCTTTTGTGCCTTTGTAATATCAGCATATGTTTCAACCAGATCACCTGGTTGCAATGGCTTCATAATAAGATTTGGCTTAACATTGAGTGCATCAGCAAGCACATTTATCATCGTCAAAAGCTCTTCTGGTTTATGGTTGCCCAGGTTAAAAATTTCATATTTTTCCAAATTCTGGCTAAACACTGCAGAAACAATTCCTGAAACTATGTCGTCAATAAAAGTAAAATCACGTTTCATCCTGCCAAAGTTAAAAACCTCTATCGGCTTATTCTGCAACATAGCTTCTGTAAATTGCCAAACAGCCATATCAGGTCTGCCCCACGGTCCATATACGGTAAAAAAACGTAATCCTATAGTCTGCAGGGAAAATAAATGCGAATACACATGAGCCATCAGTTCATTTGCACGCTTTGTTGCAGCATATAGACTTATTGGAGTGTTCACAGGATCTTCTTCTGAAAAAGGAAGTTTGGTGTTTCCTCCATAGACGCTAGAACTGGAAGCATAGATCAAACGAGGCTTTTTTTCTGAATGGCGGCATGCTTCCAAAATATTTAAAAATGCTTGATCGTTATTTTCCTGATAAGCAAAAGGATTTTTTAAAGAATAGCGAACACCTGGTTGTGCAGCAAGATGGCAAACAACATCCAGTTCTTCACGTTTAAAAAGCTCCGATAAGAACCTATAGTCGCAGCAATTGCCTTCAAGCACAACACAGAGTTTTTTACTTGCAAGCTCTGCTGCTCTGGCGCGTTTTAAGGCCACGCTATAATATGAATTAAAACTATCAAGCCCTATTACCTCGTTATCTGTTTCCGCCAACCTTTTTGTTGTGTGGAAACCGATAAATCCTGCTGCTCCTGTGATTAAAATTTTCATTGCTTGAGTAGATTAACAATGTATATTGTAAATTCAAGAATTGATTTTTATTTATTATGCCGGCAGAACTAGTAGCAAAAATTATAAAGACAATCAGCATTGTATTGTGGATAATAGCCATATTGATAGCTGTAAGGGTATCTTATATCTTTTGCTTTCAGAAAAGCCATGCTACAAATAATTCTTCATCCAATATATTTAAACCTATTTTCACCTTCATAGTATTACTTACCATCGCATTTTTTCTTTTTATGCGCCCACACGAAGATATCCTTGGTGGGGAAGACCCGGGTTCATATGTAAATTCTGCCGCAACTTTTAATAGGATACAACACATCTATTATATTGATCCACTGCTAAGTCAGGTGGATCAAAACGTAAGAAGTAATTTTTACATAGGACACAAAGCTGGCTTTGGCACCACAAAAGATGCATGCTTGTGGATAAGAAACGAATCCACCGCCTTGATAGGTCCGCACTTCCAACCAGCCTACTCTTTTCTGATGAGCTTTGCTATCTCTTTAAAAAATGATCCGATTGCTGCTCTCTATGTTGTGCCAATATTCGCAATTATGTGCGCGATAGCGATAGGAGTATTAATCCAGATAACCCTGCCACAAGCCAGCTATTTTTGGAGAATTGTGGCATTCCTATTATACATCCTGAACCCATTTGTTATATGGCATGGTCGTCATGCCAGACCAGAAGTTATTGCTGCCTTTATGTTGATTGCAGGAACAGCATTACTATTTAATAGCATTCAGAATAAGGGCTTTTTAAAAATCTACGACGTTATCTCTGGCTCAATAGCAATTTTAATTGCACCTTTTTTCCACATTACGGCTTTAATATATGTACTAGCTGTAAGTACCTTTGTTCTAATCATGCTTCTGGCAGGATACAGCTTTTTTATTTTCTACCCTATACTCGCCATTGGTGTACTGGGGTGTTATGTGTTCCAGACCAAATATATAACAGATTATTACAACACACTTCGCTTTATTCAACCTCTTTATGATAAAATTGAATACCTTGCCATCGGTATAATCTGTATTTTCATCATAAGTCTTACAGTCAAAAAAGTATTAAAAAACACTGACCTTATAAAAGTTAATACTAGTGATAAATTAGCAGTTGCATTTACCATTTTCATAAGTTTTCTATTTATCTTCATCTGGTTAATCAATTGGCTTTATCCAGAAAGTACATTATTTAAAAAGGGAATTGTTGAACATTATATATATTTAACAAACATACCTGCTGTAATGAACATGCTCAACCCTGTTTTGGTTATGCTTGCCTTGGTAGGGCTCATTTTTTCGATAGTTTCACCTATACCTGAAAGAAACATCACAATTATATTGTTTATTATAGGACTACCATCTTTGTTATTTATGGGCAAAATAGAAAACTTTATGATGAGTAGATATATGATGATTGCGTTCGTGCCATTCTTCACAATTTATCTCACTTTTTTTGCACTATTCCTCTCCACAACTCTTCAGAAGAGATGGGGATATAAAATGAAAAATGCGCCTTACTTCATTGTGATAATCATTATTGCCTTACAACTTTATGGCAGAACTCATTTAATCACTATAACAGAAAATAAAGGACTACTTAATTTTCTAATGACTTTTGCAGAAGAGATAAAGAGAGCCAATGGCATACTTTTATCTGAATATCCACGTTTATCAGCACCACTTGAACACATAGCCGGTATTCCAACTTTGAGCATAGATAATGAAATGCAAAATGATTATAGAGCGCCATTAAAGGAATGGGCAAAAATTATGTCCAATATGCCTTCTTATAAAGCATTTTTCCTTACGCCATTCCAGAGCCCATTGCATCCTGATTTTATTTTTAACCCTATTACAAACGCTGTTTTTACCACAAAGCGTGTAAAAAGCGCTGGCAACGCTTTTCCCCGCAATATAGGGCAAGTAAAAATCGATTTAAAACTTTTTGAAATGTTAAAAACAGAAGCAAACTCACTAAAGGCATTTAAACCTCAAGGAAAACATCCTATGCGACTTTATTCTTCACAAATAGAGATTGGCGCTGGCAATGTTGGATTATTAAATTTTGATAAGTTTAATTATGCGCGTTGGGAAATTTATGGAGCTTTTGTTGATAGCAATAAGCATATCAGTTTGCTAAACGGAATAAAAGATCAATTGACGTCATTTGCTCCAGATAGGATTGATATTGTAGTATTTTCTTATTCAGGTTGCACTCCACAACCATTAAGATGCGCTGGTGCCAGAACTGCCCCACCTGTTAAAATTGCAGAAAACTGGTATTTTTATCCTCTGCCTGGTGGTATAATACGAGAAGCACCTGCTCTCTTTACAGAAACGCCATTACTTTTCACACAGATAATCGCCCACAAAGGAAGAAACGAACTTATTTCCATCTTGCCAGATGGCGGCGAAATAAAAAAAGCAAAAGAACCACTACCTGCCAGATGGACAAAAGCAGACTCTGCGATTGCGCTACCAGCTTTTGCATCAGGTGAAGAACCAGAGTTGTGGTGCTTCTGTTATGTGCCGATAATTGATAAGATAGATAAAAATTATATAAACTTTGTAATAACAAATATGACGGAATCTTTGCAAGCAGTTGTATCATCTGGAAGATGGCAATGGGCAGTAATAAAGCTTCCTGAACTCAAAAATACTTTAGTGGCTCAACCTGCTTATTGGGCAGAGATAAAAATGGCTTATTGGTGGAATCCTGAAAGACAAAATTTTTCTAGTAATCTCGGTGTGTTGTTGGCTTATCCAGTTTTGATATTTAGAAAGTAGCAGATATGAAACTTACTCACAGAACAGCATTAT
>CAZBHO010000058.1:0-4676 GCA_964491945.1 uncultured Verrucomicrobiota bacterium | reverse complement strand
TCTTAAAGCGAGCTTTAACGAACTGGAGCAAAAAGATATAAATGAAAAAATTGAGTTACTAAAAAATGCTATCAACACATTTTTTGAGCCATATCAAATGTTTGTTAAAGACTGGGGAATATGGGAAGATACATTTAATTTTGTAAAAAACCTCGACAAAAATTATATCCAAAAAAATCTAACACTAGACGTATTCTTAAACATCAATATGGATTTAATGGCTTTTTTTAACCAGAACGGTAAATTGATTTATTGCGTAATTCACAATAAGGATAGTAAGTCTGTTATCCATAACACTGCAGGTATCTATGCTGACATATTAGCTGAAGGGGGCATCCTTTCACAAAAGACGCTTGAAAAGCAGCCTTTTTCAGGATTCATGAGGCTAAATAATAGCGGAACACTTCTTATCGTTACATCCCATCCAATTTTTAAAAATATAAATGACCAGGAATACGGAGGAGCATTGATGATTGTTGGTATTCTTAATACCAACTTTATAGAAAAACTTAAACTTTTAATAAAGCAGAATGTAGAACTACAAGTCTATTCTGGAGGTGATACTCAACAAATTAAAATAACTGCATTAGATGACGCTCATCAACAAGCGTCATTAATGATCAACGACCTGAAGGGGCAGCCTCTTTTTCGTATTAAGATTACTTTCCAACGTCCTTTTAACATCCATGCAAAAAAGACCTTTAGATTTGTTTTTGTCACTATTATTACCATAGGAACAGTTTTCTTTATCGTTCTTTTGATTTTAACACATAAGTTTATTACGCAAAGGATCACAAAAATTATTGAACAGATGAAGGAAATTGCCGATAAGCCAAACATCTGTAAGGAAATTCACGTTGAAACCGATGATGAAATTGGCGAACTACAGCAGGCATTTAATAGTCTCATAAAAGCCATTCAGGAACGATCTGAAATGCTAGAAGAAAACGAAAAATATCAACGTGCACTTTTTAACGGTATTAATGTTGGGATTTTAATCATAGAACCTAAAAGGCATACCATTCTTTTTGCTAATAGAATTGCACAAGAACTTATAGGTTTACCACAGGAGAAAATATGCTGGCGCACCTGTTATGATTTTGTGTGTACTGCAGAAAAGAACAAATGTCCGATAGTAGATTTGCATCAGGAAAATAATCTTGGTGAAAGAGTTTTATTAAATGCAAAAAGAGAGCCTATCCCTATTCTTAAATATGCTTCAATAATTAAATGGAAAGAACAAGATTTGATTGTAGAAAGCATTGTAGATATCAGAAGGCAAAAAGAAGCTGAAGAAGCCATCAAGCTAATTACCGAACTTGAAAAAATGACCCGTCATATATCATCAAATTTCTTAAAAGCATCTTCTGCTAATCTGAAAGATGTTATTAAAGACGCGCTTTCAAAAATTCAATCTGCATTAAAAGTTGAGTATGCATTTCTGTTTGAAAAATACACAGGACTTTCACCAGAAAAATTATATGAGGCATCTCTTTTTGATGCAGCAAAAATAAAGGATATATTTTTTTACAAAAAGCTTGTTGTGGAACTAGAGAAATCCAATGGAATGCTTATTTATAACAAAGATATAGAATGCAAACAATCAAGTGCTGAATTCTTAGGGCTAATAGCAAGAAACGGCATAAGTTCATTTGTAGCTATACCTTTAGAGTATAGAGGTGGTGTTTTTGGCGTGTTTGGCTTATGTTCTTTTTCTGTTACAAGGGGATGGAAAGATACCGAAATCAACATCCTAAATGTTCTTTCAGAAGTGTTCTCTAATGCTTTACAACGATTACACATAGAAGAAGAACTTAAAAATAGTGAAGAACGCTATCGCAAGGTATTTCACAATTCTGCAGCTCCAGCAGTGTTAGTTAATAAAGATGGGACGATCGAACTTGCCAATAATGCATTTATAAAAATGATAGGACGTGAGATAAGTGAAGTATTAAGGCATAATATAAAAAACTTTTTTGAACCTAAAGATGTGCCTCTACTTTTGCTAGATACCGAAGAAACAGCAACACACCCTGTAAGTTTTTCAGCATTAAAAGGTACCCGTCACCTGCTTGCTATGCACTCTACTATCCCAGAGACCAACTCTATTATTATCTCTTTTGTGGATTTAACTGAAAGATATTTAATGGAAGAGAAATTAAAAGAAGCAAGATTGTTAGCTGAAGAAGCAAGTCAAATGAAAACCAACTTCTTAGCAAACATCTCTCATGAAATACGTACGCCACTTACCAGTATTGTCGGCTTCGCAGATCTTATAAATACCGCCTCATCTCTTGCTGAAGCCAAACAGAATGCAAGGGATATATTACGAGAATCAGAAAACCTTTTGGCCCTTATCACAGACATTCTTGACACTTCAAAAATTGAGGCAGGCAAAATGGCTCTAGCTGTGATGCCTTTCTCTTTAAGAAATCTTATTAACGAGATAGAGCCTGCCATTCGTATAAGAGCAGAAAGCAAAAAGCTAGATTTCGTTATAGTTTATGATGAGAATATTCCGCCAGTAATTAACGGCGATCCCATCCGTTTGCGGCAGATCTTGATGAACTTGCTGACTAATGCCGTTAAATTCACAGAAAAAGGCAAAGTTACTTTAGCAATATCTTTACTCAAAAAGGAAAATTCAATCTGCCTTATAAAATATAACATTTCAGATACAGGTATCGGCATTCCTCATGATAAGCAAAAGGATATCTTCTCCCCATTCTATCAAGCAGATACTAGCATTAAACGCAAATACGGTGGTAGCGGACTTGGAGTTTATCTCGCAAACTATTTTGTTGAAATGATGGGAGGGAAACTACAACTCGAAAGTAAAGTAGGATCTGGCACTACTTTTTGTTTTGAACTGCAATTCCCATATCTAGAACAACCTATTGACACACTTGCTGGAGCTACCCCGCAACAATCAACGCAAACCAGGTCTCAAGTATTAACTCATCTTAAAGCAAAACCACTCGTGCTGATCGTCGAAGATTATCCACCAAATCAGGAAGTTTTACGACGTGAACTTGAGCAAATCGGTGCAGTTCCTCATATAGCCAGCAATGGGATGCAGGCTTTAAGTATGGTGGCATCACATATTTTTGACATCATTTTTATGGATCTTCAGATGCCTGAAATGAGCGGATATGATGTTGCATCTCAAATAAGATGTGGAAATTCACCAAATACTACTACCCCAATAATCGCCTTAACAGCAGATGCTCATTCGTATATCTTTGAAAAAATCAAGGCAGCCGGAATGAACGATGTGATTCATAAACCTGTAAGACTACACGAACTTTCTAACATTCTCTTTAAATGGGTAAGAAATTATTCTTCCATTATACCTGCGGAAGGAACTATTCAACAAGATCATAATGACGCTAAAGTTCAACAAAAGGAATGCAAAATTTTAGATGTTGATAGAATGGTTAAAGAATTTGCTGGAAATAAGAGTTTATTTAAAGAACTTCTAACCGCCTTTGCTTCAACTCTTAAAATACAGCTTGACGAAATGCAACGTCTATTAGCCGCAGGAAACATAGAACGAATTAGAAAAGAAGCCCACAAAATAAGGGGAGGCGCTTCTAACCTGTCGGCGCAATTTATTGCAGAAAAGGCGGCACAAATTGAAAAATACTGTTCACAAGAAGAGCCAGATAAAGAAAAAATAGCATCCCTGCTAGCCGAATTGGAGTTAGAGCATATTCGTTTTATAGATAACTTAAAAACAATCAGATAAGCGCGTTCCTTCCCTATCCATAAAAAACATAAACACCAACTTTAAAACACTAAAAAAAAGCGATTGACCTAATAAATAAAATCGCTATTGTTTGAGCTGATTTGTTTTTGTCTGTGTATTGTGAAACAATATTATGAGTAATCAGGAACAGAAAACCAAAAATAGAACAACGTTATTCGAAACAACCAATACAGCTAATGCCGCATCACAAAGGACTGCCGAACGCTTGTTCCATATGCACGATTGGCTTGCCTTTATAGTTGCATTTGTAATCTCAATGGCAATTTTTGCCTATACGTCAGCTCCGAGTGTGACACTTGAAGATTCTGGTGAACTATGCGTTGCCGCAGACCATCTTGGCGTGCCACATCCGCCAGGCTATCCACTCTGGACAATACTGGCATGGCTTTTTTCGCGTATCTTCTTTTTTGTTAAAATGTATGGTTATCCAAATCCTGCCTATGGAATAAACATAATGTCAGGATTTTTTGGTGCACTATTAAGTGCAACTACTGCACTCCTGGTAAGTCGCTCTGGGTTAGACCTTTTGCGATATCGGCGTTTTGAAGAAAATCTTGATCCAACTGGCACAGAAAAGCTCATCGCCTGTATAAGCGGCATATCGGCTGGGCTCTTACTTGCCTTTACGCCATTTGTTTGGTCACAGGCTGTCATTGCAGAAGTTTATACGCTCAATGCTTTTATGCATGCAGTTATACTTACTGTGCTCTATATGTGGATGAAAAAGCCAGAAGATAACAAGTTATTATACTGGATAGCTTTTTTAGCTGGACTCACTTTTACAAATTGTCAACCTGTGGTTTTGCTGGCGCTTGGAGTTATACCTGTCTTTCTCTCCAGAGATTGGAAACTTGTTGTAAATGGCATTCCTACAGCTGGATTACTATTATTTGTGCTCTACTTTTTT
>CAZBHO010000057.1:1691-14895 GCA_964491945.1 uncultured Verrucomicrobiota bacterium | reverse complement strand
TTACAGACCACAACGTGCGAGAAACCTTGACTGTGGTTGATAGAGCATATCTCATTTGTGAAGGAAAAGTTTTAAGAGAAGGAACAAGTAGGTTCCTGATAGATGACCCATTAAGTCGGGAATTATATCTGGGACCAAGATTCAGTATGTAACAACAAAAAAAGGAGAGAACAATGAACATTACTACTACCTTCCGGCACATGCCGATATCGGAGCCACTGAAAGAATATGCTGAAAAGAAACTTTCCAGTGTGTTTGAACATTTTCCTCAAGTGGAAAGTTGTCATGTTATATTGGATATTGAAAAGATCAGACATATTGCAGAAGTGGTTGTTTCCGTTAAAAGGCACGGCAAGCTCGAAGCGAAAGAAGAATCCGATGATATGTATAAATCTATAGATAAGGTATCCGATAAAATTGAGAGGCAACTCAATAAGTTGCGAGAAAAAAGGATAGACCATAAAGGTGCAGATCACCGGACAAGTCTATCTGATTTTGAAAAAGAGTTAACACAGGAAGGATAAGACGCTTTAAGAAATAAAGCACAAAATGTCTAAAGGTGTTAAAGTAAAAGAGTTTTATTTGCAGGCAAGAGGGAAGATTCCGATAGAGATTCTTGCTGAAAATGGTGGAATGGGAAGGATAATACAGGAAACCACTGTTAACCGCCCTGCTCTTGCCATTGCTGGTTTTTATGAACACTTTGCGCATCGCCGCATTCAAGTGCTTGGTATGGCGGAATATGATTTTCTTGCCAGCAAGAACGAGCATCAGCGCAAAGAATGTTTTAGAGAGCTGCTATCAAAAAGAATTCCCTGTCTTGTCCTTTGCAGGAACAAGAAAGCATATCCTGAACTATTGGAAATGGCAAAGCGATATAGAATCCCTATCTTTAGAACTCCTTTAATTACGAGAGAATTCATCAATTCTGCCACACTCGTGATGGAAAATATCGCAGCGCCAACGCAATATGTGCAAGGCACGATGGTTGATATTAAGGGGATGGGAGTGCTAATAGAAGGAGTGCCCGGCATAGGCAAAAGTGAAGCAGCCATAACGCTGGTTATGAGAGGGCACGCACTGGTTGCAGATGATGTCACAATAATTAAAAGAACAGGTGAACGCACTTTGATAGGATATGCTCCTGAAACCACACGTTATCACCTTGAGCTAAGAGGTGTTGGAATAATTCACGTGCCAAGCCTCTTTGGAGTTGGATCAGTGTGCGATGAAAAACAACTTGATATGATTGTGACGTTAAAGCGCAGCGATGACATTGAAAACATAGAAAATCGTGATATCAGTATGGCTCAAAAAACCAGAGTGCTTTTGGGTGTTAATGTTCCGCATATCGTTTTGCCTGTAGCAGCAGGGCGTGAACTTGCAAATATGATAGAAGTTGCGGCACTGAACCATAAGCTGCTAAAATTAGGGCACGATGCCGCAAAAGAACTTGATGTTAAACTTATGAAACATCTTTTAGAAAGAGGTAAAAGTTCATAATGGAACTTACAAGAGAATTTACTATTCTTAACAAATATGGCATACACGCCAGACCTGCAGCCCTTTTTGTAAAAACTGCATCAAAATTCCAATCGGAGATATGGGTAGAAAAAGGTGGAGCAAAGGTCTCTGGAAAAAGCATTATGGGGTTAATGACAATAGAAGCCAGCTGTGGCAGCAAACTTAAAATTCATATCGCAGGACCAGATGCTAAAGAAGCAATGGAAGCAATAGCGAAGCTCTTTGAAAATAAGTTTATGGAGGAATGATGCCAGGAGAAGCGCTAATACATCAGAAGCAAGAAAAAATAGTTAAAGGCATTGGCATCGTTGCCGGTGAAGTGCTTGGCACAGCTTATTTGAAAGCTCTCCATGCAGAAACTTTCACAGAAAGGGATATTGCCGATGAAGAAATTCCTCTTGAAATAGCGCGCTTTGAATCAGCGATAATAGAAACCAGAAGGCAGCTAAAACAGTTGCAAAAAGAAAGTGACCCTGCAGTGGCTTCCATATTTGATCTACATCTATTAATTCTTGATGATAAGCCATTCATAGAAAGTGTGTTTCTTGGGATAGAAAGTCGTAAAAAAAATGTTGAAGCTGTATTAAAAGATGTATCACAAGGTTTTATTCAGAGCTTGATGCGTTTAAAAGATGATTACGTAAAAGAACGTGCTGCCGACGTGCAGGATGTAACTAAAAGGCTACTAAATAATCTATCTGGTAGCAAAGCTGTTTTTGCAGATTTGCCTGATGAGAACACCATAATAGTTGCAACTGACCTTTCTCCATCAGAGATAGTTGGGCTCAACAAGGATAAGGTTAAAGGCATACTGCTTGATCTTGGTAGTCCAACAAGTCATGCAGCAATACTTGCTACTAAGCTGGGGATACCAACAGTTGTTGGGCTACATAATATTACCGAACTGGTCCACAATGGCGATACAGTTTTTGTGGATGGTGAACGTGGTATAGCAATTGTTCATCCGCAGCCAGAGCGCATAGAACAGGTTAAAACCTATCGGATACTAAGAGAAGAACGCGAACATGAGCTTTTAAAATTAAGAGATTTACCAGCAGAAACACTTGATGGCTACGAGATAGAGCTTTCAGCTAATATAGAAGTTCCTACAGACGTTGACAATGTTATTAAAGTCGGCTCCGAAGGCATAGGACTATTTAGAACAGAATATTTTTATATGAGCAAGCAAGGTGAGGTATTCCCTTCAGAAGAAGAGCAATACGAAGCCTATGCTATGGTGGCAAAGCGTATGGCGCCTATGCCTGTAATAATCCGTACACTTGATCTGGGTGGAGATAAATTCTTAAATAGCGCTGATATTTCGTGGGACGAAGCCAATCCCTTTATGGGATGGCGCGCTATAAGATTTTGCCTTGCTCAACCAGACATATTCAGAACGCAACTGCGCGCCATATTGCGAGCAAGCGTGCTTGGCAATGTTAAGCTAATGTATCCTATGATAAGCAACATTGATGAAATCTTGCGAGCAAACTTGATTCTTGAAGAAGCAAAAAAAGAACTACTGGAAAAAGGGTATCCATTTAACCCACATATGGAAATTGGTGCAATGATAGAGGTGCCTTCTGCCGCTTTAATAGCGGATAAGATAATCAAGTATGTCGATTATTTTAGTTTGGGCACAAACGATTTAATACAATATACTCTTGCTATAGATAGAGGCAACGATAGAGTGGCTTATCTTTACGAGCCAGCACATCTTGCTGTTTTAAGACTTATTAAACACACTATAGATGTGGCACATAAAAATGGCAAATGGGCTGGAATTTGTGGTGGAATGGCATCAGATCCTCTCTTTGTGCCACTACTAATCGGACTCGGGATAGATGAGTTAAGTGTTAATCCGAATAAGCTTCTGGAAATAAAAGAGACTATACGGAAATTGGATTTTTCCTATTGCCGATATCTTGCAGAACTTGCTATGCATACGGAAGATACAATCGATATTCAAGAGCTTTTTGGAAGCATAACGCAGAAAAAGTCCCCGGAAATAGTATAAAATAAATCTCTAAAAAAAGCTGCATCAAGAAGAAAAAACTGCCCAAAATCATTTTTATAGAACAACTGCTTGCAGGCTAAATTTTCACGACAGGCATAACATAAACTTGCCTGTTTTTATGATAAACCTCTACATCACAGTTATAAAATCTCTTTATATTTGCCACAGTTAAAACTTCAAAAGGAGTGCCACCACATACGATATTCCCATTCTGCATCACAAAAATTCTATCTGCAAAAAGAGATGCCATGTTGATATCGTGGCTTGCCATAAGGATAGTAAGTTTCCTTTCTCTATTAAATTTCTTGATAAGTTGCATTATCTCAACTGCGTGATTGATATCAAGGTGTGATGTGGCTTCATCCAATAAAATTATCTTTGGCTCCTGTGCAAGCACCATAGCAATCAGCACGCGTTGCTTTTCACCACCACTTAATTCACTAAACAACTTATCTGCGAGCATAAAGGTATCTGTGCTACGCATAGCCTCATTTACCAACTTCTCATCATATTTACTCATCCCCATCCATCGGCTTATCCATCCTGTCCTGCCAATCATCACAATTTCTCTAACAGTCAAAGGGATAGGCATATCCACAAACTGCGGCACCATCCCCATTAAAGATGCACGGAAAGCGCTGCTAATTTTTTCTATCTCTTTACCAAAAATTTTCAATGTGCCGCCTGTCTTTTTTAGCCAGCCTGATATAGTCTTTAAAAGTGTTGATTTGCCTGCCCCATTAGGTCCAATGATTGCAATAAATTCTGAAGCAAAAATTTCTACATTAATACCACTTAGCACGTTGCACCCAGTTTTATAGGCAACCGTTAAATCCTTTAATTCAATTGCAAATTCTTCTCTCATTCAGCCCAGCTATCTTTCTTTCTTCTTATTAAAATGAAAAGGAAGAAGGGTCCACCACACAATGCCGTAATTGCGCCAACTGGTATTTCAATAGGCGCAATTATCCATCTGCCTATAGCATCACAGAAGGTAAGAAATGCCCCACCAAATATCATTGCAAAAGGAATTGAGCGATGATGCAAACTGCCAATGAGCGCCCTGGTGATATGAGGAATAATTAACCCTACAAAACCTATTATGCCTGAAAGACCAACCACAGCAGATGTCATTATTGTGCTAAAAGTTAAGGCAAGCACTACGATTAGGTGGCTTCTTACTCCAACAGAATGAGCTATCTCCCAGCCAAGTGATAGGGCATTCAGTTCTTTTCCCATAAGAATAAGCAAGAGCGATGAAAGCACAACTATAAAGCTTGTCAGATACAACAGTCTATCAGATGTAGGTTCAAGATTACCAAGCATCCACCATATAACCGTATGCAAACCTTCCGCAGGGAGCACAGTTATCAAAAACATCAGTAAGCTGGATCCCACCGAGCTGATTATTACTCCACTGATTATGAGGTTATATACGGCAATTCTGCCACTTTTAGCAGCAAGCAAAAAAACAGTTAAAAAAGCAATGCCAGCACCTATAAACGCAAAAACAGGAATAGCAAACAACGATATTGCACCTCCAAAAAAAATAATAGCGAGCGCTGCCCCCACCCCTGCACCACTACTTACTCCAAGAATATAAGGTTCAGCTAGCGGGTTTCTTAAGACAGTCTGAAAAACCAATCCAGCGCACGAAAGAGCAGCGCCTGTAATAAACCCACACAACGTTCGCTTGATACGCATTAAAAGTATTGCCATTTCGGTGGCATCTCTCATATCTGGCAATCTAATTCCAGAAGCTCCAACAAACACGGAAAAAATCAAAATTATAAATGCGATAAACAAAACCAGAAAATAAACCAAAAGACGCTTCTTCTTCATTTGCTTTTCACATCCAGAGAAAAAATTTTTTTTAGAGCAAGTATGCCTGAAACAACACGTGGACCCGGCCGTAGTATTGTTGAATTATCAAAATTACCAAAAACTTTGTCTTGCTTAACAGCCTTAATCATTTGCCAGCTTTCTCCGCGCTCTAATATCAAATCCTTGTTAGCCTTTCTGCTCATATATAGACAAAGTATAATATCTGGATTCTCTTTTATTACCCATTCTGACGAAACCTGAAAATAATCATTTTCAATATTGCCAGCGATATTGCTTCCTCCGGCAATGGTAATTAGCTCATTAATAAAAGATTTTCTGCCAACTGTTGTGAGAGGATCATTCCATATCTCCACATAAACTCTAGGTTTATTTTCTAGTTGAGCAGTTTCCCGCTTTATTTTTTCAATATCTTCTATAATAGTTGTAGCAAGTTTCTGGGCTTCCTGCTCCTTTCCAATAAGCCTACCAATCTCCATTATAGCCTCTGGAATATCAGGAAGATTTTTACATTTAACATGGTGCAAATTTAAATTAAGTTTTGCCATATAATCACTTATGCTTTTATCTTCCATATCCACAAATAACACAATGTCTGGCTTTAGCGAAATCACTTTTTCCACAGAGGGTTTACCGAACGCTCCGATAATCGGCACTTGCATAACTTCAGGTGGATAATCGCAGGCTGAAGTGCGTCCGATAAGATTTGAGCCTGCACCAAGTGCCCAGATAATTTCCGTAATGCTCGGCGCAAGAGAGATTATTCTTCTTTTTTCTTCTGCATCAATAGCATAAACACAATGGGAGACAATAAAAATTATGTAGCAAACACATAGGGAAAATCTTTTCATCATCTAATTTTCCAGGCAGAAACGGAAGGAAAGCAAAGCCTCTGAACGAATTGGCTTCCCATTAGAATAAGCTGGCTTGAATTTTGCCCTGCTTACTGCTTTTACCGCAGCCTGATCAAGTGCTTTAAAGCCACTTGAAGCAAGCACTATCGTTTCTAATGGCGACCCATTTTCTGCAACCAACACCTTCACCTTAACAACACCTTCCTCACCACGCATTCTCGCACCAATAGGATAATACGGAACAATAGCCATTTTCAGAGGAGTTGCCGACACATTTTGAGAAATAGCGCCAATTCTTGAATTAGCTCCTGGAAGAGCACTATCTTCTCTATTTTGCTCTGATTGAGCACTAGTTTCCACCGTTTTATGTGAAATTTCATCCTTGTGTTCTTTAGTGAGCCCCTGCTGAACTTGCTCAGCCTCTACAGGCTTTGCATCGCTCAATTCAGCAAAAAACTTATTCTCATCCTTAAGATAAGGCTTATCTTCTACAACCATTTTTTCCATCTTGCTTTGTGTTTTATCTTCAACAGGAGCTTTTGTGGCCTCTTCTTCCTGAATAGGTTGCTTTGCAGATAAGCCCATAAATTCTGCCGCAGAACAATAATCCACAACCAGTCCCCCACTCCCGCACAAAACGCTATATGATAAACTTTCCAGTCTGCCACAATTTAGAATAGCCGCAAATAGCGCAATATGCAAAATTGCCGAAATACCTAAGCTACGAAGCAGGCTATTCTCTTCAACAAAAGTCTTTGAAAAAAAATTCCTCATTAAAACCTCAAAGCAATAGCACACTTATAAGTTCTATCTGGCGCAGGATAATAAGAATCCTTCATAAAACCTTTATAGCCTGTGGTTGCATATTTTTCATCAAACAAATTATCAACCCCCACCATACCTTCCATAAAAATTTTTTGTGTGATAGGTGGAGTGTATTTTAATGCCGTATCAAACGTTATGTAATCATCAAGCTTTCTGCCAGTATTTGCGTTATCCCCGCCCAGATATTGTGAGCCAACATAGTTTATTTTTGCGCTAACAGCAAAGTGTCCCCACAGATCAAGACTGACAAGTCCAGTAACTTTATTTCTGGGCACAAGCGGAACATCATTCCCATCAAAACTGCCAGAAACAAATTCTGCTTTTGTGAAAGTATATGTGGCTTTTAAAAACAATTTTTCGAACACTCTTGACGAAGCATAAGTTTCTATCCCCTGATGCCTGGTATCATCCAGATTTTCGTTGCGATAGGTTTCGGCATTATACGCAATTTCATCATGCATATCTAACCTGAAGGCTGTTACGCCCATATTGATATCATAAGGCAATTTTGCATCAAAACCTGCCTCATAATCATAGCCATATTCTGAATCAACATTTTGATATAGCTTATCGGTTTGATAGCCAATATAACTTACCTGCTCATCAACGAATGGAAATCTATAAACCGAACCAGCTTTTGCAAAAAGCTTAACATCATCAACAGGCTTAAATAAAAGTGTTGCTTCCAGCGCTTTTTCATTGTGAGTTATGCCCTGATCCAATAGCTGGAGTTTTCCAACTGTCTCTTCGGCACTAATATGACATCGCTCAATTCTCGCTCCAGCACCTATCTGCAATTTATCAGTTAGAGAAAATTCGTCTTTTAGATAACCGCCTATTGTTTGCTTATTAAGCGTGGCATCCCCTGTTTTATCTGAATGCGTACTGCTTGCATACCTATCAAGTGAGAGCCTATCATAATAAACATCTACACCAAAGAGGAGCTTGTTCTTTTTATCAAAAGGCTCTGCATCAAGAATAAAGCGTGGTGTAAAGCCTATAGAATTTATTGTGCCTTCCGAAAAACTATACCAGCTTGTCATATCAGTATCAGTTTCTTTATTGCCAAAGAATAAGCTCGCTTCCGATAGAAGAGAATCGGATATTGCTCCGCTCCAACCCAAATCAAGCAAGGCAACTTTCTTTTCAGCATCATCGTTAGGATTAACGCTCTGACGCGGATTGGCTTTCATTTGTTCATAAGTCAACCCCCCGGGCAGCTCCTGCTTCAGAGAATTATAATTTACCGAAAGTCTTAAAGAATGCTCATCGCTAAGATCATAATTTAATGAAGCTGCACCGCCTAAACTCAAATATGCCGAATTATCACGATAGCCGCTTGACTGGTTCCTCTCAAAAGCCGCAGAATAAGACAATGCATCCTTACTACCGGCAAAAGAGGCCCGCTGTTCATTATAGCCATAGCTTCCAAATTGAGTTTTAATTGCTCCAGAAGGCTCTTTTGCACTTTTCTTGGTAACTATGTTTATCACGCCGCCAACAGCATAATCACCATAAAGCACACTATGACTGCCACGCAAAATTTCAATACGCTCAATGTTATCAACAGGTATCATCGTCCAATTTATTCCAGCCATATCAGGCTGATTGAGCTTTCTGCCATCAAGCAGCACCAGCACCCTGCCGTGTGAATTTTCACCAAACCCGCGCATACTTATTTCTGCCTGCGTAGGATCGCCTGAAGTGCTACGGAAATAAACTCCTTCCACTGCATCTAAAACTTCCACAATGCTTCTTACTTGAGAAGAAGCAATATCTTCTGCTGTGATAATTGTTACGCTTGAAGGTATATTGCGTTGCGTATTTTGCTCTCGTGAGGCACTCACCACAATTTCACGTTCATTGCCGGAAAAAACATTCGTGCTTTGCTGAGCGGATAAAGTTGACAAACAAGATATTGCAATTGTGGGCGGTATCGCTATCCTGACAAACAAAAAAGCCTTCGCCGCACTCATAGAAGCAGCCGAAGGCATTGCATTACTACCATTCTTCATATCTCATCCTCCTTTGCATACGAAAGAGTTGACAAAAGCACCATGCCTTTGCCCGATGAGCATATTGGACAACGTCTTCTGGCTCCCGGCTTCAAGCCTTACTCTGCCTTCCCTTTCTTTTACAAGAAAAGTGGTGTTTAAGAGTTTGTAGCCGGTTACAGCGGCGGCACCGCATCCGACTTCCACGGATTTCCGTTTATCCAATACTTGACTTACTCTTTCAACTAAGGCTTCATTCTTTAAAAAACTAACATTATGTCAATCTTTTTTTCTTTAAAAAAAAATAAGTCTTATAAGAATGTATACAAAAAACACAACAAAGGAGGAATCTGTTATGGCAAGTTTCACAATCACGCATCTACCAAAAGAACTGCAAAATGGCATAGCTGAAATTTCAAAAGCATACAGGAAAAAATTTAAGAAGAACAAAAACGCTCTTCGTTTGGAATTTCATAGAGAGCTAGCCTCAGCCAATCCCACTGCAAAAGCATTCTGGAATGATGACAGGATAATTATAAAATATACTGACATCTCTTCTGCATTTAGAGCGCTTGGCAAGTTGATGTCATTAACCGAAAAAGAGTTGTTAAAGGTTGATTTTACAGAACAAGCCTTATTCAAAATGCGCGGGCTAATGTTTGATTGCAGCAGAAACGGAGTAATTCTGCCTGATGTGATGAAAGATATAATAAGAAAAGTGGCGTTAATGGGTATCAATATGATAATGCTATACACTGAAGATACCTACGAAGTTCCTGGCGAACCATTTTTCGGTTATTTAAGAGGAGCTTTCACGCAAAAGGAATTAAGAGAACTTGATAACTATTCAGCCATTTTCGGAATAGAAATGATTCCATGTATCCAGACTCTAGCGCATCTTGAACAGATTTTAAAGTGGGATCCATATTTTGATTTGCGAGATACCCCACACGTCTTACTGGCAGATAACGAAAAGACCTATCAATTTATAGAAAAAATAATATCCGCTGCAACAAAACCTTTCCGAACTAACAGGATACATATCGGAATGGATGAGGCTTTTGGCATAGGAACAGGCAGATATAAAGAGCTGTATGGTGAAAAAAATCCTTTTGATATAATGAACTCTCATCTCAAACGTGTAAGGGATATCTGCAAAAAGTTCGGGAAAAAACCTATGATATGGAGCGATATGTATTTCAGGCTCGGTTCAAAAACTCATGATTATTATGACCTAAACTGGCAAATCACTGATGAGGTTATCAAAAATATCCCTGAAGATGTTGAAATGGTATACTGGGATTATTACCACACAGATTCTGATTTTTATCGCAAAATGATAGCTAACCACAGGAAGCTTGGCTCAACCCCAATTTTTGCAGGCGGCATCTGGACATGGGTTCACAAATGGTGCGCTCTGCCATATTCATTTAAAGTAATAGAAGCTTCCATAACTGCTTGTAAAGAGGAAAAAATAGAAGAAGTCTTTATGACAATGTGGGGTGATGGTGGAATGGAAGTGGATATTTTAAGCGCATTGCCCGGCATCCAGTATTTTGCTGAACATACCTTTAATCAAAAACCTGTATTAAAAGAAATAGACAAACATTTCAACGCAATAACAGACGCCAACTTTAGCGACTTTGTAAAAGCATCACAGATAGATTCCGTTCCTGGCTCTCCAAATAAAGGCATAACTAATGCAAATACTTCGGTAGGATTGTTATGGCAGGATCCATTTTTCGCCATCTTAGACCCTCACTTCAAACCTAATGAATGGGAAAAACATTATGAGAAATTAGCAAATTACCTCTTCCAAAAATCAAAAACTGACGGACTTTCCTCTAGATTAGAGTATCCAGCTCTAATCTCAAAAGTTCTGGCAATGAAAGTTTCATTGCGGCGCAACATAGAACAAGCTTATAAACACAACAATAAACGGCGCCTCTCCAGGATAGCTTTAAACAATATACCCGCTTTAATCAAAGCATTAAAGCAACTCCATATTTATCACAGAACTATGTGGCTAAATACATACAAACCTTTCGGCTGGGAAGTATTGGAGCATCGCTATGGTGGACTACTGGCTCGCCTGGAAACAGTTAAAGCTCGCCTGCTTGATTACGTGAAAGGTCGCACCGATAAGATAGAAGAATTAGAGGCAAAATTGTTAGATCCATTCGCTTGCTATAAGGAACGTGTTCTTCTAATATCATTTACGCAGGTTAAAACGCCAAGCTCCATAAAATAGCAAACAACTATTCTCTTACATTAATAAAAACAAAACATAAAGGAACAGGTTGCGTTGTTAAGGAAGGATAGAGAGTATTGGATTGGATAATGCAGTAAAAAATGTTTTACCCTTAAAGTACTGTAAAAACACCAGGAAAAATGGGGATAGATATTTTTTTTAGAGAAAAAACATGTTTTTTACCCTTGATAGTTCTCTACAGGGGGATATCTATCTTCTTAAGTCTCTCTTTCCGATTTAATTTGCCTCACGATTCGTTTTACCACAGAGAGCTTGGGAGAGCACAGAGAGAGGGAAAGAATTAGAAAGCTAATTTTTGCCATAATACTTGTTGATTAGCTCCCCAACTTAATTTTTACTTTATGTCTTCCTCTGTGCCCTCTGTGAACTCTGTGGTGAAAGTTTTTGTCATCTGACTTCTTCTTCGTAAAGTTCTCAAGTCCTCTTGTGGTGAAGTTTTTTCTCTATTGTTCCAAAATTCCAGCAGTGCAACTGCGCAAGCGTAAAGAGCCCGATTGCGCTTAATATGCTTACACCTGAAATTGTAGGTCGTAGAGGCGGCGGTATATTCCATTCTTTTGCAACAATTCTTCGTGAGAGCCTCTTTCAACAATTCTGCCCTTATCAAGCACAATAATGCTATCACAATGCACTATAGTAGATATACGATGAGCTATTGCAAAAACAGTTCTGCCTTCCATCGCCTGATCTATTGCCGATTGCACCAACCTTTCGCTCTCCGTATCAAGTGCGCTGGTGGCTTCATCAAGAATTAAAATTGGTGGGTTTTTAAGTATGGCTCTGGCAATAGCAAGCCTCTGGCACTGCCCACCTGAAAGCCGGGTGCCACGTTCACCGATTATGGTGTCATATCCATAAGGCAACTCGCATATAAAATTATGCGCATTTGCTTTTTTAGCTGCTTCTTGTATATCATCAATTGAAGCCTCTGGCGCTCCATAAGCTATGTTTGCTGCCACAGTGTCGTTAAACAGAAAAGTTTCTTGCGTCACAATCCCTATTAGCTTTCGCAAAGATTTGATAGTATAATTTCTGATATCAACATCATTAATTTTAATTGAGCCAGCTGAAACATCAAAAAATCGCGGCAAAAGGCTAACCAAAGTGGTCTTGCCTGCGCCAGAGCTGCCAACTATCGCTATACGTGAACCAGCCTTAATTTCAAAATTTATGTCTTCCAGCACTATTTCGTTCTCATACGAAAAAGAAACATTATCAAAAGTTATTAAATTAATTGGTGGCTTCAATTCAATAGCATCCGACCTATCATTTATGATTGGTGGCGTATCTAATATCTCAAAAATGCGCTCTGCAGCTGCTGATGTCTGTTGAATTGAAAGATGCAGCTTACTCAATTTTTTCACAGGCTCATACATCAACATCATTGCGGCAGCAAAAATTATAATATCCTGTGGTGGCATTTTCCTATAACTGGCATAAGCCATAACCAGAACAAGCCCCGCAACCGCTATCACAACAATCACTGGCTCTATGGCAGCTTTATCTCTTGCTACCTTCATTGTCCGCAAGAAAAACTTACTTGCCTGATTAAAAAACCGCTCCAGCTCCCTTTTCTCCGTGCAAAATGCCTTAACTATCCGCATTCCAGCTATATTTTCTTGTAAAATGGAAACAAGATCCGCAAGACGCTCCTGAACATCTCTGGCGTTACGCCGCACTTTCCTGCCGAACATCGCTATAGGCACTATACAAAGAGGAAACAGGATAAGCGCAATAAAGGCAAGTTGCGCATCAAGATAAAGCACAACAGCCACAGCACCAATTAGAGTAAAAGGCTCTTTAGCCAGATCACACACCACCACAGAAACAGCACGCTCTATCATCATTGCATCGTTGATGACTCTGGAAATCAACT
>CAZBHO010000057.1:0-1674 GCA_964491945.1 uncultured Verrucomicrobiota bacterium | reverse complement strand
CTGAAAAGAATCTCATTGAAAGCCCTTGAATATGCTCAAAGGCTTGAAGCCTCATATCAAACACAACTCTATTGCCAACCCATTGCAGAAAATAATCGCTAATAAAAGAGCCTATGCTTCTAAATAATGCAATAACAACTAAAGCCACTCCAGCTATAACAACACTATCCAGAATAGAGCTGCCGAACATTTTTGAAAGAGCATTCCTACCTTGCACAAGAAGTCCAGTATTCGCCCCACCATACAACAATGCAAATAAGCAGCCAACAAGCAACCTGCCAAGATAGGGACGCGTGTAAGTCAAAAGCCGCCTATAAACCCGCCATTCATCTCGCCAATTTTGATGCTTGTTATTTTTTGACATTGTCTATTTTTGTTCTATTTAGTTAAGATTTGTAAATAACGTTCTGCCTCAATTGCCGCCATACACCCTGAACCCGCTGCCGTTATCGCCTGCCTATAATGCGGATCTTGCACATCACCAGCAGCAAAAACGCCCGGCACATTTGTTTTGGTGTTAACAGTTTTAATATAACCATTCTCATCCATATCAACAGCGCCTACAAACGCTCCCGTATTGGGCGCATGCCCTATTGCAATAAATAATCCAGAGATTTCTAACAGTGCCTCTTGCTCGGTCTTAACATCTCTAATTTTAACGCCAAGCACTTCACCTTTTTGCGGATCAAGCACATCCGCCACCACACTATTCCATATCACTTCAATTTTAGGATTCGCAAGAACCCTATCTGCCATAATTTTTGAAGCTCTAAATTTATCACGGCGATGAATAACAAACACCTTGCTGGCAAATCTGGTTAGAAACAATGCATCTTCCATAGCAGTATCGCCACCACCAACAACCGCCACACGCTTACCACGATATAAAGCTCCATCACAGGTGGCACACCCAGAAACTCCTCTACCAATCAAAGCCTGCTCGCTCGGAAGTCCCAAATATCTGGCACTGGCACCTGTGGCTATAATCACAGTATTTGCCTCATACCATACTTCATCATCCGCCTTAACTTTAAGCGGCTTTCCGCTAAAATCCACAGCAACAATCTCGTTTGACTTAAACTTTGTGCCAAACCTCTCACACTGTCGACGCATCTTCTCAACCAACTCAGGACCAGTTATCCCATCAGGAAAGCCCGGATAATTCTCAACCTCTGTTGTGGTTGTAAGTTGCCCACCAGGCTGCAAACCTTCAAACAATAGTGGTGAAAGGTTAGCCCTTGCCGTATAAAGAGCAGCAGTGTAGCCTGCAGGACCACTACCAATGATAATTACCTGTTCCATATATTACCTCCAAAAGCTTGAAAAAAATCATTGAATAAATTACGCAACAAAAGCCAAACTGTCAAACACTTGTTCTATTATTCTCTTTGTAGCTCTCATGTCATCTGTGATGAATCTTTCGTGCTCTGGCTCTTTGAGTTTTTTCCGATTTGATTTGAGTAACGATTTATTAAACACAGAGAACACTGAGAAGAAAGAAAAAACTCTATATTAAAATTCTACCATAAATTTTTAAATCGTTCCTCCGTGTTTTTCTCTGTGGCCTCTGTGTACTCTGTGGTGATCACTTCGTCCTGTGGCTTTTTAAGCCTTTTCTAATTTAATTTGACTTACGATTTTTAAACCACAGAGAACTTGAGAGATCACAGAGAG
>CAZBHO010000056.1:0-15590 GCA_964491945.1 uncultured Verrucomicrobiota bacterium | reverse complement strand
ACGGTAATATCTCAAGATACCCCCGCCTTTTTGTACTCTTTAAGTGCAGCACTTGCCATTCAGGGACTAAATATTGAGCACGTAAGAATAAGGACTAACGGTGGCAGAATAGAAGATATAATAGAGATATTGGATAGCCAGAATTCAAAAATTCTTGATGATAAAAAGCTTTCATCAATAAAACTCATTACACTCCTTACAAAACAATTCACATATTGTTTAATGCTCCCGATCCCTATGCCGCATTGTGCCGTTTTGAACAGTTGGCAGAAGAAATTGTTAGACTCCACTCGGATGAAAAATTTTTTGAACTTTTATCTAATCCTCTTGCTTTAAACGACCTTGCCAAGCTGCTCGGAGCAAGCGATTTTCTATGGGAAGATTTCATAAGATTGCAATATGAAACCCTGATCCCAATGTTCTATTCGCATATCACATCAAAACCTTTTGCCCACTCCTATGAGGAAATTCGCAACGAACTTGCAAAAATAATTAATTCAAACAAAAGTTTTGAAGAAAAAGTATCTGATCTTAATCTCTTTAAAGACAAAGAAATTTTTCTGATAGATATGGATCAAATAATTGCAGCCAGACCAGACGTTAGGTCATTCGCAACAAAATTAACCCGTCTGGCAGAAGCAGTTGTTGATGCCGCAGCCACATTGGCATTCCAAGGACTTATCACTCGCTATGGAAAGCCTGTGACTGTTGCCGGCTTTGAAACGCCATGGACAATTATGGGACTTGGCAAGTTTGGCGGAGAAGCACTTGGATACGCATCAGATATTGAGCTAATGTTTATCTATCAAGATAATGGCAGCACCGATGGTAAGGAAACTATAGAAAACTCAGAATTCTTTTCCTTAATGGTTAAAATGATTAAGGATATTATCAAAACCAAACGAGAAGGCATATTCCATATCGATACAAGGTTAAGACCATACGGAGAAAGTGGACCTCTTGCTTGCAGTCTTGCTAGCTTTTGTGAATATTATTCTCCACAGGGACCAGCACATTCCTATGAAAGGTTATCTCTGGTGAGATTAAGATATGTTGCAGGAGATTACGAACTTGGGAAAAGAATTGAACGAATTCGTGACGAGTTTATATATAATGAGCGTTCTATAGATATCACTGCCATTCAAAAAAAAAAAAAAAAACAGATATTAGAAAAATCTATTCCGGGCAAATTTAATGCCAAGTTCAGCGCAGGTGCTCTGGTTGATATAGAATATGATGTGCAACTTTTACAAGTGCTACATGCCACATCTTCGCCTGAACTTAAAACACCAAGCATACATAAAGCACTTGAAGTGCTATGCAAGATAGGTGTCTTAACTCAAGAGGAAGGGAAAACATTGGTTGAAGCATATGAGTTTTTCAGACATCTCATAAATGGCTTAAGAATGCTACGCGGTTCGGCACAAGATCTTTTTCTCCCAGAAGAAGGCTCTTTGGAATTTTTACACCTCGCAAGAAGAATGGGCTATGCAAAAAAGAATGAGCTTACTCCAGAACAACAGTTAAAAGTGGATTTTGAAACTTATTCCGCATTTGTGAGAGCTTTTATTGAAAAACATTTTGGCTTAACACATCTTTTGGAAAAACGAAGCTCAGCTTCTATAGTAGATCTGATAATGACCCACAAAAATGATCCTGAGCCATTCAAAAACATGCTGGCTGAAGCAGGCTTTGAAGATGTTCAATGTGCATTTAAAAATATAAAACACTTAGCTAACGCATCAGGAGACGACAAGCAAACTTTTTATAAATTATCCGTTCTGATGCTGGACTTTTTGCATAAATCAATTGACCCTGACCGGGCCATAAACAACTGGGAAAGATTGGTGAGTTCTCTTAAAGAGCCGCAAGAACATTTTAAACTCCTTTTGCTTCAGCCAAAAAGATTTGAACTACTGCTCGGCATTCTTGCTTCAAGCCAATTTCTTGCTGATACTCTTATAAAAAACCCTTCTTTTTTTGATTGGGCAACTGATAGCAAAATTGTCCGCGCGGCCCGTAAAAAAGAAGATATGCTTAAAGAACTACACAGTTTAGATTCATCGTTTTATCTAAAAAACATAAGAATATTTCGTAATAGGGAATTACTGCGAATAGGCACAAGAGATATTTATCTTAAAATTCCACTTGAAGATGTTGCGACAGATTTATCAAAGGTGGCGGAAGTCACAATAGAATACGCATTACAAAACATCTTGAAAAACCTATCCATCAATTCAGAAGATTTTGCAATTTTGGCATTCGGCAAACTTGGTGGCAACGAGTTAAACTATAGTTCAGATATAGATCTGCTTGGTGTATCAGCATCCCCCACCCCACACCAAATACAATATTTTTCAAGAGTTATGCAACAGTTGGCAAAAGCATTGTCTCTTTACACGGCAGATGGTTATGCATATCGTGTGGATTTTAGATTAAGACCTTACGGTAGCGCAGGCAATATCGTATATAGCATAGATAGTCTTATAGACTATTACCTTAATGATGCCAGCTTATGGGAAATTCAAGCGCTTATAAAGGCAAGACCCGTGGCTGGCAACCTGAAGGTAGGAGAGCTCTTTATTGAAAAAATAAGGCCGATATTCCTTTCGCAAAAATATAAAAATTCTGAAATTATAAACAACATACATAAAATGCGTGAAAATGCAATTAGTATAAAACAAATGGAAGGTTACATAAATATTAAGGATGGTTATGGAGGTATCCGTGATATTGAGTTTCTTACACAAGGACTTCAATTAATATATGCTCCAAAAAATAATGCGTTGCTTACTCAAAATACACGAAATGCCATAATGCTCCTATCAAACGCTAAAATAATTCCACAGGATATATCCCAAAAATTACTCACATATTATGACTGGCTGCGCCGTATTGAACATTTCCTACAACTTTTTGAAGATAGACAAACTCACTCACTACCAACCGACCAAAAGCTTCTAAGAGATTTTGTAAAACGACTCTATGGTAAAGATACAAATGTTGATACTTTTATTAATGAACTTACACAATGCCAAAAAGATGTACGCTCAATTTTTGAAGAATTATTATCTGGATATGAGTAACTTGAACCACTCTTTACGTACTCTATCCCTATCTTCTTGTTTCAATAGCGGCTTCAATTAAGGCAAAGTAGTTTTCTGCTGAAATATATTCTGGCACACTATTCCCCGTGCCAAGTGCATAAGATCCTTGCTTATTTGAAAGCTCAAGCATAGCTTTTGCTCTTTTGTAAATTACTTCAGGTCTTGATCGTACAACAAAATCGACATCTATACCACCTAATATTGCTATCCTCTTATGATATTTTTCATAAGCAATTTCAACTGGTTCAATAGAATCTTCATAAGAATGCTTCCCATCAAATTTCATCACATCAATTATATCAACCATTACTTCTTGCAGGTTCCCACAGGAATGTAAAATGGCGGGCTTACCTGCTTTATGTGCTTCTGCAACAATCTCCTTGTGCCATGGGAAAACAAGTTTTCTCATATCAGATGGAGCAAGCATAGTTTGGCTCTTAAACCCCCAGTCATCATTGCTGATGATTGCCCCCACAACAGGATGTTTCACTGCAATGGATATGAATCTCACAAGACGCGTACCTACATTCTCAAAAACATCTTCAACAAGCTCTATATCATCAGCGAGCATAGTGCACATATTTTCGTATCCCATAAGAGTAATAACATTTTCCAGCACGCCACCGGGGCAACATACTATTGCTTTCATCCCCACTGGCAGGTTTTTCTGTACAAAATCTAATATCCCATAATCCGCATTTTCTGGTTCAAGCCATTGATATTCATCAAAGGTTGCCCGATTAACTATTACTGCACCCTCATTTAAAGATATGGTTTGTGCTTTCTCTTTCCCTTTAGTAGGAAAACCAAAATTTGGGATGTGCACAACAACATAGTCATATCCCGCATTGCGAAATGCATAGATTTTTTTGAGCATAAGTTCATAATCAGCATTTGGCGTAACAACGTTAATGCCCTCGCTTAACATATTATAAAGCGTATTATTCAGAAAAAATTCAAACAGTGTTGGACGATCTGGTTTAGATTTTTGTAGGACTTTTAGCAATTGTTTAAAGTCTGGCTTTGCTTGCACATTTCCTTTCCATATCCATTTATCTGTCATATTGACTCTCCTTTCTATAAAAATGTGTTAAAAAGATATTGTAAAACTAACATAAAGCATTTATTTTGTATTTGGATGAAACGGCAAAGATTTATCCATACCGCTGATAAAGCTGCTCATATAGAACAACAAAGAGTGCCTGGAATGGAAAAGGGATCAGACCTGCTTGCCATTCTTAAGCCATATGTCCGTCATTGCGGTGATAGTCACCGACCTGCATGGCGAATAGGAGCGAGAAAGCTCCTTGATTACTTACTTGTTTATATCGCTGAAGGAAGAGGAAGGTTCCAGTTGGAGAAAAAAGTCTATGAAGTTCAAGAAGGCGACTTGTTCTGGGTGCCACCAAATACATTACACATTATGGAAGGCTTTCCTCCTGCAATGCATTGTCCCTATGTTCACTTCGATCTAATTTATTCACCTGATAGGAGCCACTGGGATTTTTCTATTCCTGAAGGAATGATTGATTTAAGTGAAATAAGTGCATTGATGCATCCAAAGATAGAACATCCCTTTCTATCCAACTTAAAAGGTATAATTCGTTCTCATACGAATAGAAGAGTTGGCGCATTAATCCGTGAAATATGTTTTGAGGCTATGCGTGCGCAACCATATTCTTCCTTAAAAATGAGTGCGCTTTTATTGGAAGCCATTGCAGAAATACTTCGCGGCAAAGAACCTATTCCTAAAGAATCAATTAATTATGCAACCACTTTAGAAAAACTAGCGCGCGAAATAGCAACAGGTGGCTATTCAAAAATCACAGTCAGGGAATTAGCAAAAAAGGCTGATCTCTCAGAAAGCCATTTTAGATTTATATGCAAAAAACATTTCGGTATGTCTCCACGTACCTATCTGCAAAATATCAGGCTAACCTTTGCAAAAGAACTGATACAAAACACATCTTTAAACATATCAGAAATAGCTTATAGATGCGGATTTGAAACTATCCATAGCTTTTCAAAAGCATTCAGTAAAGCTGAAGGGATAGCACCAACTCTTTATAGAAAATGCGCTTCACCCATTATTCATGTGGAAGGCAGAAAGGATTCGTATCCGAGATAAATCTCTTTTCCATTCATAGAAAACATGCATTTTTTTAGTGGCTTATAGGAAAAGCATCATTATTTTTTTGTTTATAAAATTTTCTGATAATCCACAGAAAGCAATTTTCTTATAATGGAAGTAAGTCGTCTTGACTTATAATTTCAATTATGGTTTTATCTGCGCATCTCTTCTTTTTTTGCGAAAGGATAAAACAAAATGGAAATTACAAAAGGCTTATTTGATAATATGGTGCTTCAGCGCCATAAAGGTGAAATATGCAATACAGAAATTGAGGGCATAAGCAATATAAAAGGCACGCTTTTTGCCACGGTTAAAAAGGATGGGAAGGTGCTTCCTGACTTTTCAAGCAAAGCTATAGGCAAATCTGATGGTAAAACTTTTAAAGCAAAGCTTTCTGGTTTAACAACTGGAGGGCCTTACGATATTGAACTTATTATTAAGTCTACCAATAGAGAAATGGATAGGCTTATTGTAAAAAACGTTCTAGTCGGCGATGTGTGGATTCTTGCAGGACAATCCAATATGGAAGGCTGTGGCTTACTTAAAGATAAAGCTACTCCTCATCCTTCAGTAAGAGCATTTTATATGACAGATAAATGGGACATAGCTTGTGATCCATTGCATGTATTAGCTATGGCAGTTGATGAAGTGCATAGAGGTGGGAAGCCACCTTTAACAAAACCACCAGAGAGCCTAATTGGTGTTGGACCTGGCGTGGATTTTGGGAAAGAAATGTACCGCTTAAGCAAAGGAGTTCCTCAAGGGCTTATTGCCTGTGCGCATGGTGGAACTTCTATGGCGCAATGGTCGCCAGATCGCAAGCATCTTGGTGGAAAAAGCTTGTATGGAGCTATGTTAAGAAGATTCAATAAAACCTGTGGCAAGGTGCGCGGCGTTTTATGGTATCAAGGCTGTTCTGATACAACCGATGAACATAGTGTTCAAAACTATAGCAAAAAAATGATAGAATTTGTAAAAGAAGTGCGTAAGGATTTTAAAGATCCCAATTTGCCATTTGTTATTGTGCAAATAGCGCGAGTGTTGGGTAGAACGCAAGAAATAGAAAAAGCTGCTTGTTGGAACAGCATTCAGGAGCAGCAGCGTAAGCTGCCTGAAAAAATCAAGAATTTAGTTGTCGTACCTGCAATAGATTTACCTTTGGATGATGTAATCCACATTAGTGGCATTGGCCATCATAGACTTGGTAAAAGAATGGCAAATGCAATGTATTATTTTGTTGCTCCAAGAACAGAGAAAATCCTGCCACCTATAGAGCTAGAAAAAATATATGTACAAAAAGATGGGCGTGGCGGAACCGTGATTAAAGTGCAATATAAAAACGTGGCAGGCAAGCTGATATCAAGAGGTGAGCCAGCTGGATTTCAGGTTATTGATTTACAAGGTGCCTCTTACGTATACCGTATAGACCTCGATGGCGATAGCGCGCTGTGTTATCTTTTTGGTGATAGAGTGGACGGCAAAACGTTATATTATGGCGGTGGCTTTGCCCCTTATTGCAATATCACAGATGAACAAGATAGATCTCTTCCCGTGTTTGGTCCATTCTTGTTAGAAAAAGCGGTTACAAATAAATTAAAAAAGACCTCTATATGGAAAATGATGAAAAAACTATATTCCATAAAAGCAACTCCCTACCCTTCAGAAGTTTTTGTGAGTGCTCCACAGCCTTCTGCTGCAAAGCTACATAAGCTAAAATATCCAACCGATCACAACAAACTAAACTTTAAAAAAAGAAAATTTGTAGGATGGTTCTGGGATTTACACAATGACATCTTAAATTGTGCACCTAATGATGTGCTCGTCTATTACAAGCTCTTCTTTGAGTGCCAAGAAGATATGAAACTTATACTCGCTTTTGCATATGATGGCCCATTTAAAGTATGGGTTAATGGGAAAGAAATTTTCTTTGACCCAGAAGGTGTTAATCCTGCAATAGAAGATAAAGCTTTGGTGCCGTTTTCTGCAAAAAATGGGATGAAATATGAGGTTTTAATGGCACTTGGCTCTAACAACGGTAAGGCATGGGGAGCAAGTTTAAGAATAATTCGTAATATCGATGATATTCTGCTCCCATCATTTTCTTTATAAGAGATGAAAGCTAAAGCGGAATGTTTCCTCTGTCTGTTTAGACAGGCTTTTAATACAGCGCAAAGCCTATCAAAAGATGAGGCATTTATTCTTAATGCATTAAAAAAAGTTGCAGCCTATGCTATAAAAGCCAACTTTAATGAAACACCTGCGGCACTTTCAAAGCCTATTTATAAGATGATAGCAAGAAGTTGCGGAATAAGAGATCCCTACATAAAACAAAAATATTCATCAAATCAAGAAGCATTAAAACTTCTACCATTAGTTGAAAAATATATTAAGCAATCCAGCGATCCGCTTCAAGGTGCGCTACATGCTGCAGCAGCTGGTAATATCATAGACTTTGGAATAGCTGGACATTCCTTTAACATAAGGCGTGAATTCTGGAAAATTATGAAACAAAAATTCGTTATAAATGCTATAAAAAATTTCAGAAAGGAACTTAAGAAGGGAAGAAACATTCTTTATCTTTGCGATAATTCAGGTGAAATCGTGTTTGATACATTGCTTGTTAAAGAATTGCTAAAATTCAATGTTAATGTTGTTGCTGTGGTTAAATCAGCTCCTATTATCAACGATGCAACTATCGAAGATGCAGAAATGGTAGGGCTTACAAAATTGGTTCCCGTCATAACCACAGGCAGCGATGATGTGGGAATAAATTGGAAAAAAGTCTCAAAAAACTTTATTGCCTCAGTTAAACAAGCAGATTGCATAATAGCTAAAGGGCAAGGCAATTTTGAGACCTGTGATGATCGCAAGGAGAACTTTTATTTCTTGTTAAAGGCAAAGTGCCCCGTAGTGGCAAGGGAACTTAAAGTTAAACTCTATGACCTCGTTTTTGCTCATAATAGAGCTTATAGATAGCCTGCTTTTCTGAAACGGCAAGTCGCTCTGTTGCATAACTTAGTGTAATGGGAGAGATTATTTTTATGTGCTTCCGTAAAAAACTTACTTCACATTGTTTGTCGCGTTTGCCTATCTCCCTTAAAATCCAGCCAGTAGCTTTTTGTATTAAAGCTTCTTTATCCTGAAGCAATATCCCAGCAAGCAGCAATGCATCTTGAAAATCACGTTGTCTTATAAAAGCCAATGTGGCAACTATGGCTATCCTTCTTTCCCACATATTGTTTGAATAAGCCATATTGAAAAGTATTTTACGATGCTTCTTTAAAAGATATTTGCCCAAAATATTAGGTGCGCTAATATCAACTAGATCCCAGCTATTAACGCAGGAGATATTTTTAAGATAAAAATTAACTATCTTTTTTTGGCATTTCTGATTATCAGCATTTTCATATAGCTTTATTAAAAACAGCAATCCTAGCATTCTATCCTCATGATATTTTGAATGGAGCAATTTATAAATTAACCTAAAAGATATATTCTCCGTTTTTCTTACTATGGCTCGCAACTGAGGCACATAAATGCCTCTAAACAAATCGTTTTCAGCATATCCACCTTTTTTAACCTGAAAAAACGTCTTTAATCTAGCAGCAATAGCTTCATCGGATAAAGTTTTTAGTTGCTTCTGAATAGAATTGAATGATAAATCTTGCTTCATTGTTTTACTGGACAAAGCGATACAAATACTGTAGGCTATGTGCAGTTTGCAAGAGGTTTTTTATGATTCTTGTCAACTCAGTGCAGGTTGTATTTTCAAATATGGGCTTTGCTGTGTTGTTGCGTAGCGCAAGTGATAAAAGGACTTTGCCTATATTTATCGGTGCGCCAGAAGCGCAGTCAATTGCGTTTGTGCTGGAAAATCAGAATCTTCCACGCCCACTAACTCATGATCTATTTAAAAACGTTATGGATAACCTTGAATGCCGGATGAAGAGAGTTGAAATAACAGATTTAAGAGATAACACCTTTTATGCTGTTCTTGTGCTTGAATATCAGGGGCTTGAAACAACGATAGATTCCAGACCCAGCGATGCTATTGCTCTTGCATTGAGATTTGTTGCCCCTATTTATATCGCTCCACATGTAATGGATGCAGCAGGAGTTATAATTGAAGCTGATAAAAAAATTGAAGAACAAACACCAAAAACTCAATCTGCCGTGGAACTCCTTAAACAACAGATAGCAAAAGCGGTTGAAGAAGAACGCTACGAAGATGCTGCTAAATTAAAAAAGGAGCTTAATAAACTTACAAATTCAAACTAATTTGAACCAATCAAATTTTACATCACAAAAAAGGATGCATAACATATCAATACACCCCCCACTAATAAAAATAGAAAAACCAAAAAAGTTCCGTATCGGCGTAACATCCTATGTTTATCCTGCTGACTTCTTAACAAACGTTGCGCAGTTAGCTCCTTTTGTGGATGATATTGAACTTGCATTTTATGAATCCCAAAAGGCAAATTCTTTGCCAGATACATCCACAATGGCAAAAATCAATGATATAGCTTATCAGCATAAACTTACCTTTACTGTTCATCTACCAGTTGATATCCATCCTGCAAGTCCAGAGCGCAAAGAAAGAAAGAATGCTGTAAAAACTATAAAAAACATTTTTGGGCTCACTAAAGATTCACCTGCCACAGCATATATCTTACATCCTATGGGTATTGAACATAATGCTGATGCGGAGACTATCTCTAAATGGCAACGTAATGCATCTGAAACTTTGCAGGAACTTGTAGATTTGCTCTATGATCCTGGTATGTTGTGCCTTGAAAATTTGTTTTTCCCATTCCATTGGTGTGATGCTCTTCTTGATGATTTTGAACTCGGCGTTTGTATCGATATTGGGCACCTCTCTATTTTTGGAGTGGAATTATCTTCTCATCTAAAAAAATACTTGCGTTTTGCAAGAGTTGTACATTTTCATGGTGTAGCAGAAGGGAAAGACCATCTATCCTTAACTAAACTTCCTGATGATGTTTTTTATCTGGTCATGAAGGAGATAAACCGATTCCATGGCGTACTTACAATTGAAGTTTTTAATTATGATGATACTCTAACTTCTTTAAGACGAATAGAAAAATGGCTAACAGAAAATCCGCAAAACACAAAATTGATATAACAAGCGTTTTCCCTATATTTATCTTCGGTGGTGCACGTAGCGGCAAAAGCAATTTTGCCCTTCAACTTGTTGAAGCGAATTTTTTACATCCAGTTTACCTCGCAACAGCACAAGCACAAGACGATGAGATGCGGAAACGGATTACTCTACATCAAAAGGCGAGAAGTCATAAATGGCACACAATAGAAGAACATCTAGATCTCATACAGGCCATAAAAAGCATCCCTAAACAAACAGACGCCGTTTTAATTGATTGTATAACCTTATGGATTACCAACTCGTTGCTACAGGAAGGTGAAAAAGCATTTCTTAATAGGCTACATAAGTTTACAAGTTTTATAAAAGGTTGTGAAATACCCATCATTATAGTAAGCAATGAAGTTGGAATGGGAATCGTTCCTGAAAATAAACTGGCACGTGATTTTAGAGATCTTGCAGGGCTATGTAACCAAAAATTAGCACAAGCTTGTTCAACCGTAATTTTAACAATGGCTGGTTGCGCTCTACCTCTTAAATATAAAGGGGAAAGTATGCTGAAAAAGATTTTTGGAGAAAGTAAAGCGCTATTTAGTACGTAACCGCTTTGAAATTTTCATTGCACAAAATGCTGCTCCACACATTGTACAATAATCTTTATCTGGCGATATATATTTTGAGTTCTCTTCAAATCTGGCTCGTGCTTTCCTGCCGTCAAGCGCAATTTTAAATTGCTTTTCCCAATCAAAAGCAACTCTTGCATCTGTCATTTCATCATCCCATTTTTTGGCCTCTGGGATGTCTTTTGCAATATCTGCGGCATGAGCAGCAATTTTAAAAGCAATCACGCCTTCATAGACTTCTTGTGGCGTAGGTAGTCCTAAATGCTCGGCAGGTGTAACATAGCATAACAGCGCTGCTCCTGCTGTTGCTGCGGCAGTTGCGCCTATGCAAGCGCTAATGTGATCATAGCCTGCAGCAACATCTGTTACAACAGGACCTAACACATAAAACGGTGCATTATCGCAAGCTTCCGCTTCTTTTTTTATCTGTTCTTCTATCTTATTAAATGGAACATGACCGGGACCTTCCACCATAACCTGCACTCCGGCCTCTCTGGAAGTTTTGACAAGCTCACCTAAAGTTTTAAGCTCAGAATACTGTGCAGTGTCACCTGCATCGGCAATGCAACCAGGGCGTAGCCCATCACCAAGCGATAGAGTTACATCATATTTAGCGCAGATTTTTAGAAGTTCGTCAAAACCTTCATAAAAAGGATTTTCCTTATTCCATGATACCATCCATTCGGCAAGAATAGCGCCACCACGGCTAACTATACCAGCCCTACGTTTCAAGGCAAGAGGAACATACGATTTTAGTATGCCGGCGTGGATAGTCATAAAATCCACACCTTGCTCTGCCTGTTCCTGAACAACATCTAGCAAAAGATCTTTTGTTATTTTCTTTACTTCTCCATTGACGCGAGATACTGCTTCATAGATTGGCACCGTTCCAAATGGTTTTTTGCAACGATGAATGAGTTCACAGCGAATTTTAGCTAGATCCTTACCAACGCTCAAATCCATAATAAAATCTGCACCAGCTTCTATTGCTTTTTCCAGCTTTTCTATTTCTCCCTCTAGAGATGAGCATTCAGCAGAACAACCTGTGTTAGCATTAACTTTGGTTCTAAAAAATTTGCCAACGATCTCAGGCTCAAGCCACTTATGACGCACATTACAGGGCAATACTGCATAGCCTTTTGCTAGTTCTCTGATGACATCTTCTTCCGTTCTATGCTCTTTAAAAGCAACAGAACGCATCTGGCTGGTTAACGTACCAGAACGAGCATTTGTTAATTGTGTGGGCATAATTATAAAAATTCAACAGGAGTAAGAAGTTTTTCGCAGTCCTGTAAAGAAGGCATGTAAGAGTCTTCAACTATGATATCTGCACCTATAAAGTCTTGATGAACTGTATACTCATTTGGAATAGCCAAAGTGTTTAGACCTATAGCAATGGCCGTCTTGATTGAGAAATCATTATCACTCAATGCTAATACCGATTTGGGCTGGGCTATCTTATTAGCTTGCAATATGTTTTGCCATTGCCGCTTGGTGGTGAATACATATGGAGTATTGATATCTTCTAATGTATGAATCTCACATTGCTTCATATAATCTATTTTAGAAATGCATGATAAAACATTATCCTTTGGTAATTTACTAACAAGCAAAATACGCCATTTTGCAGATAAAGCCGACTTAATAAATTCTATCAGCGCTTCAGGAAATTTGCCTGTATAATTCGCTATTTTCTTTAAATAATTTTCCGTAATTTGTTGAACAAGTTTATCAATAGCAGGATTATTCTGGTCTAAAGCAAAAAATAAATGCTGAATGTTATGTTTGATAGTGTTATTGTGAAAGAAACGTTTAAAAGTGTTTTCATTAAAGGCAAACTTTTTTGCTTTTAGCACTTCATCAAGAACTTCATACAACAGACGTGCGCCGGGGAGTAATAATCTTTCGAACTCTATTATTATAAATTTAGACACTCCATCTAAAGCACGTACATTTTTGCTAACATCAACCATATTAACATCTCCTGTTTTTAGAATAACTTTTTAACAAAAAGCCATAGAACACAATAAAATAGTCAAACAAAATAACTCTGTCAATCCTAATCTAAAATTTAAATTTTGGAGGGGAGATTTATGACCTGCTTTGTATTTTTGGCTTATAACTCTTTAATTGCTTCGCCTAAACATAACCATAAAAGAAAAATAGAATCTTGTAAAACTCCTTTAGGCTGATCTATCCCTTTCAAAGTATAAGGATAAACTATAGTGCAATAACTTACATACCTTTTTATAGGTTCTGCTGTTATTTGCAATTATCCCTTCATGAAGAACCCAATAATGGTTTAGTCCAGAAATCAAAGAAAAGCGAGTATCAAAGCCACTATTTTTTCACTATTCATTTGCTATGGATTTTTTAGAGGGGCTATATAAAATTTTTCAGATCCCATTGCAACACACACTTGTTGTGTCGGGTAGTGAAAAATGGCTTTAAGTCATAGTTTTGATAATGGATTTAGCGAGATTGGTTATTGTGGTTTTGAGGGGTGATGATATGGTTTGAGAAAGGAGAGGAACTTTTTTTGGCTGGATGAGGAGCCAGAGAATCTTGAGATGTGGGTTTTCTAGAGAAAGATATTGGATGAGTAATTTTGGTGGCATGCGGTGAGTTGAAGTTGAATATAGAGAGGCTATTTTTTTGTTGGGCACTATTTTTATTGTGCCAGCATGGGTATTCATATCTGCAGCATCAATTATTATTAAAAAGTCTGGTTTAAAGTTGCGGATTAGCCCTGTATAATTTTCTGGTGATGCGCCACCTTCTATTAAGAGCAAGGAGCGATTTTTTGATAATTTTATTTCCTCAAATAGAGTAGGTTTTGGTTTAAGTTTTTTATGATGTGATTTAACAGCCCTTAATAGGGAGCGGATAAAGAACAAGCCCGCAGCATCATCGCCACGCAAGGGATGCCCTATCCCCAGAAAGGCAATTCTTTTTTTTGTTCTAAGTTGTCTTTTGAGTTGAAGCTGTGTTGATTTGTTCTGAGGATGTTTGGCTCGTTTGAGGTTCATTTGAAATTTTTGCTTCTGGGTTTTCGTATTTAATTTTAAGTTTTGTTCTGGAGAGTTGGGCAAGCTCAAAGTCGGATGTGGCAGACAGCGCTTTTTTGGGGCAAGAATCCACACATTGTGCACAATAAATGCATTTATCCAGGTCAAAGATAGCTTCAAACTTCTTATCTGCAACTTTTTCTATTTTTATGGCATCAGCCGGGCAATCCTTCATACACAATTTGCAGCCGATACATTTCTGGTAATCGAAGGCTATTTTGCCTCTAAAGTTTTCTGGCATTTGTTGTTTAACGAACGGATATTTTACCGTGGCTGGTTTTAAGCCAAGAGCTTGCAGAAGAGTAAGTAACATTTTTCCGGGTTTTGCCATATTAGATCAACCTACGAATTACTAGATTTATAAAAAGCTGTATTAGAGCTGCTGGAGCAAGATATTTCCACCAGAAGTTAAGCATTTGTTCTATACGCAACCTGGCGAATAGTGTTCTCAATAGAGTAAGAATGGCAATTACGACGAAAATTTTTATGATGAAAAGGATGAATGCCAGAAATGCATTTTTGGCGAACCAGATCGGGAAGAATATAGCAGCTATTAGAGCAGCGCCGACCACCATTTCTATATCAAGAGTTAATCTATATATAGCTAATGGCCAACCGCTATATTCTGTGAGGGGCCCTGCTACAATTTCTGTTTCGGCTTCAGGAATATCGAATGGGACTTTTTCCAATTTTCCTAGCAGAGCTATTATTGAGACTACGAAGCCTATTATATTTGCGAGAGCGTAATGCGGATGGATGGCATAGAATTGCGCGATTTTTGAAAGTTCCCATGTATTTGCAAGAATTGCCGGGGCAAGCAGAGCCATAAAGAATGGTACTTCATAGGCAAACAATTGAGTAATTGAGCGGATTGCACCAACCAGAGAGAAGAGTGAAACTGAGTGCCAGCCCGCTAGGAAAAGTGTCATAGTTGGTATAGTTAGGAGATAAAGGATAACAATTATATCGCCTTCAAATGAAAATATTGCCTGTGTATTAAAAAGTGGGATATAGAGGATAGAGATCACAGCGCAGGTCATAGCGAGAACTGGCATAAGTTGCATCATTCCTCTATCGGCTTCGCCGGGTATGATAGTTTCTTTTGAAAATAGCTTTATGATATCAGCGAGCGGTTGGAAATAAGGTGGTCCAATCCTGTTCTGGAATCTTGCGTGCAATTTTCTATCTACAAACTCAAAAGCAAGTCCTGCAAACATGAGAAAAAATAATCCGGGAAAAATCAATATTTGTATCAATTCTTTCATAAGGCAATTTTCTTAAATTTATCTTCAAGTGAGCTATTGAGTTTTGAAAAATCTATTCCTTTATTTTTCTTGTACCACTCTATACCGAAAGTCCGCATTCTTTCCCAATTCCACAGTTCGGAAGAGCGATTTGATGTTACGCCAATCATTCTATCGGTACAGGAAAAACACGGGTCTATTGCGGCGATAATGATTGGGGCATCTGCAAGGTAGTTATCTTCCATCATTTTAGAAACGGACTGTAAGTTAGCCAGAGTTGGTGCACGGATTTTGA
>CAZBHO010000055.1:0-16566 GCA_964491945.1 uncultured Verrucomicrobiota bacterium | reverse complement strand
ATTTAATTTGACTTACGATTTTTAAACCACAGAGAACTTGAGAGATCACAGAGAGAAGAAAAGAAAAAAATACGATATTTTTTGGGTTACTTATCCTTGATGCGTTAACTTAAAATCTTCCTCTGTGATTTTCTCTCAAGCGCTCTGTGGTGAACTTTTTCGTCTTCTGACTTCTTCTCCGTGAGCTCTCAGCCCATCTGCGGTTAAGTTTTTTCTACATCTCCAGAAATCATCCAACGCAACCTCCTCTATAAAGAGGAAAAATTATCTCGTTAATTTTATCACTCATCTTTTTTAGGAAGCGTTATTTTATATTTTGCCAGCCTACGATATAGCACTGGACGAGATATTTTCAAAAATTTCGCCGCACGGCTGATGTTAAAAGAGCTCTTTTTTAGAGCATCTAATATGTGCTGCCTTTCAAGGTCATAAAGTGGCGTGGCTGATGCAGTCTGATCTTCCTGTGTGATTGCAGAAGGTACTGTAGTTTCTGAAGAAGTATAAAAAGAGAATGCCTCTCTCTTAAAAAGATACTTATAGAAAGATAAATGCTCTGGCAACAAAAGTTCTCCATCATATTCCAGCACAGCGCGGTCAATCAAGTTTTGCAACTCACGAACATTTCCGGGCCAATGATAGCTATACAGCAAATCAAAAGTGCTATCCGCAATCATTCTAAAATGTTTCATTCGTTTATTGGAACTGTGTTGTAAAAAATATACTGCCAGCGCCTTTATATCTTCTAGACATTCTCGCAGTGGCGGTACCAATAAATGAGCTGCATTCAATCTATAAAACAGGTCATCTCGAAACTTCCCTGTCTTACAAAGCTCCATAAGATTGCGATTCGTTGCACATAACAAACGTCCTGAAAATTTTACTGGCAATGTTCCTCCAATACGATAAAAAGTTCTTTCCTGAATTACCCGGAGCAATTTTGCCTGCATCTCGTAATGCATTTCTCCAATCTCATCCATAAATAATGTTCCGCCAGAAGCAAGTTCAAATTTTCCCTTTGCGCCACCTTTAATCGCTCCTGTAAATGCACCGTGTTCATAACCAAACAACTCACTCTCACATAGATGATGTGGAATGGCAGCGCAGTTTAAAGCAACGAATGGTTCATTATTAGCCTCCTCTTCTCCATAGTGGATGAGTGTGGCAACAAGCTCCTTGCCAGTACCTGTTTCTCCTTCAATCAAAACAGGAATATCTTTCACCTTATGATAGCTAATGGCTCTACGATATAGCTCTTTTCTGGCTTGTGATGCAGCTATAAATGGAACATTAGCTATTTTAATTAGAGCAGAATGATGCTGTTTCATAGAATTGTTATTTACCGACATCATCGCATCATAAGATTTCTGCAGCTCAATTTTGCTTTTACATCGTTCTAATGTACTTTTAAGTTCGTTTATCCCAATAGGTTTGCGTAAATAGTCAAAAACGCCTTCTCGCAGTGATGCTATGGCACTTTCAAGATCTGCATAGCCAGTTTGAACAATTATTACAGGCTCCCTCTGTTGAATGAACTCTTGCCGTATCATCTTTATAAATTCCAATCCATCAACTTCTGGCATCTTTATGTCAACAAGCAGAATATCAGGCACTTCTTTTTTGACTTGAGCTATTGCTTCAAAAGCTGAATAAGAGGTGCGTACCACATGCCCAAATGATGTCAGCATCTTCATTATAGCCTTCGCATATGCCATATCATCATCTACAACAAGAATTTTCATAAATAGACCAGTCAAATTCTAATACGAGAACTATTGGGAAAACATTTCAGGAAAGAAATTAGAAAGTAAAAATCTTTTACTAAAACAACACTCATAAATATCTCCGCTATTTACACTGCTTCTTTCCTGAGGCTATCAGGAAAATAGTTAAACTGGGTATTTCTATTTTTGCGTCTTTTGAGACGTATTCTGGAAATCAATCTCTTGAAAATATCGCCTTACCTGACGCTGCAAATCTTCAAGTGCGGCAATAACCGCACGCTGTGTTACGCTTATATATCGGTCACGAATCTGATGAATAGCCTCTTCAAAAACATCAGTTACCTGATGCCCTATCAACATAAAACAAACCATCTTCTGACTCAACGGTGGCAGACAGTTACACGCTGCATCAACAATTTTCATATTGAAAGGATCAACTTCTATCTCAAGGCTCAGCCCTGTAGTGCCATACATATTCACGGCAGCTGTTGGCAACTTTGAAAAACCAACAAAAATAAGAGTAGGTGGATGATCATCTGCTGCAACCGTGCTCGTTAAGTTCTGATTTTGCATATGATCGTTCATATAGAAAACTTGAAATATCGTATCCTGGTAATCCATAAAAGTTAAACCAAAAAAACGCGCACTTTAAAGACAAAGGCAACATGTCCGCTTTTGAACACATAGTGTTCGGTTATGGCATAGAAGTGTCCATTTGCGGACAATTTATTATAGTAAGCTCTTTTGCATTAGTTTTACCAAAATCTCTTAATAGAGGGCATCTTACACTCTTTTTTGCGTGCATTAAACAAATTGGCACACTTATGGCTAATTACTTTATGCGCGGTTAAAACAAAAAAATTTAAAGAAAGGGATAGCTATGATTACAACACAAGCGCAGCAGGCTCAAACAGGGCGTCGTGCAGAAGATAAGCCCTTAGCAACACCATCACAATCCAGCAGCGTTGGAAGCATTAATAGAGCTCCTGAAGCAAAGACTGGATTAAGTGAAAATAGATTAGCAGCACGTCAAATTGCTGAACAGAAAGCTAAAGCGCGCACTCTCGCCCGCACTCAAGCTATTGCCGAAAAGCTTTCCACAGCCACAGAGGAAGTTGCCTCCGCAGTGCAGGAAGCTTCCAGTGCAGTTAACGAGCTTGAAAAAACAATGCAGCAGATAGCCACTGGCGCTCATCAAGCATCTTCTGCAGCTGAAGAATCAAGAGCCGCCATAAACCAGATAGAGAAAGCAGCAGATCAGGCAAATAAAAATGCCGGAGCTTTTCTGCAAGCAGTTAAAACTCAACAGCAACTTATTAAAACAACGACAGAAGAAATAAACGTTTTAATTAATGGAGTAAACGAAGCAGCCAGAGTGAGTTTAGATTCTGCCAGGCTGCTTGCCGAACTGGAACGTCAATCTGATGAAATCGGCAAAATTGTTCATGCGGTAACGCGCATTGCAGATCAGACCAACTTGCTTGCATTGAATGCTGCAATTGAAGCTGCAAGAGCTGGCGAACATGGCAAAGGTTTTGCCGTTGTTGCAGATGAAGTGCGCAACCTTGCAGAAATAAGCGAAAAGAGCGCCGCTGGCATTCAGGAAGTGGTAAATGACATTCAGCGGCAGGTTAAGCTTGTGGCTTCTGACACCGAAGCTTCAGGCAAGCAGGCAGTCAGTCAGGCTGACAAAGCAAAGGTGATTACGGCAGAACTGGAAAAGATCATCACAGATATGACAGAAGTTTTAAAGGGGTGTGAGGATGTTGCTGCCTCGGCAGTGCAGGTTCTAAATGGTTCAAAGAATTATTTAAAAGGAGCAGAGCAGGTTGCTTCTGCCGCAGTGGAAGCTTCTTCTGGTTGTGAGGAGGCGCTAAAATCCGTGCAGGAGCAGGCAAAGGCTTATCAGGAAATGAACGAGGCAACTCGTTCTCTTGCTGACATGGCTGAAAAACTGAAAACTTCCACCAACGCTCAAAAATCTGCGGAAGAACTGGCGGCGGCAGCAGAAGAGCTTGCAGCGAATGCAGATGAAATTAAAGCGGCAGCATCGCAGATTGCGGCTGCGATAGATCAGATTCAGAAGGCGGCAGCAATTCAGGCTAAAACGGCGCAGGAAAATTCAGTTTTAGGCAACGAACTAACACAAGCTGCGAAGGTAATGGAAGAAAGATCTGCCTTAAGCCAGCAAAAAATCACAGGAATTAAAGAACTTCTGGCACGCAACAAGGCAAATGTTGATGAGCTTATTACGAATATCGGGAAGGCTGCGGAAGCTTCTGTGGTTTCTGCAAGAAATGTGAAAGAACTGGAAGAGCGGACACGCAAGATAGATAAAATTGTTGATGCGATTGTTATGGTTGCAGTTCAAACAAATATGCTTGCTGTAAACGGAAATGTTGAAGCTGCCCGTGCAGGAGAGTATGGACGTGGCTTTTCAGTCGTGGCAGGAGACATTCGTTCACTTTCCAACGAGAGCAACGAGAACGCAGAAAGAATTAAAGACCTTGTTCGTCAAATTCAAGCGCAAATTGCCAGAGTTGCGGCAGATATTGAGCTCTCTGGAAAAACCGCAGCTGGCGAAGTTGAAAAGGCAAAAAGTTGCACAGCCAAGCTTGATCAGATTGCGATTGAAACAGAAAGTATGCTCACTGGTATCGTGGAAATAGCAAATGGCGCAAAAGAATCATTAAAGGCGCTTGAACAGGCAGGAAAAGGCTGTGAGCAAATTAGCGCTGCCGCAGAGCAGATGAGCCGCTCCTCTGAAGAAGCAGCCAGTGCTGCTGAAGAGGCAAGCAAAGCTGCGCAACAAATTGCACAGGCAATTGAAGAAATTGCTTCACAAGCCGATGAACTACAACACGGCTAATGCCTACCCCATTTTTTATAAAAGGAGAATAAAGCGATGTCTGCAGAAACTTTAATTCAAACAGATAAACGCACTGAAAGGCAGCTGGTAACCTTTGCGCTTGGCGAAGAGGAATTCGCTTTTGATATAATGACAGTGCAAGAAATTATTCGCCAGCCAAAGCTTGTTAAGCTGCCGCTTGCCCCTGATTATGTTGGGGGGCTGGCAAACTTGCGCGGTATGGTTATGCCGATTATTGATATGCGCACTCGCTTCAAGTTGAGCTGTGCAGAAGATACCGACCGCACACGTATTCTTGTGCTTGATGTTAATGGACAAAGAATTGGTTTACGCGTTGATTATGTGCGGCAGGTGGCTCGTGTGGAAGCTGCATCCTGCGAGGCTCCTCCAAAAACTTTACGTTCAGGTATGTCGGCAAATTATCTGCAATATGTGGTGAAACTTGACGAAGGGCGGCGGATGATAATGGTGCTTTCACCAGAAAGCATCTGCGCTCTGGAGGGCATCAAGGAAGCTCCTGGCTCTTCATCTTCTATTTCCACAACGGCGCAAAGTGAAAAAAGAGAAGATGCTGACACCGGAAAAGGAGCTGATACTAACAACAATTATTTGCAGCTTGTTAGCTTCAAACTGCGCAATGAGGAATTTGCTTTTCCTATGGAATGTGTGCGCGAGATCTTGCGTGTGCAACGCATCAGTGAAGTGCCTGATACGCCACCAGCTATGCTTGGTATACTCACCGTTCGAGGTGAGATATTGCCAGTTATTGATCTGCGCGTGCTATTAGGTTTGCCATCCCTTTATGAAGAGCTATATCAAAATACAAAGCTATTTATTGAGCAACTACAAGGATATGGCAAAGAAGATACCATCTCAAAAAAGATTAATACAGAAACCCTTTTTGCTATCCGCAAATGGGCTGCCGAATACTACACCAGCAACACAGAGCTTGCTGATACAGTACAGCAGCTCCGCGCCTTAAACGAGCAGTTAATTCAGCTTTGTTCGGAACATCAATCATCGTTAGAAACAAAATCAGCAGAAACCAGCGAAGCTTTTATGCAGAAATTCACTGGGCTTACCAGGAGAATTTTGGAACTATTTCAGCAGTTCCAGAGTTCCGCCAAAGAACATATTCGTGACGATCAGCGCATCATTGTTGTACAAACTCAAAATACACTCCTTGCCTTGCTTGTTGATAAGGTGCGTGAGGTTTTAAACATATCCCACCAGGAAATTGGTGCCCCACCAGCTCTTGCCAAAGCAAAAAACAATTCATTGAACGGCATAGCCAAATTGGAAAAAGGCGAACGACTTGTAATGTTGCTTAATCCTGACAACCTTTTGGATAATGTTACTCTAAACAAGATAAGTGAGAGCGCAAAAAGCAATACACAAGAAAAAGAAGGTGCGGCAATGGAAACAGAAAAGAAAAGCATAGAAAAGTTGGAAGAACAGCAGTTCGTGGTTTTCCGCATAGAAGATGGCGAATATGGTATTCAGGTGACAAAAGTACAAGAAATTGTCAGACACTCAAAAGTCACAAAAGTGCCTCACACCGCTAACTATGTTGATGGAATTACAAATTTGCGTGGAGAAGTTATCCCTGTGGTTAATGCAAGGCGGCGATTTGAACTCGCCGATCATATTCCTGATGAGCGGACACGTGTGCTCATCATAGATATTGATGGTGTGAAGACCGGGCTTATGGTGGATGCGGTACGTGAAGTGTTGAATTTACCTTCAAAAGCCATCGTTCCGCCACCAGCATCTCTCACTGCGGCAATAGACCGCAAATACATTGCTGGCATAGCCCAAATTGATGGCGAGCGAACCGACGAAAAACGAATGATAATAATTTTGGATATAGAAAAATCTCTAAACTATGAGAGCAGTAACCAGCCCTGATAAAAAAATTCGCCTCATTGTTGCTGATGACTCAGCACTAATGCGCAAAGCACTGCGCCTTTTAATTGATAGCACAGATGATATTGAGCTTATCGCTGCTGCCAGAGACGGCGAAGATGCTATAATAAAGGCAAGAGAGCTAAAGCCAGACGTAATTTGCATGGATATTAATATGCCACGAATGGATGGTATTACAGCGCTTCAATATATCACAGACGAAAAGATATGTCCGGTAATTATGCTCTCTTCCCTTACCACAGAAGGGGCAGTTACAACCTTTGAGTGTCTTGAGCTTGGTGCATTTGATTATGTTGCCAAGCCAGATGGCACAGTAAGCGCAGAGCTATCCATCATTGCAGATGAGTTGCTGGCAAAAATCAGGGCTGCAGCCCACTCAAATAGCATACGCCGATCATTCAAACAATTACAAAAAAACTCTTACACTCAAATTGCTCCGCAAGAAACAAAAGCTCTATCAACCGCCATAACACAGGCAGTGGTAATAGGCATATCAACAGGAGGTCCTTCCACCATTATGGAAGTGCTGCCGCTCCTTCCCCAAGACCTGCCAGCACCAGTTTTTTTGGTGCAACATATGCCACCAACCTTTACAAGTACATTCGCACAAAGATTGAACAACGCATGCCAAATTAAGGTTGTGGAGGCTGAATCTGGAATGATTGTGGAGGCTGGCTGCTGCTACCTGGCACGTGGCGGAATGCACCTTACTCTTTATAAAAAGGGGGATGGCACAGTGCTCATTCGCACACCAAGGACACCTCAAACGCTCTTTGTACCATCCGTCAATATAACAATGGAATCCGTGCTTTCCATCTATGGCAAAAACACCATTGGCGTGCTTATGACAGGCATCGGCGATGACGGTGCAGAACAGATGGTGGCAATCCGCCAGAGCGGTGGATACACCATAGCAGAAAGCGAAGAAAGCTGTATTGTTTTTGGAATGCCACGCGAAGCCATTGAACGTGGTGGCGCATGCGAGGTGCTTCCTGCATGGGAAATTGCTGAAGCTATAAAAAGGAGGCTAAAGTAATGACACCAACTGATTCAATAAATAGCCAAAAAATGCAAGAACTGATAAGAAACTTATCCAGTCCGGATGAACTTGATAGAATCTATGCCGCTGAAGATCTTGGTGCAACTGGCAGCGAAGATGCCGTGCCACCGCTTTTTGAGCGCCTTGTCATAGAACCTTCTCTAAAAGTTTGCGAAACAATTTTTCTAGCACTGGAGCAGATCAAGAGCCGCCGCATTATAGAATATGCCTTCATAATGCTTCAGGAAAGGAACGCTTTCTTACGGAACCACGCATTAACACTGCTCCAACACAAAGGCACAGAAACTCTCTCTGTGCTACATCAGAAGTTTCTTACATCCAACGAGGATATGCGTAAATTCATAGTGGATATTGCTTCAGAAATCCCATCAGCTGAAACCAGCCAGATATTTAAATTGGCACTAAAAGATGAGGATATCAATGTTGTTATAGCCACAGTTGAGCATATTGGAAGGTTGCATCTAAAAGAATTTACTAATAGCTTGCTGGAACTCTTCAACAAAGCTGATGAACCGATGTTAATAACAACACTACTATCCACATTTGGTGAACTGGAAGCGGCAGAAGCACTTGAGGCAATACATAAAAAATATCCTTCTATAGATAAAATTCAAAACTGGCTTTTACCAGAATGTATAAAAGTTATAGGTAAAATTGGCACCGTGCAAGATATGGACTGGCTATACAAAGCCTTTTTGTTGCACAAATATAAAATCATCCCACAAGTGCTTGATAGCATTGAAAACATTCAAAGGCGGCACGGCAAATTTGAGTTAAAAAACGAGTTCTGGGAAGAATTAAAAGGTCTTATGGATGTCTCACTAAGCGATACAGAGTATTTTCAACTTTTACGGACAGTTGGCGGCTTTTCTGCCCCACCAGAAATTGGAAAATGGCTCTTCGTGCAAATTAACTCATTCAATAAAATGATCCGATTGGGCGTAATAGAAGGATTAAAACGCTGGAATGATAGATACTTGCTTAACCAACTAAAGATACGGTTTTCAAAAGAATATGATGAAGAAGTGAAAGAAGCAATTTGGAATGCGCTTCACCAAAACGGAACTATAGTATGACACAACAGGAATTTAACGATATTCGCGAAGAAATACACAAACAAACAGGGCTCTTCTTTGAAGATAACAAGCTATTCTTTATGCAAAAGCGTGTTGAAAAAAGGATGCAAGAGCTTGGGCTTTCCTCTTTCAGCGAATACATAATGTTTCTACGCTTCGGGAACCACAATGGGAAAGAAATGCAGGAACTAATAAATTTAATCACAACAAACGAAACTTATATGTTCCGTGAATTTGAGCAGTTGTATGCTTTTGCAGAGTATTCTATTCCTGAGACTTTACGGGCAAAGGAAGCAAAAGGCAATCGTTCTTTAAAGATATGGTCGGCAGGATGTTCTTCAGGAGAAGAACCATACACTATAGCCATAATTCTGAAGGAAATTATGCACGATTTTGATGAGTGGGATATCACAATAAAAGCCACAGATATTGATACTGTACGACTTGATATGGCACGAAAAGCCATATATGATGCGCGCTCTGTAAAAGATGTGCCACCGGCCTATATGCGGCACTTCTCCTTTTTACCAGATGGCTATTACGTACTTTCTAATGAGATCAAACAGCTGGTTGATTTTGAATACCTCAACCTGAATGACCGCACTGCAATGCGCAATATGCGCAACTACGATTTTATCTTTTGCAGAAACGTTCTGATTTATTTCAGCGATGCCGCACGTAAAATGGTTGTGGATAGCTTTTATAATTCCTTAAATCCCGGCGGATTTATATTTCTTGGACACTCCGAATCGGTTGGACGCATCAGCACGGCTTTCACTTTAAGACGTATGGGTAATCATCTTGTTTATCAAAAAGGAAGATAGCAATGAAAAATGCTCTAATTATTGATGATTCAAAAATTACCAGAGAATTCCACAGCTCTCTTCTTAAAGAGGCTGGTTTTGAATGCGTGACTGCCATTGATGGGAGCGATGGGCTGGAAAAAGCATTATCTATGAAATTCAGCATAATCATTACCGATATCAACATGCAAAACATGGATGGCTGTGAATTTATAAGACGCATTAGAACATACCCTGACTATGAAGATGTTCCGATAATAATTATCTCAACAGAAAAGTCTTTAGCTGAAAAGCAAATTGCTTTAATGGCAGGAGCAAACTTATACCTTGTAAAACCAGTAAATGAGAATGCCATTATTACAGCAATCAATACGCTTTTAGGAAAAAGCTAATGTATGAAGATTTTCTCCACAATTCTTACAATTTTTAAACACATTTTCAAGTGGCCACTCATCTACAGGCAAGTATGGTACTCCGATAAATGGATCATCAGCTTGCAAAAAGAAAAGCAACAGCTAATTGAATTTGTCTGTGAAATTGAAAATGAGTTTCTGGAGAACGGAAAACGGCTTCAAAATATACATAGAGAACTAAGCGAGATAAGAAATCTTGCAGCTGAACTGTCAAAATTAACAGATAACTCATTTAACCGCTACGGAAATTTTTATGCAGTATGCCTTCTAAGAAAAATAGGAGACCTCGCAGATGCACATCAATTTCAATGCAATCGTATCCTTAGCGATTTTAAAAATATCCACTCAACATTCCAAAAAATGAAAAAAAGGTGTCAGCTTCTTGCCAGACTATTCGTGCCAATGCGGAATATAGCAGTCCTTTTCCGTATTGAATCAGCACACTATCCTGCCGTAGTAGGAAGCGTATTTAAAGAACTTGGTGAAAAGATACACCATAGACTCAAACTTCTGGAAGAAGCAATAGAAGGACAAATATCGGAAATAGAAAATTGCTGCAGGAATTTAAACGAGATGGGCGGAAAAGTCCGCCACACCATAAACGAGCACTCTCTTACCATAAAGGAAGCAATCAAACGTGTTAATTTTGACTTTAAAGATTTTGAAACTTCACTTGCAAATTCTAGAGATAACATCGCAAATTTAACAGACATCAACTCTTCAATTGAGCAACATATCAGTGGAATAATAGTGGCACAGCAATGTCAGGATGCTGCTCGTCAGAAAGCTGAACATATTGGAATTGTGCTAGATGAAATTGCAAAGCACATGAAAGAAGCCAATAAAATTCTGCCAAACAAAATTGCCAGTCTTGGCAAATATGTGGCACACGCTTCAGAAATGCAAGTTGAGCAGATTGAAACAATGTTTGGAGAACTCCGTAATGCCGCCAGAAGCATAAGTTCTCACATTTCCGCCTTACACACAGATCTTAATGATGCTACAAAAGCTGCAACTGAAACCAGTGAGAAGGCGCTCAAATCAGATATGGCTGCACTATGCCAAAAAAATATCAACTATGTGATAGAAAACATACAAGATATACATCAGGCATTCATTGATGTTCAATGCAACGCACAAAAATCTTTAAATGACACAACAAGCTTCACAAATCTAACAGCATTTGATGTAAGATTTGATGCCATAAATGCCGAAATTTTTGCCGCAAGAGTTGATGGCGGCGCAACTCTTATGAAGCTTGCCGAAGAAACGCGCAGCACAGCAAATGAAATTATTGATTGCATAGAAGAGATCACCCACGATCTAGAAGCAATTAATTGGCAGTTAAATGTGCTCTCTATTGCTCTTGAAGATATCTCGCTTATGACCGAAATTGATAGAAAAATGTTAATTGAAGAACTTGAAAAGTATATGCTTCACATAAGAGAAATTAGCAGTGCTTTATCCCCAATCATTTCAAGAATTCAGGAGAAACAAGAAGAACTAGAGAAGACTGCTTTAGAAATGATAGCTGGCATTCGCTTCCCAGATTATATTCAGAAAAAAGAAGAAAAGGCTCTCGCTTGCTTTGGACAGATAATTGAGTTAGGTTATGAAATGGGCTTCTTTGCAGAAAAGATGCTTATTGCAAAGAAGCTAGATGAGCTAAAACAGCATTACACGGTACAATCTGAATATCATATTCACGAAAACTTTATTCAACGAGTCCTGGATTCTGAAGGTGCAACAATAATGAGAAGCAAAAGCACCAACGGAAGAAGTGAACCAGAAGCAACTCCTTCTCTGACGAGTTCTACTACCGAAGAAAAAGAAAAGCTTCCTATAAACAACGCATCCAGCAAAGAAACGTTTGGTGATAACGTGGAGTTATTTTAAAATGCCAAATGAAGATAAACAACTTGAACTTGCTCATATTCCATTAATTTCGCCAGCAGATATTCTGCTTGTGCGGATGATCGGTAAAACTCTTGCCGAAAAAAATGGACTTTCATTTTCCACAATCGCAAGACTTACCACAGCGCTTTCTGAAGTGGTTCGTCCATTGTTGCAGATTATGGAATTAGAAAGAGAGCTCTTTATTTACAGCTTCTCTGAAAATTCTGATCCTTCTTTAAAATTTATTATCTATGTCAGGAGCAATGGTTCTGATGAAAAGCTTAATAAGCCAGAAGAATTATTAAAGGAAGATTTTTTAAACAAACTGGCAGATGAATTTAAGATAAAAAAAAACACTGATGGCTTAAAAATTATTATGAGTTTTACAGAAAGAAACAGCTAGCGTATGGAATGGCAAATTACAAAAGATGAGGAAAAACACCTTATTGTGTTGCCAGCAAAAATAGCTGTGCATAAGGCTGGCGATTTTTTTAAGGATATAGCTTCAATAGTAAAAGAAGCTCATTCTATAGAAATAGACGCAAGCAATGTGCAAAGCCTGCATACCGCAATTCTACAAGCACTTTGCGTCCTTTTTAAGAACAAAACGAATTGTTTCATCATTTCTGCTTCTGATGCCTTTTGCAGGCAGGAGCTCCTTTTTGGTTTTCAATTTCCAAGAAAAGGCGATGAAAAAGAAAAGAACAAAAGGGATAAGGAGGAATGAGCTATGGCACATATTTTAATAGTGGATGATTCAGCCAGTGTGCGGCAGATGATTACTTTTACTTTAAGTTCGGCTGGACACTCTGTGGTGGAAGCCACCGATGGAAGTGATGCCATAAATAAAAGCGCCATGAAACAATTTGATGTGGTAATTACCGATTTAAACATGCCAAAAATGGATGGTATCCAACTCATTCGGTGGTTGCGCAGTCAAGCTACTTACAAATTCACCCCACTTATTATGCTAACAACAGAGGCGCAACCTGAAAAGAAAATGGAAGGCAAAGCCGCTGGAGCAACCGGCTGGATAGTTAAACCATTCCAGCCTGAACAATTGATAGCTGTGGTAAAAAAGGTTTGTCCTCTATAGTTTTCTGTTTATGGATGTAAAAGCACTCCAACAAAAATTGCAAGAAACTTTTAAGGTAGAAGCCGAAGAGCTTCTTGCCGAGCTTGATGGTGCACTGCTTGCTCTGGAAAGCAATGGCGAAGACATAGAAGTTTTGAACCAGACGTTTCGCATTGTGCATACCATCAAGGGCTCAAGCGCAACAGCAGGATTTAAAGAAATCTCGCGTTTTGTGCATCGCGTTGAAGAAGTCTTTGAACTAGTGCGAAGTGGCAGATTGCGTCTTGATAAAAAGCTTATAGATCTGGCTTTTGAAGTTCGCGACCTTGTAAGCCATATGCTTCACAGTGGAGACGAAGCATCTTTTCAACATGAAATTGAAAAGGTGTTATCAGAGCTTGCCTGTTATTTGCCACACTCTAAACAAGTTATAAGCGATGATCTGAAAAAAACAAAAAAATAGATCAAAAGAGCAAAAAGAAAAAAAATTTTTCAGGATATATTTTAGGCCAAACGAACGAGTTTTTTTTAGTGGCACAGACCCGATAAATCTCTTAAGCGAGCTTGCTGAACTTGGTGAAATAAAAGTTAAAGCCATTTGTGAGAATCTTCCCCCACTTGATATGCTCAATCCAGAGCTGTGCTATCTTGCATGGCAAATTGAGCTTGCCACAGAGGCTTCCATTGAAGAAATAAAAAACATTTTTGTTTTTATAGAAGATGAAAGCGAAATAAAAATTACAGAAGAAATATGTAAAGTGGAGAAGACGCCGTGCGACGACCATCAAAACGCTATTGATGACATCATAGCGCAGAATTTCGCCCTGCTGCAAACGATATTTGAGCAATTAAAATCCGCCACCACTCCAGATCAGTTTTTATTAAAAAACTGCTTAAGAATATTAAAAACCATTCACAAGGCAGTCTGTGAGAAAGGTTATGATGATGAGCTTGTTTCAAGCAACATACATCTCATTGAAAAGTTAACTTTAGATACTAAAGCTAGCGGCGAGGAGATAAAGAAAGAGCTACTTTCTGGTATAGAAAATGTATTAAAAGCATTAAAAAAGGTAGAGCCAAACATTCATCCGCAATTATCCGAAGCCGAAGTGGGTGAAAATAAGAATAATAAAGAGGCAAAAATTTCATCAGTTGGCTTATCAGGCACAGGGGTAATAAAGGTGGAGCAGGAAAAAATTGAACGGCTAATGCGTGTGGCTGGTGAGTTGCTGGTTATGCGCAACTCCCTGCCACTTTTTGTAAAAAAGGTAGAAGGGATATTTCGGCGCGAATTAAAGGAGATCACTGACCAGATTTCGCATATAGCAGATGAAATACAGGATGCAGTTCTTTCAATAAGAATGTTGCCTGTGCGGACACTTTTTCAACGCTTTCCAAGAATGGTGCGAGATCTTTCTCAAAAGATGGGCAAAGAAATCGTGTTGCGGATGGAAGGTGAAGATACCGAGTTTGATAAGGCTGTTTTGGAGCAACTGGGCGACCCACTGGTTCATATCATTCGCAATGCAATAGATCACGGCATAGAGCCAGCAGAAGAGCGAATGAAAAGTGGAAAGCCACGCATAGGAACAATCCTATTAAAAGCCTACAACAAAGGTGCAAACGTGGTTATTGAAATTAGTGATGATGGCAGGGGCCTGGATCACAACAAGCTCATCAAAAAAGCAGTTGCAAAAGGACTAATAAGCGAGAGCTATGCAAAAACCCTATCACAGGAAGCTGCCTTTGAACTCATTTTTTTGCCCGGCTTTTCAACAGCGGAAGAGATAAGTGAGGTTTCAGGACGTGGTGTCGGGATGGATGTTGTGCGCACAGCAATACGCAAGTTGCGTGGAAGAATAGAGATAGCCAGCCAACATGGCAAAGGCACAACGTTTTTCCTTATTATGCCAAGCTCAATGCTAATTTCACGCTCACTTCTTGTTGAGGTTTCTAACTCTTATTATGCTATTCCAATTGAGCAGGTAATTGAACTCATTAAAGTGCCACAGGAACGCATTCAAAAGCATCGCAATGAACACTTTTTTTCCTGGCGAGATTCAATTTATGACGTTATCTATCTTGCCGATTTTTTAGATGACTGGCACACCACTGATAAACACATCAGCAGTGCTTCAAAAGAAATCTCTATTGCAATTGTTGATTCAGGAGATAACCGTTTGGGACTTGCAGTAAACAAATTCATAGGTGAAGTTGATATAATTATTAAACCACTTATGCGCGGGCTCACAAAAGAGAATATCTTTCTTGGTTCTGCCATTCTTGGTAATGGCGATGTGGTGCTGGTAATAAATCCTGCAGAACTTTGTAGAGCACTGTTCAATAATAAAAGACTAGAAAAACAAGAAAGGAACAATTCCCATGTTGGATTCACAAAAATGTCGTAAAGCAATTCTGGAAGTGGAGAGATTAGGCTCTGCTCCTATGATACTTGCAAAGCTTAAGCAACTGATGCAGGATCCAAAAGTGGATTATAACACTATCTGTGGATTGATTCGCAATGATAGCGCCTTAACAGCAGATATAATTCGGATAAGTAACAGCGCAATTTATGCACCTATTCAGCCACACACCAATCTTCTTTCAGCAATTAGCGCCATAGGTTTAAGAGAGCTTGAGCGTGTGGTAAATTTAAGTATATCGCGTCAATTTATGGCAAAAGACCTTGCCAGCTATGGCATAAGTGCTTTTGACTATTGGAGCATAACTGTTAGTGCGGCAATTCTTATGGAAAAACTTGCCACATTATTGAAGCTAAATAGAGAAGAAGCCTACACCATCGGTATCTTGCACGCTATAGGACGCGTGCTAATAAACCAAATAATTGAAGATTTTAGGTACACAATATATTGGGACGGGAAAATGCCGATAGAAGAGTGGGAACGTAATGCTGTTGGATTTGACTATACAGAAGCTGGAGCGCTCTTACTTAAGCACTGGAAATTTGCCGATGAGATTTGCAACACAATTGAATGGCAACTTACACCTGAAAAACTAGAAAAGCACAATTCGTTTCTGGGTATCCTTCAATTCATATTACGGGCACTGCAATTTTTCGGCAGTGGCTTTAAACGTGAAGCAATTGACCCAGCACTAGAGATAGACCCTTTTCTAACAGCCACAAAGATGGAACAAGAGCACATATCTAACATAATAGAGGAAGCAAGAAATGACTTTAAAGTGATTCTTGAAACACTGGATTTAATTTAACTGATTGGCTGTTTTCCTTTTTTATTGAATTAAAAAAATGGCACCTTTTCTTTTGCCTTAACATGGTGCTTTCCATACAACAACGGAAAACGGCTTGACAAGGCTATATTAAGCACTTATTTTTTATTGTTTTGCAGTATGATTTTATGTGATTTATCAAAAACGTATAATGGCAGCGAAAGGAAGTTTTGAGGCATTAGAATAGGGATAAAATTATGGATTCTGTAGAAGCACTAAATATCATTGAGAAAGGGGAAAGTAGTACTGTTAAATTTAAAGAAAATGTTACCAATGAATTAAGCATAGCTCAAGAAATGGTTGCTTTTGCCAATACAGAAGGGGGGCTTATAATAATTGGTGTGGATGATAGAACATGGGAAATAAAAGGGTTAATGAGAGAAGACATCAATAGACTCAATAATCTTTTAGTAAATGCGGCAGAACAACAAATTAAACCACCAATTTATATAACGACAGAAACTATTACCATAAATGA
>CAZBHO010000054.1:9376-16736 GCA_964491945.1 uncultured Verrucomicrobiota bacterium | reverse complement strand
CAGATGAAACGCCGGGTAATCCTATATTGCAGCAAAATATGCTGGAAAGTGGCAAAAGACAACTTGCTGCGCTGGAAAAGGCGCTTGAGCAATTTGAAAAAGAGAGAGCCGACCTCATTGCGCAGATATCGGAATTGGATGCCGCTCTTAGCAAATTGCGCATGGTTCTTGAAGAAAAGATGCAAAAGCTTGCCCGTCACGATGGCGAATTGCAATTTTTAATAAAGCAGGCTGACCAGACTAAAGAGCGCCTTGAAACAATAAGAGCAGAATTAAAAAGCATAGAGAGAAATGTTGTTTCTCCTGAAGATAAAACACGGATTCTTAAAGAGCTTGAAGAAATTCAAGTAAGAAAAATTCAGGTTAAAGAAGCAATTGATGCCGCCAATAAAAATCTTTCTCAGCAAGAGCAAAGCCTTGCAAAAATCAATGAAGAGCTTATGGCGGCAAGAGTTAATTTTAATACGAGCAAAGCCAAACAGGAGCATATTAAAGCGCAACAAGCCCCTTTAACGGAGCGAATAAACAAGTTGCGGTTATTGATAGCTGAATATGAGCAAAGGCTCATCAAATATGAGCAGGAATTAAAAAACACGGCTGATTTTATGGAAAAAGCATCAGCAGAACTTCCTGCTTATGAGACAGAGCAAAAGGAATATATAACGAAGAGAAAGGAGTTTGAGGCGACAAAAGAAGAAATACATAAAGAACTTAAAAAAGTTGAGGAAGAGGTTAAACAGTATCGTCACCAGCTTGATGAGATGCGCAATACCCGGAATGATTTACATACTTCATGCGTGGAGATGCGAATGAAGCGTGAGCATATGCTGGAGAGAGTTTGCACAGAGTTTAAAATTGCTCCAGATGCCTTGCAGCTTGAGCCAGAACCAGAATGGCAAGATGGCGTTAAGCCTGAACGAGAACAAATAGAAAATCAGATAAATGAGTTGCGTGCCAAGCTGGAGGCGATGGGACCGGTAAACACAGCTGCAATTGATGAATATAAGACATTACAGGAAAGATATAATTTCCTTAATCAGCAGCAAGATGATCTCATCAAAGCCAAGCAGCAGCTTCTAGATTTGATTAAAAAGATCAATCAGGTCTCTACAGAGCTATTCAAAAAAACTTTTGATCAGATCAATCAGAACTTTCAAATAACCTTCGAAAAATTGTTTGGTGGCGGCACAGCAAAACTTATTATGAGCGATGAAGAAGATATACTTGAAAGTGGTATAGAAATTTTTGCAAGACCGCCCGGTAAAAAGCTACAAAGCATTTCCCTTCTTTCAGGTGGCGAAAGCACAATGACTGCTATGGCATTGCTTTTTGCAATATATATGGTAAAGCCAAGTCCATTCTGCTTGCTTGATGAGCTTGATGCGCCGCTTGATGATGCAAACAATCGCCGTTTTATAAACATATTGCAGGGATTTCTTGGACAGTCGCAATTCATCTTAATTACTCACAATAGACAAACTATTAGTGCTGCCGATATACTTTATGGTGTTACGATGGAAGGCGATAAGGTTTCAAAAATAGTTTCAATGAAATTTAAAGAAGCTAAAGAGGTGCAAAGTGAAGCGCAACCAGTGCATAGCGCAACTTAATAAATATGGCCTTATTAGTGGGTGCTATTTTCCGAAAGTTTATTTTCTCTCATTCTGGTTGATTATATCTTCCGCTCTTTTTGCAAGCCCTATAAATAGGGCAGCAGAGTTAGGTGATCTTGAAAAAGTTAAAGCGCTTCTTGCTGAAAAACCTTCAGCGCTTAACGATAAGGATGAAAATGGTTACACTCCTATGCATTGGGGAGCAGGCAATGGTAAAAAAGAAGTGTTGGAGTTGTTGCTTAATTCAGGTGCTGATGTGAATGTAAAAGAAGATTCTGGTGCCACTCCACTTCATATTGCCTGTTTTATGGGGCAAATTGAAACCGCAAGATTGCTCATTGAAAAAGGTGCGGATATAAATGCAAAAAATAATAGGGGAAGAACTCCTCTACACAATGCAGCAGGTAAGGGGTTTAAAGAAATAGTTGCCTTGCTTATTAGTAAAGGGGCTGATGTGAATATAAGAGACAAAGAGGGACTAACTCCGCTACATATTGCCGCTATGTATGGCAATAAAAATGTTGTGTTATTTCTTATAGATAATGGCGCTGATGTAAATGCTTATACAAAAAACAATAGCACTCCTTTGATCCTTGCTGCAGAAACTGGTGAAAACCAGGCTGCGGAGGCGTTACTACAACATAATGCTGATGTAAACGCAAAAAACGATAAGGGACTTTCTGCTCTCCATTTTGCTGCAATAAAAGGAAATAGTGAACTAGTAAAGGTATTGCTTAAAAAGGGGGCTGATCCTGAAATCAAGGATAATCACGGGCAAACTCCATTGCAGTGGGCAGAATTGAAGGGAAATGAATCTGTTATAAAGCTTTTACGTGAAGCTAAAAGAGAAGAGCCTTAATAAAGTTTGCTAAAAATCTTCTTTTAACCGGCATAAGAATTTTTCATCTGCATAATTATCACAAAGTAGATTCACTTTTACTTGACGCTAAAAATATAAAACAATAAAAGGAATGGAAAAAGGGCTAAATCTAGCAGAAAGGTTTGTTATGCAATACTGGCAGTTGAGTGTAGAAGATGTTTTAAAAGCATTAAAATCCGATTTTTATAAGGGACTATCTGAAGAAGAAGCACAAAAGAGGTTATCCGAAATTGGATACAATTTGCTTAAAGAAGAGAAGATAAAAAGCCCATTGACTATTTTAAAGGAGCAATTGTCTGGCATTCTGGTAATTATACTTATCATTGCGGCGGTTGTTTCGGCTTTTCTTGGTGAATATGCGGATGCTATTGTGATAGGAATTATTGTTGTTTTAAATGCTCTGCTTGGAGTAGGTCAGGAGTATCGCGCAGAGAAAGCTATGGCTGCTTTAAAGAAGCTTTCTGTGCCTGTGGTTAAGGTAAGAAGAGATGGTGAGATTAAAGAAATTCCGGCTTCTCATCTAGTTCCGGGTGATGTAGTTTTGTTGGAAACAGGAAACATTGTTCCAGCTGATTGTAGGTTGATTGAATGCTTTAATTTAAAAATTCAGGAAGCTGCATTAACCGGTGAATCAGAAGCTGTGTTAAAAAATACTGAACCAATAAAAAACGAGAAGTCTGGACTGGGCGATAGAACAAATATGGCTTATATGGGTACTATAATCACTTATGGCAGAGCTGTTGCACTTGTTGTTGAAACAGGGATGCGGACTGAGCTGGGCAAAATAGCCGGAATGTTGCAAGATGTAAAACGAGAAGCAACGCCCCTACAAGTGAAACTTGAGGAAATAGGCAAAGGACTTGCCATTGCGGCGCTCTGTATAGTGGCGGTAATTTTTGTGGAGGGGCTAGTTACAGGTGGACTTGGCATAGAAAACATTAAGCTTATGTTTATGACCGCAATTAGTATGGCAGTTGCGGCAGTGCCTGAGGGGTTGCCTGCCGTTGTTACAATAGCTCTGGCACTTGGCGCGCAACGGATGTTGAAACGTAATGCGTTGATAAGAAAGTTATTAGCAGTTGAGACGTTAGGGTGTGTAACTGTTATTTGCAGTGATAAAACAGGAACACTTACTGAAAACAAGATGACTGTAACTATTCTTGACGTAGTTGGGCATAGATTGAATTTTTATGAATATATTAGCAAAAACAATACTATTAGCGGCAATGATGTTGGAATGGATCTCCCTGGTGAGCTTGGTGGTTTTTCGGCACTACTTGTGGCAGGTGCTCTATGCAATGATGCAGTTATTCAACTTAAGGAAAACAAACCTGTGGCATCAGGAGACCCAACCGAAGCAGCAATGGCTATGGCTGCGCAACTTACGGGAATAAACAAAGCAAAGTTAGAAGAAATTTTTCCGCGTGTTGATGAAATTCCTTTTGATTCTGATAGGAAACGTATGACAACGATCCACCGAATTGCGAACGAGGTAGAATGCGGCAAATTTTTGGGATTTGCTTCAGATTTATCATCAATTGGTCATATTGCATTTTGTAAAGGAGCGCCTGATTCCATATTGACTTTATCGGATTATGTGCTGATAGATGGTGTTAAGCAGCGAATGACAGAAGAACTACGCAAGAAAATAGCATCTTCCAACGAAAGTATGGCTTCTCAGGGCATAAGAGTTCTGGCTGTGGCTTATAGAGAATTTTCTGATAAGCCACAAGATAAAACCGATTTGGAACAAAGACTTGTTTTTCTGGGACTGGTTGGAATGATGGATCCACCTAGAGCCGAAGTTAAAGATGCTGTGAAAAGGTGTAAAGAAGCTGGGATTCGTCCCGTAATGATTACAGGGGATCATCCACTTACAGCTTTGAGCATAGCTAAAGAGCTTGGGTTTGATGGAGATGGTGGAATACTTACAGGCATTGAGTTATCACAACTTTCGGATGATGAACTCAAAGAAAAGGTGAAAAATGTTTCGGTATATGCAAGAGTTGCGCCTGAACATAAGCTTAAAATAGTGAATGCGCTGCAAGCTCATGGAGAAGTGGTTGCTATGACAGGTGATGGTGTAAACGATGCACCTGCGCTACGCAAAGCAAATATAGGAGTGGCAATGGGGATAACAGGCACAGATGTTTCAAAGGAAGCAGCTGATATGGTTTTAAGAGATGATAATTTTGCAACAATAGTGGCTGCTGTGGAAGAAGGTAGAGTTATATATGACAACATTCGTAAGTTCGTAAAATATCTTTTGAGCACCAATTCAGGTGAATTATGGCTCATGTTTTTTGCACCACTTCTTGGATTGCCGCTGCCATTGCTGCCCATTCAGATACTATGGATGAACCTTATAACCGATGGTATTCCTGCGCTAGCGTTAGGCGTTGAGCCTGCGGAAAAGGATATTATGAAACGTCCGCCTCGCAAAACTACAGAAAATATTTTTAGTGGTGGCTTAGGCTTTCATATCGTATGGGTTGGATTGCTAATGGCTGTTATATGTATTTTAACTGCTTTTGTTTACAAGTGGCTTGGGCTTTTTAGCTTTTCTTCAGCAGATGGCGTTGCTTATTACAGAACTATGCTCTTTACGATAGTCTATTGTTTGCAGCTTGGGCATGCTATGGCAATTCGTTCTCATAAGGAATCGCTTTTCACGCAGGGTGTATTTTCCAACAAATATCTTATATTTGCGGTTCTTGCAACTGTTGCGATGCAGATAGCGTTGATTTATGTGCCTTTTTTGCAAAAATTCTTTAAGACAGTTCCTTTATCTATAACAGACCTCGTGATTGCCATCATATTAAGCACTGGTGTATTCTGGGCAGTGGAGCTGGAAAAATTCTTTAAGCGCTTAAGATACGCAAAAACATAAATAGTATCCACAAAATAGATTGTGAGTTAAAACACTAGTTTTGCTTGTAAAAAGCTTATAGTTTTATATACTACAGACATTCAATACACATATAACGGTTATAAAAGGATATTTGTATGTCAGCAAAAATAATGGATGGTAAGAAGATAGCAGAGGAAATGCGTTCTGCTCTCAAAGCAGAAATTGAGGTTTTAAAGCAAAAAGGCATTGTGCCTGGGCTTGGCGTTGTGTTAGTGGGGGATAACCCCGCATCGATATCTTATGTTACGGCAAAAGAGAAAGCTTGCGAAGAAGTTGGAATATATTCTCAAGATAACAGGATCCCTGCTTCCACTACTCAGGAAGAACTATTGCGTATTGTGGAACGGTTAAATAACGATCCAGCAATACATGGGATTTTAGTGCAATTGCCTCTCCCAAAGCATATCAATGAAGAAGCTGTGATAATGGCAATTAAGCCGGAGAAAGATGTTGATGGCTTCCATCCTGTTAATGTTGGGAAAATGGTGCTTGGACAAAAAGCTTTTCTGCCTTGCACTCCAAATGGGGTCGTGCAGATGATGGTAAGGTGTGGCGTTAAAATTGAAGGTGCACATATCGTGATAGTGGGGCGTAGCAACATAGTTGGTAAGCCTCTTGCGAATATGCTTATGCAAAAAGCGCCGAATGCAAATGCAACTGTTACGATTTGCCATACAGGGACAAGAGATGTTGCGCATTTTACTAGAGAGGCTGATATAGTGATAGCTGCCGCAGGAAGACCTAATACCATAACCGCAGATATGATAAAAGAAGGTGCGGTTGTGGTTGATGTTGGGATAAATCGCGTTCCTGATGCCACAAAGAAAAGTGGCTTTAAAATGATTGGTGACGTTGATTTTGAAGGGTGCAAGGAAAAAGCTGGAATGATTTCACCTGTGCCCGGTGGAGTTGGTCCTATGACAATCACAATGCTGTTATACAACACCGTGCTTTCAGCAAAGATGCATAACGGTTTGCTTTAATAGTTCTTTTAACAAAAATACATTTCTGCGGCTTTTGCGCTTATGGATATTTCACTATTGGAAAAACGCTCATCTGCTTTTACGCTCTCGGATATGGAAATTTTCATATTTCCAGAACTAATAATAGCGCTCCTGCTTGCAACTTTAATGTCAAATAGAATATGGCAGTGGCGCAAAAAAGAATGGTTTCAGGGCATAGAACGGATGAAACCATATCGTAGAATAAATCGTATTCGTCAATACGTGATAGATAATTATGTTTTTAATCTTGACCTTCAAACGTGGGGGCTGACCACAAAACAAAAAGAAATTGAACGCTTCAAAAATTTTATATCACCAGAAGTCCTGAAGCAATCCAATGCTCTATTTGGCTATGAGGGTGATAAGTATTATTTTGATATTGGGATACGCAAACACTTTGGATTAGATGCTTATGATGGTGATGTTATTCCTTATTGGAAAACGGAAACGCTGGAGGCTATGGATGCTTTTAAATATAAAGAAGGGTACACTACAGGTGCTGGTGAATGCGTTTCGCTTTCTGTATTGTATGCTGCGGCTTTCTTTGTAGTAGGTGGGATCCCCTTAAAAGATATTTTTATGATCGCAACGCCACTACACTCACAGAATTTTGTTGATATAGGAGATGGTGTCTTAACAAACAACCGTAGATTGGTTACTAAAAAAATGTGGTTTAATGGCACAGAGCTTTCTGCAAAGGCAAGGAGAGCCCTTGAATACGAAAGAGTAACGATTGTTGCCCACGAAACAGGTTATATCCATACTATCTATCCAAAAGCTAGCATTCAAAAAAATGATTACGAACGTTTTGAAAAAAAGCTTTCTGATTTCTTGCAAACAAACCTTGATAAAGAAATTCTAGGAAACTTCATCAGACATAGAAAAGACTTACAAAGATGCTTCCAGCTTCGCCATAAAATAGGTTCAAAGGAACATTTTATCAGGGCTGATA
>CAZBHO010000054.1:9137-9355 GCA_964491945.1 uncultured Verrucomicrobiota bacterium | reverse complement strand
CTGATAAAGCATTTGCCTATGAAAATAGTTGCTCCTTTAAAATAACCGATAACACCAGACAGCAGCTTTTAAATGAAATAGATGTGGATGAATTTGCTGTAGCACCTATCCAGGGGGCAATTATTCTTGATGATCTGGAAGAATATCTTGCTACTAGAACGATAGATATGAGTAATCCACAAGATTTAGATGAGTTGCGGAAACAGTTTGAATGTGAA
>CAZBHO010000054.1:0-9115 GCA_964491945.1 uncultured Verrucomicrobiota bacterium | reverse complement strand
ATAGATGGTTTGTTAAGCTTCTGCAAAACGGTGCCACGCTTGCCGGATAAAGCACAAAAACAATTTGTCAGTAATGATGATAAACTGCAAATTTCAGTAGATATGACACGTGATGCCATTTTTGAATATCTATTAACAAAAAGAAAAACAAATATCATTGCTGACCTCGTATTTTATGCTTATAGAGATTTTCGTTATATTGAGCTGGAGCCTTTCCTTAAAGCGGCAATTGAACGTAGCCCTGTATCAATTGAAGGGACAAAGAATAAAGATATAGAACAAATTGCCAATGAGATAGGAAACTTTGAAAACTTTTCCATATATGATGAGCCTTATAGGCTAGCTCTTCCTGATGAAGTCTGGAATTTTAAACGTGGCGATGGAATTGAAAAAGCATTGTTGCTTGCCAATATAATCAAATCAAGAGACGATGCATCGTTAGTTATAATTATTGATAATGGAGAGTGCGCCTTAAAGACAGCAAAGCAAACTTTTATCTTCAAAACATCAAAACAAATTGAACAAAGCGAATGGAAATTTTAAAGCTATTCGGCAGGAATATAGAAGTCCAGTTTGAAACTGTATTCAACCTCAAAATTTTGTGCAGCAAGCCTTATCTTCCATATTCCTGAATTTTTATCATAAACCACTACATCAGCTCGCCTATCGCCATCACAATCAGCTGCTATAAAAGGTTCTTTTAGAGAGCTGCAAGCAATGTCCTGTCTTACATAGTTGTTTGATGATAAGAACATAACCAGTTTTTGAGTTAATTCATTCAATATAACAATATCAATTTTTTGATCTCCATCGTAATCTGCAGGCATTATGTGTATCTTTTCTTTTGCTCCAGTAATATGCGTATCAAACGAACGCAAAGTGTAATTCATAGAGGAGAATTTTATGTTCAGTGCTCCAGTGTCGGGCGAGAATGTGGCAGGATCGGCTTTGCTATCACCATCAAAATCTGAAACAGCAAGCTTTTCATCGTTAGCGCCGAGAAATTGTTGCAAGTAAATACTTCTATATTTTTCTGAAGAAAGCATTGCCGCCCAGTCAGCTTTTTCCCCAATATAGAATGCAGGGTCAGCTCTGCCATCGCCATCAAAATCTGCTGCAAAGGGAGTGAACATAGCATTTGTTTTGATTTGTTCCGGGAGAAACACAAATGAGTATTGCTTGTAATTATCTTTTGAGCTTAATGCAAGCCAGCGTCCTGTTTCGTTTTGGAATATGGCGGGATCGGCTTTATTATCGCCATCAAAATCTGCGCAAACTGGCGATCCTGTTTCAACTATTGTTTTCCCATCAAGGCTCAAATCGTTATCCCAGAACATTTCAGCTTGCACTACGATGGAAGATGCATTCTGTAATTTATAAAAGCCTTGCCATCCCGAAAGCCTTGAAGCATTTAATTCTTTTTTAAAAGCACAAGACCATTCAAGAGCGCCAACTTCTCTTTGAAGAACATAGCCATTATCAGTATCGTTATGAGCCATATCAAATGGAACCCACTGATAAGGTGGTATATATGCTTCTACCCAGAAATGTATGTTGCTGAAAGTACCGGAATCAAAATTTTGAGGCTGCGCTCCTGCAATTATCCTTGCTGGGATACTGGCAGCTCTAAGCAAAGCCACAAATGCCACAGAATAGTCAAGTGCATTTCCATAACCACGTTGAAGTATGATTTTGGCGTTCGATAAATTGGTTGTGAGGTTATCTTGCAAGACAAGACGTTCTGCCAAAAAATTGTGAACGTTTTTTACTCTATCATATAAGTTTGTTGCATTGCCCTGTGCCAGAAGAGAGGCAGCGGCAATGTATGCATCATTAATTTGATATAATTCGTCATCTTGCGTGTAGAGAGCAGCTATTTCTTTAGGAATATCATAGTTATTGCCTTTATTAGTTGTGATATTAGCTGTGTAAGACCACATCCTTCCTATGCAATCCAACTGAATGTCTATAACTTCATCTGGCGCAAACCTTAATTGCAATTGCCAGGTCACTTCACCATATTCATCTGTGCAAACCTCTGAGGGCTTAATCTCATAGCCATTCGTAAAAATGGCTCTTCTTAAAATTTCGGTCTGTAAGGAAGAGGTTGGCAAAGCTACTCTCAAAACGACATTGCTCGCTGGCTCTGAAGAGCTGTTTTGTAACTTTAGCTTTAAAGATATTTTTTGCACATAGGGAGCTGCCAGAGTGTAATGCTCTGACTTAACAACAGGGAATGCCACTACCTTCTTTTTATCTTTATCTACAACAAAGAAACGGTTATCTTTAAAAAATATCCCGCGTGCTGCCCCACGATATGCAAGAAATGAAGAAAGAATTTTTCCATCTTGCGGGTTTATGTAATAGATGGTGTCCTCTTCTGAATCTATATTGATAAGATGTGTGCCATCTTCGCATAATCCACGTGGATAACGCACTGGCGAAGGAAAACTGGTTAACACGCTGCCATTTACATAATCTATTTTCGTAATGAGGTTTGAAGCGATGGAACTTACCCACAATGCATTAGAAAAAAACACAAGCCCCTGTTGATTTTTTGGAAAGCCAGAAAAACTTTTTTCTATATCACCATTTTGAGGGTTTATCTTATGCAGCTTAAAATCAGTTGCCAGCCATAGATTGCCATTTTCAAATGTAATGCCTCTCGGCGCTGAGGTATTTAATTTTATGCGTGTTACAATTGAGCCATTGGTTGCATTTAAAGTATATAGGTTGGTATCGCTATGATCGGTTAAGTATAGAAATCCATCGCTATCAAAAGTTATACCGTGTGGATATGGCAGCGATAAATTTATTAAACAGGTATCATTTGATGATGCATAGTTTGATGAGTAAAGAACTTCCGTCAGAAATATCAATAATACACATCCTATAATCCCTGTTATTTTTCTCATATTTCATTTAAAGCAAGTTGGATGCCACAGGATAAAGTAGAGCAGGGAACTAATACGCATTCAATATGCCACAACCAAAAAAACATTTTTTATATAGATGAATCGTTATTCGCAGATTTTGTCATAGGATATTCCCGAAGCGCACAAGGAGAAATCCCTATTTTTCTCTTAAAAATTTTTGAAAACTGGGCAGGATCATGATAGCCAGCTTGAAAAGTGATCTCTTTAATTTGGCGCGGTTAAGCAATGATTGATATCCCATAGATAATTGAGATAAATTGGGATCATCTGCTCCTCTAATTTTTCTCTAATCACAGAACATATCGTAGCTTCAATTGCAATCCAGTTTTTATCCTAATTGCCTATTGGATTATAGTGTCTAAAAATTTATTAAATAAGTGTTTTTTTGTTTTTGCCAGTTGCAAGATCAGCTGAATTAAAAATCATTAGTCCAGCAGTAAGATAAATTGAGATAAATATTGCAGCATATAATAAAACAGTTAAGAAATATCCCACACTTATTTTTGAGCCATCCATTATCCAGAAGAGCTGCCAATCAGGAACGATGCTTATTAGCATTTTAATAAGGAAACCATATTGATTTTGCAAATATCCAGAGATTAGCCCACATCCCATAAATGCGCAGGAGAGCGCTATCGTGGCTTTTGGCGAAATAAATGTTACGCACATTATTGAGAAAGCAACGCTGACAATCAGCAATATCAAAATAAGCAGAGCAGATTTGATTAGTGCCTGCTCACTAAAAAGCTGGTAATAGTGAGGAATCTGTTGTGGCTCTATTAGCCATTTTGAAAAGATGCCAGCAAGCACGTTCATTATAAGAATATACAGGAAAAATTCTGAGTAAAAATTTTTTTTGAATTTAAAATTCATAAAAGCTGCCACGATTAAAGAAAAAGCAAAAGGCAACAATGCAAACCATAAATGGCGCCAATCTGTGATAATCCCATTGCTTGCCATCCTCATTGCAATTAGAATCACTGGCAGCACGGCAAGAAAGAAGCACATCATAATAATAACAATGCCAAAAAACACAGCCATTAAGAACACCCCTCTTGCAACGTTTTTACTTAAAGTGAGCAAGATGGTTTCGCTGGTTATTTCACTATACACCGAACTTGAGGCTGCTGCAACTCCTGCAAAAACTCCTATAAAGAGAATAGTAGCCATAGCGCTATCCCTTACCATTCGCAATTCTTCTCCGAAGGTAAAAACAGCCAGAATTGGCAAGCTTAATATCAGGAATATACAAAGAACAATAAGCATAATAAAGGGGGGATGCCTGCTTGTATCTCGGATCACATTCCATAAAATTGCCAAAAATTGTCTTAAGGTAACCATATTAGTCATAACTTTTCTGGCAGTCCTATAAAAATTTTTTATAATCAGCAAGCATAAAAACTTCCACCTTGCCTCCCGTTTTATCAGGCAATTCCCTGACGAGTCTTGGCACAAGATAGCCGGGCAACCTTTGTTTTAACGCTGCGCCTATTTTTATAGCTTTTTCAATAGCAACTCTAAAATGCGATGTGCCCATTGCCATATCTGGATAATGCAAATAATATGGCAATATACCCAGAGCAAAAAGTCTCCTTACCAGTTGCTCAAGAACGGCAACGTTATCATTTACCTTTTTTAATAGCACGGTTTGAGCAAGCAATATCCCTTTAAATTTTTTTCTAACTTTACCTATGGCATCAGCAAATTGGCGAGTGATTTCATCAGGATGATTTATGTGGAGCACAACCACTTTAAAATTATTGATGAGTTGCATAAACGATAATAATCTTGCTGGCTCATATATGGGGTAGCGGGTATGTAGCCTTAAAGCTAAATCTGGCAAATTGCTTTTGATCTTGCTAATTATTTCCTGCAATCTTTGATTGGTCAACGAAAGCGGTTCTCCACCAGAAAATATCAGCTCTTGCACAGAAGGATTTTTCTTTAGATATTTTATTGCAAAGGCAAGTTCATTATCAGAAATATCATCAGTATTCTCTACGATATATCTTTTACGGAAACAGAAACGGCAGTGTGCAGGGCACCTATTCGTTAATAGGAGGAGTGCCCTGCCTTTATATTTATGAATTATTTTGCCTTTCCTATATTTTAGTTCATTTGTTGGATCCAAAGTTTCTTTTGCTATTTGCCGCAACTCATCACTACTAAACACAAGCATTCGCTTTAGTGGTAATGATTTCTTTAAGATCCTGTTATAATAAGGCGTGATTTTTTCTGGATAAGCTGCGTTCATTATAAGGTTTCCTCACCACCTTTTTTTTCAACCAACCGAATTGCTATGATACAAAGCTCATACAACACATACATAGGAATAGCCATTGCCAATTGTGAGATTACATCTGGACCCGGCGTAAGAATCATAGCTGCTATTAGGATAACAACAATCGAATGACGCCTGTAATAAGAAAGACTTTTTGATGAAACTAATCCCAGATAGCCCAGAACAAATAGTACAACTGGCAATTCAAAAGCAAGCCCGAAAGCCAGCAATAGATTCATTGCAAAAGAAACATAGCTTGTTATTACCCATTCGGGCTTTACTCCCAGCCAGCTATGCAAAAATAGCATCGCTTTTAGAGCAGCTGGAAGAGCCATAACATATCCCATTATTACTCCAAAAATGAAAAGCAGTCCTGCAAATATGGTTGCCATCATTATCGCCTTGAATTCACGTACGGTTAATGCTGGCAGAATAAACCTTATGATAAAAAGGGCAATAAAAGGAATACTTAAAATGAGTCCACTCCAAAAAACAATTTGCATCGCCAGCGAAAATCCACCTGTAATCTCAAGCGAACGCAAAATATAAGAGGTATCTCCAACAGTTTTTTTTAGTGGCATCTGCAAAGCGGAAAATATCTTTGGAGCAAAAGGTATCGCCACAGCCATGCCACCGAGCAGACTTAAAAGGATATAAAATATAGTGCGCCGTAAATCTTCCAGATGCGCCAGAAAAGGCTTTGGCTCATCTGGTGTTATATGCATTTCCTCTGCCATAATTTTCCTGCTTTTAAAAGCCGTAGAAGGTAATGCAACGGCTTGCAGGGCTGGTGGCGGCTAGCTTGCTTTCTTACAAGCGTATTTTTTTCGCGTCTTTTCAGGATATTTTAAAAGTTCACGCAATTCCTTTGCATTGAGTTTTTTTACAACTTCTTGCGGCACACCAAGCTCAAGCAATCTACGCCGATGCACTTTTTCTCTTCTCTTTTCTCGTGGCTTTTTAGCTTTCAGAGTAAGTTCTTCTAATGACCTTCCTGAACCCATAATCTATATTTCCTTTCTTTAAACGTTTCAAAGTTAGCTGTTCTGCAATATATGTATCCCATTTTTAAAAATCAAGATTAAACAAAAGAAACAAGCTGATTGCATTGTTTTTTTGGCGAATTATAGTATTGGATTAGATGAGGTAGTAAAAAAATGTTTTATGCGTGATGTAGTAAAAAAAAAGGAAAATTAAAGAGGGGGTTAGATGCCTTTTACTCTTCGCTAATTTATGATAAATTTTGAAGTGGTTTCTTAACCACAGAGAACTTGAGAAAGCATAGAAGAAAAAAGATTAGAATGCTAATTTTTTGTCATAATACGTATTAATTATGCTTTAGCTTTAATTCTTCCTCTGTGTTTTTCTCTCAAGCCCTCTGTGGTGAAGCTTTTTTATTGTTCCAAAATTCACCAGCAAAACCACCTTGCTGGCATCTAACTTCTTTTATTCTGCTGGATAGCCCACTGGCTGGGTAAGTATAACACGCTGATTGGCACTCAATTTCATCTCTCTTTTTAAGGCATCTTTATCTAAATAACCTATAGCCACCGTGCCGAGTCCAGCAGATGCGCAATATAAATAAACGTTTTGGCTTATATAGCCAGTATCTATTGCCGCGTAGAAATCTTTTTCATCTGACATTTTAGCATAATCTGCCACAAAAATTAGCACAATGGGGGCATCAAAAATAAATGATTGTTTCCCTGCATATTTGCGCACATCATTATCATTAACTTTGCGTAGCAGATTTTCTTTAGCATCATACAAATACAAGCCCTTTTGCATAGCCACATAGATATCAATCTCCTGTGCGTTGTGCGCTGAAGGAGCGGTGCGTCTGCCGCTCTTTTCTCTATTGATGCCAAAGGCAGCCCACAGCAAATTTGCAAGCTCATCATCAGGAATAATGCGCTTTTTATCAAAATTCCGTATTGATCTCCTTTCATTCAAAACCTGCATTAAAGGTTTGCCTCCATCTCTTTTAGGCGCAGGTAGTTTTATATCTTCTGCTAACACGTTCATAAGTGAAATTAAATAAATAGCCAACAAGATAAGAATCGTTTCCATGTTATTAACACTCCTTCCATATAAAACAAAGTGAAAATTATATAAACTTTTTGGTAGCCTAACAAGTTAAAAAAAGAGAAAACATTCCATATTTTCATTTTATGATATAGGCATACGAACAAACATTGTTGGTGTTGAATAGCCCCATCAGATCTATAGAGAGAGCCACACATCTAGCTGATGTTTGATAGCCATCAACCCATACAGGCTGAATAATCAGGTTAAGAGGTTCATTAAATTTTATTTCAAGTTTTGAATTGTTTTTCCTGGAGATAATTTCTGAAACTCTTTCAAGGCACTGCGTAATACTATTTGGGCTTACTATTCTTTTTGTATGATCAGTAAAAATGATCGTTATTTCAGGCGATTGCTCATTTTTATATAAGTTTAAGAAGAGCGGGATGTTTTCATATAGCTCCAGAAGTTCTGCCTTTCTTAAATTTGTAAGCAAAGCTTCCACTTTTATACTGCCATTGGTATAGATTTTGATGGTTCTTTTACATTCAGCGGATAAGGTTTTGAAGGATTTATTAGGTAGAGAGCATTCTCCAAGATTTGATGAAAAAAGCAGCATAAGGCAATTATTCTGATAGTGCTTTAATGTATGAGGCGTTATTGATATGGCACTTGTTATCAAATTGCTCGCTTTGTTGAGGCCGAGAACGGCATTTATTGGTAAAGAACGCCATTCTGCATAAGAATCTGTTACAGCCCCTTGCACGCCACGTCGCCTTCCTAGAATAAAAGCTCCAGCATTCTCTTTCCATAACACAGAAATCATTCCACCACCAAAACCATAAGGCAGAGCATTGTGCCCGAATGGAATACCTACATTCCCGTAATGAACTGCGCCTGCAAGAGCGCCTTGTTTAAAAACAATAAAAGCATTTGTGAAATCTATAACAAAGTTTGTTCCGGCAAAATACGGCGATGATAAACTCCTATTTGTATAGATATTGTGTGAACACAATTTTGAATATATACCTTCAGGCATATAGTCGGCGGCAAAATTTATCTCCCTGCTCCAGTGAGCTTCCTGCCATCGGACTTGTGCTGGATATTGAGTTGAAGTGATAACCATAGAATTGAGCTGGCTAATAAGGTTAGAATGAGATTTTTTCATCGTTTGCAGATCTGGAACTTGCCGCAAAGTAGGAACTGGCATCTCTTCCAGAAACAGCTGAGCATACATTCTGGCAGGGAACTGCCACTGATCGAAAGGCGAATCAGCTGAAGTTCTTGAATTCATATGCGATGGACCAATGCTATATCCTGCTGGATCAGGGAAAGAAAGATAGTTACGCAATTTCAAAGTTTGCTGGCAAGCCGCAAGCACAAGTGGCTCCTTTGTCAAAAGAGCCAGCCAGGTTGCAAAATAAATGCTTATTCCATTATATGAAGCATCAAAACAGCCGTTATCTACAAAATAGCCAGCTGGATGAAAATAATTTGGATTGGAAAAAATATTTAAGGTGTATTCCTTTGCAAGTTGTTGCAATGCAACATCTTGAAAGGCATCTGCTATGTATCGTAAAGCAATAGGAGCAAAAAGATCCATATCCAGCATGCTACCTTTTACACCCCATTTTATTATGCGGTTGAAGTGGTTTGTGAGCAAAGTTTTTGTGGCTTCCAGTGCATCAGGTGGCAACACATCTTTTGTATAGTTAAGTGTATAACCAATCCAGATTAAAGATCCGCCAAGAAAATCAGAGCGTGCCATAGGTGATGATGGTTTCTGGTATTCTTCTTCAAGGAGCAATGCATCTATTATGGCTAAAAGATAGGCTCTTCGTTTTATGGCTTCATTATTGAAATAGGGATTACC
>CAZBHO010000053.1:1773-17304 GCA_964491945.1 uncultured Verrucomicrobiota bacterium | reverse complement strand
AACCGACGACCTGCTGATTACAAATCAGCTGCTCTGCCGACTGAGCTAAGCTGGCTTATGAAAAAAAAGACGCTCACTTTATACAGGATTTTTATGCTCCACGCAACTTAGAAACGATGGATATGAGCGGCATGAACATTGCCACAACAATTGTTCCTACAACTACTGCGAGGAATATGATAAGGATCGGCTCTATTACAGATGTCAACGCTTCAACAGCATTATCCACTTCTGATTCGTAGTTATCCGCAATTTTAACAAGCATATCTGGCAGACGCCCTGTTTCTTCGCCAACAGCCACCATACTCACAACCATATTTGGGAAAACACCTGATGCTTCCATAGGCACGGCAACAGATTCACCTTCTTTAATGCTATCATGCACTTTTTGAATTGCGCGAGCAACGATTTCATTTCCAGCAGTATCTCTGACAATATTCAAAGCCTGCAATATCTGTACGCCTGATGTAAGCAATGTTCCAAATGTTCTGGCAAATCTCGATACACTCACGCGCAGGGTCAAGGTTCCAAAAATGGGCAATTTCAACTTTAACCAGTCCAAAATTACTCTACCAAAATGTATTCTGCCAAGGATATTAAATATCACCACTATCACACCTATAACAACGAGTACTTGAACATAGTGTTGCATAAACGTTTCACTAATAGACATCACCAACCGTGTTATTGCTGGCATTTCTGCTCCCCCAACCATTTCGCTAAATATCTCTTTAAATTTTGGAATAATAACTACCATCATAAAAGCAACTATACCTATGGCTATACACATTACCACCACAGGGTAAACCATAGCACCACGCACTTTTGATTTAATTTTTTCTGCTTTTTCAATAAATTCAGCCAATCTATTCAAAGTTATATGTAGCACACCTCCTACCTCACCTGCCCTTACCATATTGACAAACAATTTATCAAAAACTTTAGGATGCTGTGCAATAGCCTCTGCAAATGTGCTACCACCTTCAACAGATTCTGCCAGTGAATGAATGATTTTTTTTAATGCAGCATTGGTTTCCTGACGTTCCAAAATGGTTAAAGACTTTAAAAGCGGTACTCCTGCATCAATAAGAGTAGAAAGCTGCCGTGTAAAAATAGTCACCGCTTTTTTAGTAACTCTGCCACGCATAAAAGATGGAAGGGGAATTTTTATTTCCGTGGAAAGTCCCTTCTTCTTTTGTGCAGTTCCACGAGCTGGAGAAACTTGTGTGCGTTTAGCTGATGATTGTTCAGCTTTTGAAGATATCTCTTCTATGCTTGATGGGAAAAGAGAAAGCTCACGCAATTTAACGAGAGCTGCTGTGCGGTTCACAGCTTCCACTACACCTGTTTTTTCTTTCCCGTTAGCGTCTGTTGCAATATATTTAAAACGTGCCATTTAATTTCCCTTTACAAACCTTTACAAACAAACGCCTATACAACTAATTTACACAAAAGCAAGCTATGCTAGTTTTCCCCTTCCTGACTCTATGTTTGTGTTGCTTCATTTTGAGCAGGTGGAGAAGAAATTGTTTGTTCTTTTTGTTTTTTTGGTGGCTTTTGCGGTGCTGGAACTGTTATCCATTCAAGAATAGCCTGTTCTGCGCCATCACCACGTCTATATTTGCCAAGTCTAACAATCCGCATATAACCACCTGTTTTATCAAGACATTTAGGCACGATTGTTTCTATTAGATGTTTTGCCGCATCAACATTGCCGCCAAGTCTTGATATGATTAGTCTTCTTGCTGCTAGGGAATTCTGTTTACCAAGCCGCACCATCTTTTCGGCGAGTCTTCTTGCAGCTTTAGCTTTGTCCAATGTGGTTACAATCCTTTTATGCAAGATAACATTAGAAACAAGTGATTGCATTAATGTTGCTCTGTGCGCTTTAGTTCTACCGAATTTTTTATCTAACTTACTATGCCGCATAAAAACACCTATTTTTCACTTGATTTTGCTTCCTGTTGTGCTCTTGGAACCAAAAGATCTGGATCTATTTTCATTCCAAGAGAAAGACCTAGCTCTTTTAATTTATTTTCTATTTCCTGTAAAGATTTTTTCCCGAAGTTACGATACTTTAGCATTTCAGCCTGTGTTTTCTGCGCCAACTCACCAACGGTAAGAATATTTGCATTGTTTAAGCAATTTGCAGCTCTTACACTCAACTCTATTTCGTTAACACTCATATTGAGTTTCTTTCTTAACTCTTCTCTATCCTTATCTATAACAAGCTTTTCTTCTTCAAATTCGATAGGCTGAACGTTGTAATTAACAAATACATCAAGATGATGCCTTAGGATAACTGCCGCCTGCCACAGAGCTTCATCAGGCGTTATTCTTTCATCAGTCCATACCTCTAAAACCAATTTTTCATAATCAACTCGTTTACCAACTCTGACATTCTCAACAGAATAATTCACACGCCTTACAGGTGAAAATATGGCATCCACAGGGATCAAGCCTATAGTTTCATCTCTCTTTTCTTTCCAGTCTGCTGGAACAAAGCCGCGTCCTATGGTGACTTCAAACTCTGCTTCAATTTTTCCATCTTCTGATAAAGTGCAAATATAGTTTGAAGGATTCACAACCTCTATATTTTGATCGCATACTATATTGCCAGCCTTGACTTCTGCAGGACCTTTCATCTTTAAATAAACTTTTTTCGACTCCCGCGTATACATTCTAAAGAGAGTTTTTTTTAGGTTCAATATAATATCCGTAACATCTTCCACCACACCTGGTATGGAACAGAATTCATGAAAGACACCTTCTATTTTCACCGAAGAAATTGCGGCACCTTCAAGAGAAGCTAGAAGCACTCTCCTTAAAGCATTGCCAAGCGTATGTCCATAGCCACTTTCCAGTGGTTCTGCAAAGAATTTGGCATAAGTTGTTGTGGCCGTCTGTTGATCTTTGACTATCTTTTTAGGCATCTCAAAACGACTGAATTTCACCGTCATTGACATCACCCTTCCTTATATATTTTTCAAAAAAACACAAATTAAACAACTACTATTTCGTATACCACTCCACCACCAACTGCTCATCAACAATTGGTGCAATCTCATCACGAGTTGGTATTCGCAAAATTTCACCTCTTAACGTTTCTTTATTCAAAGCAAGCCATGGTGAAAGTGTTTTTGCTTCATTTGCCTGCAAGAAACGTAAAGCATATGCTTTAGATTTCTGGTTATCCTTAACCTCAACTATATCCCCTGCTTTAAGGACAGCAGATGGGATACTAACTGCTCTGCCGTTAACAAGGACATGTTTATGTAGCACGAATTGTCTTGCTGCTCTCCTTGAAGGAGCAAACCCGAACCTATAGACAAGGTTATCTAATCGCATTTCAAGAAGTTGCAAAAGCGTATCGCCTGTTTTTCCTGTTTTCTTGGCTGCCTTCTTATAAAACAATCCTAATTGTCTATCACGTAAGCAATAAAACCTTGCCAGTTTTTGTTTTTCACGGAACTGTACAGCATAGTCAGATGGTTTTGACCTTTTTGCTCCATGCATACCCGGTGGATTACGTCCTATTTCTATGGCGCATTTAGCCATAGAGCAACGATCACCTTTAAGATAAAGTTTCATTCCTTCTCTACGACACATCCTGCAAACAGCACCTGTGTTGCGTCCCATATCTAATTCATCCTTTCACTCATATTAAAATATATTGTCAAAAACAATTAAACTCTACGACGTTTCCTTGGTCTACACCCATTATGAGGAACCGGTGTTATATCTTTAATAACAGTTATATTAAGCCCCGCAGATTGAAGCGCTCTAATGGCGGATTCTCTGCCAGCACCTGGTCCTTGAACTCTAACTTCTATCTCTTGAATTTTATAAGGGGCAACCTGTTTAGCCACTTCCTGAGCCACCACTGTGGCAGCATAGGCAGTGCTTTTTCGCGTGCCTTTGAAACCAACTCTACCCGCACTGCTCCATGCAAGCACATCACCTTTCGCATCAGTCAAAGTAATTTGAGTGTTGTTAAATGTGGCGTTGATATGAGCTACCCCCATTCCAACCTGCCTGACTGACCGTGAGCGTTTGGCTGGCTTTTCTGTTTCTTGCATTTCAGCGGGAGCAGGATTCTCATTAGCAGCAGGTTGCGCCACTTTTTCATTGGAAGTGTCAGCAACTTTTTCTGTTTTCTTCTTATATCCTTCTTTTACGTTATTGTTTTGTTGTTCCGACATATCTATTAACCTCACAACAGAAAATTATTTTTGTTTTGGAACCGATGCAGTAGAGGCAGATCTTAATGCAGAACGCTCTTCACGCGCTCTTATCACTCCAACTGTCTTACGCGGTCCTTTGCGAGTTCTTGCATTGGTATGAGTTCTCTGCCCTCTTACTGGCAACCCTTTCCTATGACGAACTCCACGATAACATCCGATGCTCATTAACCTTCGGATATTTTGTGTAATTTCACGCCTCAAATCGCCTTCCACAACATACTTCTTTTGAAGAATGGAAGTTATTTTTGCTAATTCATCGGCAGAGAGCTCTCCTGCCTTTTTTGCGGGATTAATATTGGCTTCATGCACGATTTCCTGCGCTCTCGTTAAGCCTATACCGTAAATATATCTTAAAGAGTATTCTATTCTTTTTTTATCTGGAATATCAATACCTAGTATTTTAGGCATACAACATTTCTCCTATTAACCTTGTCTTTGCTTATGACGCGGATTGCTGCATATAACGCGTACTATGTTTTTTCTACGTATAACTTTACACTGTTCACATATACGTTTTACTGAACTTCTTACTTTCATATAAATTCCTTTCCTGCTTAAAAAGAAAAATTTCTTTATATAACATAATTATTTATAAAATCAAGTCAATTATCTATTTTTTAGTTCTGTTAAAATCTCACAGCCATTTTCCAATATAGCAACAGTATGCTCAAAATGAGCAGAAGGCTTTCTATCTTTGGTTAAAACCGTCCAGCCATCATCAGCATTCACCTCAACTTCATAAGTTCCCATATTCACCATTGGCTCTATTGCAAGTGTCATTCCAGCCATCAGTTTAGGTCCTCTTCCTGGTGGACCAAAATTTGGAACTTGTGGTTCCTCATGCATATTTTTACCTATGCCATGTCCCACAAAATCTCTCACAACAGAAAAGCCTTCTCTGATGGCTGTTTGCTCAATGGCATTAGAAATATCCGAAAGCCTTGCTCCAACTTTTGCTTTTTTTATTCCTTCATCAAGAGCTCTTTTTGTCGTCTCAACCAGTTTTAAAACATGAGGAGAAGAAACATCTACAAGCACGGTAGTTGCCATATCCCCATAAAAACCTTCGTAAAACACACCTATATCAATGCTGACAATATCACCTTTCATAATGCGTTTTTTTTTATTTGGCACACCGTGTACAACTTCTTCATTAATAGAAACACATATAGCTTTTGGAAAACCACAATACCCTAAAAATGCACTGCTGCCGCCATTTTTATTTATACATTCAACAGCGTAATCATTTAACTCTTCTGTTGAAACTCCGGGACTAATGCACTTCTTAACATTTTCCATTACTATAGCTGTAATTCTGCCAGCTTCTCTCATTATTTCTAGTTCTGCTTCAGTTTTTATAGGTATCATTCTAAAATACTACAAGCCTCTAATAACTTCCATAATATCCGCTATTGTCTTTTCAATTTGTCGTGAAGAATCTATGCGCTTAAGAATTCCTTTTTTTTCGTAATAATCAACAAGGTCAAAAGTCTGCTCTTTAAACACATTAAGACGGTTTAGAATAGTTTCTTCTTTGTCATCCGCTCGTTGATAGAGCTCTCCACCGCACTTATCACAAACACCATCAACTTTGGGCGGGATATTTTTGATATGATAATTTGCGCCACACTTGCGGCAGATGCGTCTACCAGTCAAACGTTCAACAACAACATCTTGTGGAACCTCAAGCAGGAATACGCAGCTTACATTGCCAGACCGATCTTTAAAACTTTTATCCAGCATTTCTGCCTGTTTAAGTGTTCTTGGAAACCCATCAAACATATACCGCGCATTATTATTGCCCGAATCAATAACACTAATTATCATTTTAATGATCAACTCATCTGGCACCAACTCGCCTTTTTTCATATAGTCTTCCGCTTCTTTACCAAGAGGCGAATTTTTCTTAATCTCATTGCGGAGCATATCTCCTGTTGAGACATGTTGATAATTTGTTTTTTCTCTCAAGATCTCAGCAACAGTGCCTTTGCCAGCACCAGGAGCACCCAACAAAATTATTGCAGAAATAGCCATATTACTACACTCTTCCTCTCAATCTACCTTTTCTTAAAAATCCATCATAATGACGCATCACAAGATGACTTTCTATCTGACGCATTGTATCCAGCATTACGCCAACAATAATCAGCAAGCTTGTGCCGCCAAAAAATGAAGCCACTATCCACGGAATATTAAGTTGTCTGGTAAGAATGGTTGGTATAACGGCAATAAGCGTCAAACACATTGCGCCTGCAAATGTTATCCTTGTCATGGTCTTATCCAAAAATGCTGCCGTGGAAGAACCCGGTCTTATCCCGGGTATATAGCCACCAGCCTTTTTAAGGTCTTCAGAAATCTGCATAGGATTAAACACCGTTGCCACCCAGAAATAGGAGAAGAAAAGAATTAGCAATCCATAAATTGTCAGATAAAGAGCTCTGTCTATAGAAAAATGCATTGCAAGTGTTTGAAAGAAAGAACCCGGTATCATCTGTAAAATTTTCTGAGGGAACATCAATATAGATTGAGCAAAAATTATAGGCATCACACCAGAATAATTTACACGAAGCGGCATATAGGTGCTTTGTCCACCATAGACCTTTCTGCCAACCACTCTTTTTGCGTACTGAACTGGAATTTTGCGTTGTCCTTGAGTTATAAGGATAGTGAAAGCCACAACAAGCGCCATCATAACGAGCAGACCTATCAAATGGAAGATATTGAATTGTGCTTCTCCGCCACTTGTGGCAGGACGGAACATACGCCATGTTGCGCCAATTGCCCCGGGCAGACGGCTACATATATTAACAGTAATTATCAAAGAGACCCCATTACCAACACCACGCTGTGTTATTTGTTCGCCAAGCCACATCAATAACATAGTACCAGTTGTCATTGAAATAAGTGTTGTTAAATAAAACAGGGCAGAAGATTCCATCTTAACAATTGCGCCAGCGTTTATTCCAAAAAGAGCTCCTGGATTCAGCATTGCCTTCACAAGAGCAACACCCTGAATTAAGCACAAGAACACAGTAAGATAACGAGTATATTGCGAAATTTTTTGCCTACCAACATCACCTTCTCTCGCCAATCTTTCCAGAGAAGGCACAACCGCTGTCATAAGTTGCAAAATGATTGAAGCGCTTATATAAGGCATTATGCCTAGTGCTCCAATTGCACAGTTGCCCATAGCACCACCACTAAAAAGATCAACCAGCCCAAGCAATCCGCCACCAACCTGATTAGATATATTTTTAATCAATATCTGTAGAGCTGTGGCATCAACACCGGGCACAGGCACAACGCATATAACTCTAGTAAGGAATATAACGCCAAAAGTAAAAAGCAACCTCTGACGCAATTCTTCAACTTTGAAGGAGTTTATAAAAGCAGAAAGCATATTAATTCAACACTATGCAGGACCCGCCTGCTTTTTCTATTTTCTCTTTTGCGCTCTTGCTAAAAGAATTTGCGCTGACTTTTAATTTAACATTTAAATTGCCATCACCAAGAATTTTTATTGGCAGATTTTTATCTTTTATCAAACCAGAAGAATAAAGAAGTTCTGGAGTAACTTCGGTACCATCCTGAAATTTAGATAAAGTATCCAAATTAATAACAGCATATTTTTTTGAAAAAGCTGCATTGTTGAAGCCACGTTTTGGAATACGGCGTAGCAATCGCATTTGACCACCTTCGAAACCGGGCTTGTGTTTATGGCCGCTTCTGGCATATTGCCCTTTATGTCCTCTGCCGCTTGTTCCACCTTTGCCCGATCCATCGCCACAGCCAACTCTATTTGGCGAATGTTTTGCACCTGGCGTATTACGCAAGTTATTTAATTTAATCATGTTTCTATTTTATCCTCTAACAAGATTATAAACTTTAAGTATCAATCCCACGCAAAGCTTTAGCCTCTTCAAAAGTACGTAATTTTGAGAGAGCATCAAAAGTTGCCTGCAATACATTCCATTTATCGTTATTGCCCATAGACTTTGCGATCACATCCTTAACACCAGCCATATGGAGCAACGCTCGCATACTGCCGCCGGCTATTACACCACTTCCTTCCACAGCTGGTTTTAAAAATACTTTTGAAGCAGAGAATTTTCCATAAACTTCATGAGGAATAGTTGTGCCTTTAAGCTTTATCTGAAACATCGACTTTCTGGCAAGTTCTGTGGCTTTCCTTATGGCATCAGCCACTTCATTAGCCTTACCAAGCGCAAAGCCTATTTTGCCATTATGATCACCAACAACCACAACAGCGCTAAAACTCATCCTTCTGCCGCCTTTAACCACTTTTGCGCAACGCTTAATGCGCAAAACAACTTCTTCCACATCAGAAGCGCCTGAACTTAATTCTTCATCCAGAAGAAAATCTTCTTCCTTCTTTCGTTTTTTATCTTCAAAGTTCTTTTCTATACTCATACTTTTATTCCTGCTTCTCTTAATGCATTAGCTATTGCGTTAACTCGCCCTTTATAGGGATGCCCACCCCTATCAAAAACAACTTCCTTTACACCTTTTTCAAGTGCTTTTAAGGCAAATTCCTTGCCCAACATTGCAGCAATCTGGACGTTATTTTTTCCATTGCTTGCAACGTGTTTGGTTGTCACAGCCAGAAGGGTATGACCAGCAACGTCATCTATAAGCTGAACATAGATATGCTTATTGGTTATAGAGACGCAAACTCTGGGTTTCTCTGGAGTACCAGCTACTTTTTGTCTTAATCTTTTATGTCTTCTTTCCAAGTAATCCAAACGATTCTTCAGTTTCATAGTTAACTCACCATCAATTATGCAACAGTTTTCCCTGCCTTACGTCTAACGTGTTCACCTTTGTATCTTATTCCCTTACCTTTATAAGGTTCAGGTGGATAAAGCGATCTAATCCTGGCAGCAAAATCTCCTACCTTTTGTTTGTCAGGGCCTGAAATTGTTATATTTACGTTTTCTGTAACTTTAGCTGTAATTCCCTCTGGCACAGTAAGCTCCTTTGGAGAGGAAAAACCAAGATTAAAGACCAACTTATTACCTTGCAAAGCTGCTTTAAATCCTACGCCCTGAATTTCAAGTTCCTTTGTATATCCCTGCCATACGCCTATGATCATATTGTTTATTAAAGCTCGCTCCAAGCCATGTAAAGCTGATATAGCAGGGTCATTAGCATCTTTAGGCACAACAAGAAGCTTTCCTGTTTCTTGCTTTATATCAAATTTTTCATGTATAGTTCTCTTTAATTCTCCCTTTGGACCAGTCAAAGTTAGAACACCATTTGCTATACTAACTTTTACGTCTTTAGGTATCGCTATGGGTTGTTTTCCAAGTCTAGACATTTTGAAACCTCTCTTGTTTATTACCAAATAGTGCAAAGCCATTCTCCACCAATTTTTAATTTTCTTGCTTCACGATCTGTAAGCAAACCTTTTGATGTTGTTAAGATGGCAATGCCAGTGCCACTCATAACTGGTCTAATTTCCGAAGCAGATATATATCGGCGGCACCCCGGCTTGCTTATACGCTCAACTCCCCGAATAACCGATGTGTGATCTGGAGTATACTTTAAATAAATACGCAAATTCTTTTTTACTCCACGCCCTTCTGGAACTTCAGAGACAAAGTCCCTTATGAAACCTTCTCGTTTAAGGATGCGTGCTATATTTGCCTTGATTGTTGAATAAGGCATCTCAACAGTATCAAGGTCAGCCATAATGGCATTTTTTATTCTTATTAACATATCAGCTATAGGATCAGTTTGACTCATAGTTCTCCATTTACCAACTAGCTTTAACAACTCCTGGAATTTGTCCTTTAGATGCAAGTTCTCTAAAACAAATACGGCATAATTGGAACTTCCTGATAAAGGCACGCGGTCTGCCACATTTCAGACAGCGCGAGTATTTACGCACTTTAAATTTAGGTTCTCTACTAGCTTTAACCATTAAAGATGTCTTAGCCAAGTTATCCTCCGTTTTCTATTATTTTGCGGCAAAAGGCATTCCCATAAGGCGAAGAAACTCTCTTGCCTCATTCACACTTTTTGCCGTTGTAACGATTGTAATATCCATCCCCTGAGTTTTCTTGATATGATCAGGGTCTATTTCAGGAAAAATTGTTTGCTCTTTTAAGCCGATAGTATAATTCCCAAATTTATCAAAGGCTCTAGGAGAGACGCCTCTAAAATCTCTCAATCTTGGTAACACAATATTGACTAATCTATCAAAGAACTCATACATTCTTGCGCCACGCAAAGTTACTTTTGCGCCCACAATCATTCCCTGACGCACTTTAAAATTAGATATGCTTTTTCTTGCTTTGCAAGCAACAGGCTGTTGCCCGGTGATTGTGGCTAAATCGCTCAACAAGCTCTTTACCACATCCTTATCAACGGATGAATTTATACCAAAATTCACCACTATTTTTTGCATTTTTGGCACCTGCATCGGGTTCTGGTATCCCATTTTTTTTATCAATTCAGGCACCACCTGCTTTATATATTTTTCACGTAATCTTGCCATATTTTTCAACCATCAAAAGAATATCCACATTTCTTACATTTTCTTTTTGCTTTCTCATTGTTTTCTCTAACGTGACTAACCTTTACCCCTTTTTTACAGGTTGGGCAATAAAGCATCAGGTTAGGAATAGCTATAGACCCTTCTATTTTTAATATCTGTCCTTTAGGAAACTCCTGCGATGGACGCACCGCCTTATGAATATAGTTAACACCCTCCACGATAGCACGCCGCTTTGGCGGGAGTATTGCGAGGACTTTTCCTGTCTTATTTTTAAAAGGGCCTTTTCTTACAATGACAACATCATCCTTTTTAATATGAAACTTTTCCATTAGAACACCTCCGGTGCCAAAGAAATTATTTTTGCAAACTTCTTTTCACGAAGCTCTCTGGCAACAGGACCAAAGATTCTCGTACCTATCGGATTAAGCGAATCATCAAGAAGCACAACCGCATTGCTATCAAACCGAATTAACGAACCATCAGGACGGCGCAGCGGGCTTCTGGTTCTTACAATTACACCAAGTTTAACATCACCTTTTTTAACCATGCCACCAGGTTGAGCCTCGCGAATAGAAACTTTAATAATATCGCCTATATAGGCGTAGCGTTTCCTGTGGCCTAATATGCGGAAGCACTTTGCCTTACGTGCCCCCGTATTATCAGCAACTTCTAATAAAGATTCTTCCATTATCATAATCGTTCACCCTAACTATTCTTCTTTTGATTTTTCAATAGAAGACACTGCTTTAGCTTCTATAGCTACCAATCTCCATCTCTTCGTTCGACTTAAAGGACGTGTTTCCATTATGCGAACCCTATCACCTATTTTTGATTCATTCTTTTCATCATGAACATAAAATTTGCTTTGTTTCTTGATTTCCTTGCCATACAATGGATGACGCACTCTGCGTGTGACAAGTACAACACGTGTCTTATTCATCTTATCGCTAACCACAATACCAATTTTTTCTTTTCTATGCTTTCTAGAGCCTTCCATAAATTAACCTCAAAACTATTTTTTCTTCTCTTTTTCGTTTATGACGGTCAAAAAACGCGCTATGTTGCGTCTGACTGTACGTATCTTAAGCTTATTTTCCAATTTGCCAGCAACATGCATATTTCTTAAATCAAATAATTCTTTTTTAAGATCGCTGGCTTTAGCTTTAAGTTCATCTAGCGACAAATCTCTAATATCTTTCATTTTTAATTTTTCAGCCATAAAGTCCCTTTCAACATCATACAATGGTTGTGAAGTGTCTGGCAATGAATCTGGTTTTTACTGGCAACTTTGAAGCTGCAAGTCGCAACGCTTCTCTTGCCATAACTTCTGGAACACCAGCCAACTCAAAGAGCACTCTACCTCTTTTAACCACTGCCACCCAGAATTCAGGAGCTCCTTTGCCTTTTCCCATTCTGGTTTCAAGTGGCTTTTTCGTTACAGGTTTATCTGGAAAAATTCGTACCCAGAGCTTACCTCTACGCTTAAGATGCCTATTGATAGAAACACGGCATGCTTCAATCTGAACAGCTTTTATCCATGAATTTTCAAGAGACTGTAATCCGTATTCGCCAAAAGCCAATGTGCTTCCACGCGAAGCTTCACCCTTCATAACGCCGCGTTGCACTTTTCTATACTTAACTCTTGCCGGCATATCAGGCATTGCGCACCTCCGTAGGTTTCAATTCAACTTCTTCTTCATCCTTACAAATCCACACTTTCACTCCAACCTTTCCTGCCACTGTTGCTGCTTCAGCAAAGCCATAATCAACATTGGCGCGTAAGGTATGTAATGGCACAGTGCCTTCTTTAGCGCCTTCAGCGCGTGCAAGTTCAACTCCACCCAAACGGCCTGCCACTCGCACACGCACTCCCTTAGCCTTCATATCCATAGCGGCTTTAATAGCTTTCTTCATTGCTCGTCTAAATGAAACTCTTCTCTCAAGTTGCAATGCTATGCTTTCTGCAACCAATTGAGCGTTAAGTTCAGGATGCCTAACTTCTCTAATTTCTATATATACTTCCTTGCCTGTCATCTTGGCGAGTTCTTCTCGCAACTTCTCTATTTCCTGCCCCTTTTGTCCCACAACAAGACCGGGTCTGGCTGTAAAAATAGTTACTCGCACACGATTGGCATAGCGCTCAATAAAAATTTCTGGAATCGCAGCCTGCTCAAGTTTTGATTTAATATAATCTCTAATTTTTATATCTTCATGTAAAAGCGGACCAAAATCTTTTTTATCCGCATACCACCTTGAGCGCCATTTTTTATGAACGGCAACTCTTAAGCTTATTGGATTAACCTTTTGTCCCAAGACCTACTCCTTTCTACTCTCTGTTTGTGAGCTGACCGCTGACACTGTATCAGCAATCTTAGATTGCAACTTTATGCTATTTTCCAATTCTATTATCAAATGCGCTGTTTTTTTAGAAATAGGATGCACCATTCCTCTAGAGCGTGGCCAATATCTCTTTATCTGAGGCCCCTGCTCAACAACACATTTTACTATTCTAAACGTTTCTGGCGCAACTTTATGCGTCTGTTCAAGATTGCTCCTTGCAGACTTTAGCAACTCAAAAAGCATTTTCCCTGCTTTAGTCTTATTAACAGCAGTTCTTGCCATTGCCTCATCCAGGGATAATCCCTTAAGCAATCGTGCAATAGGAATAGCCTTTCGAGGGGCAAGTCTGGTATATTTCATTTTAACTTTATGTATCATAAAACAACCTTAATTATTTTTTCTCTGCCACCTTCTCTGTATGCAAACCGTGTTTCCTGAACACACGAGTTGGGGAAAACTCTCCAAGTCTATGCCCAACCATATGTTCAGAAATATAAACGTTAACATGAGTTTTTCCGTTATACACAGCAAAAGTGTGCCCAACAAATTCAGGCACAATCATAGAACGGCGAGACCACGTCTTAATGGGTCTCTTCTCGCCACTCTGATTCATCTTTTCCACCTTTGCCATCAGACTAGGCTCAACATAAGGACCTTTTTTAAGTGATCTTGCCATACGTTATTTTCTCCGTTTTACAATAAATTTATTAGACTTTCTCACATTACGAGTTTTCTTGCCTTTAGCATATAATCCCCACGGCGAACGAGGATGCCCGCCAGTGGCTCTACCTTCACCACCACCCATAGGATGATCAACAGGATTCATTGCGCGCCCTCTTACCGTTGGACGAATCCCGCGCCATCTTGCTCTGCCAGCCTTGCCATAGCTTTCATTCTCGTGTTCTATATTACCAACCTGCCCTATGGTGGCATAACAACGCTCATCAATTTTTCTTATTTCGCCAGAAGGCATACGCAACGTGGCATAACCACCTTCTCTGGACATTAAAATGGCGCCATTTCCGGCACTACGCACAAGCTTGCCACCAGAGCCGGGAGTAATTTCAATATTATGCACCGTAAATCCAAGTGGCACTTTAGCCAGTGGCATTGAGTTGCCCGGTTGTGGCTCCACATCTGAACCTGAAAGCACAGTTGCACCAACCTCCAGTCCAACAGGAGCAAGAATATAGCGCTTTTCACCATCAACGTAATGTAGCAATGCTATACGCGCCGAACGATTCGGATCGTATTCTATTCCAGCCACCTTTGCTGGAATGCCGTGTTTATCGCGTTTAAAATCAATAATTCTATAATAACGCAAAACGCCCCCACCACGATGCCTTACAGTAATTCTGCCCGAGGAATTACGACCTGCATTAGCTTTAAGCTTTATAAGCAGTGATTTTTCTGGAGTTTCTTTCGTAACATCACTCTTATCAGAAACCGCTGTAAAACGTAGCGAGGGAGTAATTGGTCTATAAGCTTTTATACCCATAAGTCAAAATCCTTATACTATTGGAATTGAAAAGTTCTCCTTCAAAGTTACAATTGCTTTTTTAAAATCTTCAGAAGAGCTGTATTTTCCAACTCTATTCCTTTTTTCTTTGCCTTTACGTATAAGCGTATTGACTCTCTCAACTTTAACATTATACAATTTTTCAACAGCCCATTTGATTTCAATTTTATTGGCATCTGGCGCAACAATGAAATAATACTTACGCCTTAACTCTTTTTCTACAGCGCTTTTTTCTGTTAACGAAAGCTTTTTGATTATATCAGTTGGTTCTTTCATATCAGTTGTTTGATATTTCCTTTCCACTAACTCGCTTTATAAAAACATCAACTACCATAGAAGTTGCCAGCACTGTATCAGCATTAAGAAGCTGATAAGTATTTACCTTGCTAGCAAGTTCTATTTCTACATTTGAAAGATTTCGGAAAGATAGCTCTATTTTCTTTTCAGGCTTATCAAGGACCAATAATGTCTTTTTGTTCATTCCAAGAGTATTGAGCAGCTTACTAGCGATCTTCGCACTAGGCTTTTCAAAAACCATATTCTCAACAAGTTTGATAGCTTCAGATTTTATCTTCTCCGTAAGCGCTCTCTTAAAGGCAAGCTTTAAAACACGTCTTGGTAAATGTTTTTCATACGAACGTGGTTTTGGACCAAACACCACACCACCACCGCGCCAGATAGGAGAACGAATGTATCCGGCTCTTGCCCTGCCAAGACCTTTCTGTCGCCAAGGTTTACGATTACTTCCTGTAACCTCGCCTTTTGTAAGAGTGGAAGCCGTACCAGCCCTTAACCCAGCCAGAAAAGCCACCACAGCATCGTGGACAGCCTGCTCACCCTTATCTTCAACGAGCAACTCATCTGGGAAGTTAACTTCTCCTTTGAGTGTACCCTGCATGTCAAAAATT
>CAZBHO010000053.1:0-1763 GCA_964491945.1 uncultured Verrucomicrobiota bacterium | reverse complement strand
ATATGTTTAAGCTTTCTTCTTGATAGATTTTTTTATCAACACAATAGCGCCGTTATGTCCGGGAATTGAACCTTCCACAACAAGCAAATTTGCATCAGGCCGCACAGCCTGAACCTTTAAATTTTGTATTGTAACTCGTTCGTGTCCCATATGACCTGGCATACGTTTGCCCTTATGAATTTTACCGGGCAGCTCACGGCAGCCTATTGAACCTATTCTGCGTTTTGAATGTCCACCATGCGTCATAGGACCGCCACCCATGCCATGCCTACGCACAACGCCTTGAAAACCTTTCCCTTTGCTTATACCTATTATATCCACATAAGGTGTTTTCTCAAAGATCTGAACTGTAACCTTATCACCTTGATTTAAGTTTTCATCTTTTTCAACTTTAACTTCAGCCCTATACATTGGCGGAGTTATGCCTATCTTTTTATAAACCGCTAATTGAGCTTTGTTAACATTCTTTTCTTTTGCCTCACCAAAGCCAAGTTGCACGGCTTCGTAGCCATCAGTAGCAGATTTCTTTCGTTGCAACACAACGCAAGGACCACACTCAATAAGAGTCACACCAACCTGTTGCCCGGTTGCATCAAAGATGCTCATCATCCCTATTTTTTTGCCTAATAATCCTTCCATATCATTCACCTCAAATTTTAATTGAAATATCCACACCTGCTGGAAGATTCAATTTCTTCAATTCATCTACAGTCCTTGCTGTAGGATTGATTATATCAAGCAGTCTCTTGTGTGTTCTTATTTCAAATTGTTCCATCGATTTCTTATCAGCATGAACACTTCTATTAACAGTGTATCTTTCTATACGAGTAGGCAAAGGCACAGGACCAGCAACTCTGGCGCCTGTCCTTTTTGCCGTTTCTACAATTTCGCTCGCTGATTGATCCAGCGTACGAAAATCATACGATTTAAGTTGTATTCTTATTCTTTGCTCTTCCATTGTTTATTCACCGATTCAATATCTTGTTCTTTATTGTTTCAGGCACTACATCAAAAATCAAAGGTTCCATTGAATAATTTCCTCTTCCACGAGTAAGAGAACGCAAGGTTGTAGCATAACCAAATAATTCCATCAAGGGAATTTCTGCATGAATAATTTGCATATTACCACGAACCGCAATTTCTTTTATCTTGCCACGTCTGGAATTGATGTCTCCTATAACGTCACCAAGATGTTCTTGTGGAACAGAAACTTCTATAAACATAATCGGTTCAAGCAAAACGGGATTAGCCATTTTCAATACTTCTCTTATAGCCATTACAGCAGCTGTTCTAAAAGCAATATCAGAAGATTCGTTTACACTTGCCTTTGCATCAACAATGTTTACCTGCACATCAATCATCGGAAAGTTAGCTATAACACCCGTCATAAGCCCATCACCAACTCCACTTTCAACAGCTTCCCTAAATTCTGATGGAAGCGTTTCTTCATTAACATCAAAATTGATTGAATTGCCGCTTTTTCTTGGAAGTGGCATAACATTTATGGTCAACCCTGCATAATGATTTTTACCCCCTATCTCACGTGAAAACTCATAACTAAATTTTGCTTCATTTAGAATTGTTTCACGATACGCAACCATGGGTTGTCCAGCATTAGCCTGAACTTTATATTCACGGAAAAGTCTATCGCGAATAATCTCCAGATGAAGTTCCCCCATCCCACTTATAATGGTTTGCCCTGTCTCCTGATTTACTGAAACTCTAAATGTTGGATCATCTTCAGAGAAATTCTGCAGTGCCTT
>CAZBHO010000052.1:14740-18511 GCA_964491945.1 uncultured Verrucomicrobiota bacterium | reverse complement strand
TGGAGATATAATAAAAGGCACTATTAGCCTTTCTTCAATTAACTTAATTGTATCATTTGGTAACATTCAAATCCCTATAGAAAATATCAGACAGTTATCCGTATTAAGCAATAAGCCATCAACATCAACACAAGATACTAAAGCTAACAATGAATCTATCATTAGTTTACATTTAGACAACAAACGTAATTGCGTAATTGTTGATCCGCAACGTGTAAAATCACCCTCGTTGCCACCGGGAAAATATCACATTACTCTCGAAGGTGAAGGTGTTAGACAGGGATTTGAAGATAAGATTATGCACTATGCCTTCATAGTGGCATACGAAAAAAATATGAAAGATATCACTCTTGCTCTTTCCGGAGAGGGAGATAACAAAATAATTGACCTGCCGCATGGTGGAATTATTAGCGCTTTCCTTGTCGATTCTTATTCTTACGATAATTCTGGCTCGGTTGACGTAAAAATTCAATTAATAGAATCATATCCATCATCCAACATACAAATAGTTACCCCATCCCCTCCGCCCATAACCCGTTAACAAACAAAAGATATTGTTCGCTCAATTCAAGATGGTTTTCACACATCAATCATTGGAATTTCAATGGTGGCACCATTTTCCTGATCAGAAACGTATGCAGCATATAAAGTGGCAACGGTATCCGCCGCAAGTTGTAAACCACTCTGCGGCTCTTTATTGAATGCTATGCAATTCATAAAATCTTGCAATTCCTGTGGATAGCCAGTCATCCAGTTCTCATCAGGCGCAGGAAAGCTCCAGCCCTGCTTGGTCCCTATCTTTTCAACAATATACACATCTTTAAGTTGCTTTTCATCTGGATTATAAAGCGTGCAAGCATCAATGGGATTTATATTACAACGCATCCTGTGGTTATTGCAATAAACCTCAAGCCAGTTATGTACTCCACCCATCACAAGCTCACAAGAAAAAACATCTGCCACCATCCCATCTTCAAATGTAATATGTACCTGCACAAAATCTTCAACATCTTTATAGTCGGTCCTTAAATAACCTGCGCTCATAAAAGATGGCAACCGCGTTATTTGATGAGTTCGGCAATTTACAAACTTTGGACGAATGGCTTTGCCGTACCGCACTTCTCCTTCAATTTGCTTTAGATATAACATTGCAGTCAATGGATGACAGCCTTTTCCAACCAAAGAGCCACCCCCAGAAAGGCTCCAATCACCATAAGCTGTGCTTATGCTCCCGCGATGACTTTCCTCACCGTGCATCCATAAGATTTGCCCTTTAGTTGCTCGCAGAATTTCAACTTCCTTCTGAATACTCGGCGCATAAACCCAGTTTTCTGCATACATTATTTTTACCTTATGCTGTTTTGCCGCTTGAACCATCCTTTTTGTTGAATCGATTGCTTGTTTTAAAAGAACTTTCTTATCTGCTTTATCTCCACGCCATTCAGGAGAACCATCGCCATAAGCACCTGTAAAAGGTTTTTCAACTATTACGTGTTTTCCAAGCTCAGCAGCTCTAATGCAAAAATGCTCATGCATATAACCAGGCACGCATATATCTACCACATCAACTGCCTGGACCAGATTATCAAAGCTATCGAAAACTTTCACACCGTGTTTTTTTGCATAAGCGTTACGGCTTTCAGGGTTCTTTGAATAGACACCAACCACCTCCACTGATGGCTTGCCTATCTGCTGATAGGATTCAAAGTGGAAATTTGCGGCGAATTTTGCTCCAACAATACCGACTTTAATACTCATAAATCACAATCCTGTGTTTTTTTGCACGATTTTATCAGACAACCACTTACAAATCACAAAAGATATGTCAGTAGAAAATATGCTTGTCAAGCAACTTTTTTTTTGGCAATACATTTAGAGAAAGCATAAAGCATCTATAACACAATTTTGAAAGGTTATATGAAAAGAGTAGTCTGTTTTTTTGCACTATCTGGCATTTTGATATTTTATGGATGTGCTCCTGAAGTAAAGGATGTTGAAGAAGCTGAGCTCCGTGACGTTTATGTCAGGAAAGCAAAATCTCGTATAGAAAGTGGAGATAAGCAAGAAGCAATTGAACTTTTGGAACAGGCAATAGTGAGAAAACCATTAAATGCAACAGCGCATTTACAGCTTGCAATGCTTTATGATACTTCTGCCACAAATTTTATAAAGGCAATATATCATTATCAGCGCTATTTAGAATTAAGACCAAATGCAGAAAAACGCACAATGGTAAAAGAATTGTTGAAGAAAGCAGAGCTAAATTATCTGGCAGGTTTTTCTGATCAATATAAGGCGCTTGAAAAGGAAATCGCCTCGTTGAGAGAAGAAAACACTAAATTAAAAATGGAGCTAGCCTCGCCTTCAATAACAAAGAAGGATCAACCAACTTTGACTTCATCAGAAAGCAAAAAGGAGACTATGCCCGTAGCTGTGGCTGTAAGTGAGGTTGCTTCTGGCACACCTTCCCAAACAAATACACTGCCTAACAAACCAGCTACTGCTGATAATAAGCGGACAGAATCTGCCAAACCTATAGCCGAAAAGGCTGCGACGCAGCAGCACACAATTCCACCCGGAGCAACAACATACATTGTGCAACCGGGAGACACTCTTTCAAAAATTGCCGCTCGTTTTTATCAAAATCCACGGCTCTGGAAAAAAATTTATGAAGCCAATAAAGCTTCTTTAGGTGTGGATGCCAAACTTAAGAAAGGGCAAATTTTGATAATTCCAAAATAGTAAAACACAATTCTAAAGAAAGGAGATAAAAAGATGACTGCAACAGATTTTGTGGATGATGATTTAATTCAAACACGTAAAATGGAAGAAGATGCGAATAAAAGCATTGGAGCGCAATCCGTGCAAAGCTCCCCATCTATAGCGCCAGCTTCTTTTATGCAGAAGAAAGATGAAATCAATGGGCAGGTTGCTACAAAATTGAATGAGCTGGAACGTTTGCGTAGCAAGCTGGAGAACCTTGAGCGTGAAAAAAATGCTCTAGAACAGATGCGGACAAATCAAGAAAAATATCTTGCAGGTAAGCGTGAGATGCTAGATCACCTTGAGCAGAGCCTGGTGGAATTAGAAAGGGAGCAACTCCAGTTGAACCAGAAGTTGGAAGTGCTTGCAGAAACCGAAAAGCGTTTTCGCAGTATGCTTGCAGAGCTACGTTCTTTTAACGAAGAGCAATGGCCATCTGATAGTGAAGGACTTCGCGATCAGTTGAACAAGGCACTGGTGGTTATAGAGAACATACGCAAAGAATACAATAAGGCAATTGCCAGAATAGAAGCCTTCAAAGAAGCACAGCCATCTGAAAAGGCATCTCCAAATTTTCTTACGGAACAGGCAATTTCAGGTTTGCCACAGATGCAACAGAAGAGTTTTATGGAACTATTGCAAATAGGCATTGCTGTGACTTTGCCGCTCCTTATTATGCTGGGCATCCTCATAGGCGTTTTAATCTTTAGAATGTAATTTCAATTATGTTTGGAAGAAAAAAAGAAACTCCTTTGGATAAGAGGATAAAAGAGCTTCGTAAGGAAATGGAGAAGCTGGATAATGAGCTAAAGTCTCTAAAGGCGGATTCTCCTCTTCCTACAGAAGCTGTCTATAAAAAAACCGGTACGCCAAAAACAACACCTTCAACCACATCAGTTATTGGCAGCAATTACACTAACGCATCAACTTCTGAACCTATTACATCAATACAAAATACGGAGCCACCCTATCCATCCATTGATAATCAAACTAAAAATACTGCTCCTT
>CAZBHO010000052.1:3231-14727 GCA_964491945.1 uncultured Verrucomicrobiota bacterium | reverse complement strand
ACAGATTTATTTAATTATGCCGAGCGAAAACGCACTGCGTTTTCGTCTGATCCCCAATTTGATTCTGAAGAAAGCCGTAAAAAAAGAGAGAAGTTTGCGCACTATTTTATGGCTGGACATTTTCAGAATCTTAAGCCTCTCCGCCAGGAGCGGCGTATTATGCGCAATAAACTCATTATGGTGCTGATAGCAATTTTATTGCTATTAGCATGGTTGATATATTCTTTTTACATTATGTAAACAACACAAAGAAAGGAGTAAAAAAAAATGAAGAGTACGTTGTTGTTCTCTATTTTGTTATCAGGAATGATTGCTCTGGCAGATACGCCAATGCGTGTGGCTCTTATGGATTTTGAAAATGAAACTGGTGAGCAGTCAGATAAAGACACAACAGGTGGAATCTCTGCTGGCACACTCGCAAATCGCGGTGTATATATACTTGCAAATTTGATAGCCAATGAAACAGATTTTTCTGTAATTGATAGGAGAGAATTTATGGAGCAGATTGCTGCACAAGGCAAACTCACAGGGAAAAAGCCTTCCTTTATAAGAGCAGCACAAGCTCTAAATGCCGATTATGTGTTAAGAGGTGTCTTAATGAGCTTTTCATCTGGTAAAGAGATAGTCAATCCTGGCGGCGATAGAAAAACAGAGTTTTTGACTTTTAAAACTCGCATAGCTTTACAGGCTTTAGATACCAGAGATGGCACAATCATTGCCACCGCAGAAGGCACTGCCACTAAAGAACTACGTCAATCAGACGCACAAAAAACCGTACTCGGTGATGATGACCTTGTTGACCTGATAAAAAAATCAATTGAAAATGCAATTCCAACATTAAAAGAACGCATAAAAGCACGAATGGAACAAATAAAGAATAGGCCCATGGTAAAACTTACAATAAAAACCGATGCAGATCCTGCGCAGGTTGAAATAGATGGAATACTTGTTGGCACAACTCCTCTTACAGATTTTCAGGTTTATGCAGGCGACCATACAATAACCGTTGGAAAAGCAGGCTATAGGGATATATCAAAAACTATCACTTTAAAAAATGATCAGTCATTAACTTTTTCACTCTTCAGGACACAACTTACAGCCGAAGAATTAAAACAAATACTTGACAAGGCACGCATCAATGTTGTGGCAGGCAATGTTGAGCCAGCTATTATAATTGATTCTATAGAAAAAGAGCATAAATAGCTTTTCTTTTTGTCCGGTAAAAGTCTCTACGCTTTAGTTAGAATAATGGCTGATATAAATTCCCTCCCTAGATGAGGTAGAGTTTGATAGAGAATCTGTTATGAAAGATGAAATTTGCATTGTAGACTATAAGGCTGGCAATCTAACCAGCGTTAAGCTTGCTCTTGAAAGCATAGGATGCTCTTCTTTCATAACGGATAGCGCAGAAATTATAAGCAAATCACAAAAAATCATTTTTCCGGGCGTAGGTTCAGCAAAGGCAGCAATGGAAAATTTAAGGAAATATTCTATAGATGATGCAATTAAGGAAGTCTTTAAGCGAGGGATCCCATTCTTAGGAATATGTCTTGGAGCGCAAATCATCCTTGATTTTTCAGAAGAAGATGATGGCACAAAAACATTAGGGCTCATAGCAGGCAGAACAAAAAGATTTATGCCAAAAAAATCTGAATATAAAATTCCACAGATGGGATGGAATTCAGTAAATTTTTTGAAAAGTCACCCTGTCCTTAATGGTATAGAGAATGGCAGCGAGTTTTACTTTGTGCATAGTTTTTATCCTGTGCCAGCTGATGAAAGCTATGTAATAGGGAACACTGATTATGCTGAAACAACCTTCCCTTCCATCATAGGCAAAGAAAATTTAATTGCATGCCAGTTCCATCCTGAAAAATCTGGCAGGATAGGATTAAATCTTCTAAAAAATTTTTGGAAATGGAAGCCATAATAATATGTTAACTAAAAGAATAATTCCTTGCCTTGATGTAAGGAATAAAAAGGTCACAAAAGGCATAAAATTCCAAAATAATATAGAGCTTGGTGATCCTATAGAGATGGCTGCAAAATATAGCGATGATGGTTGCGATGAGCTTGTGTTTTATGATATTACCGCTTCTGCAGAAAGACGTGGAATAGATATTGATATGGTAAAAGAAGTTGCAAAAACAATTCATATCCCCTTTGCCGTTGGTGGTGGAATTTCAAATTTAAATGATATGGAAGAGGTGCTGCTTGCTGGTGCTGAGAAAGTTTCTATCAATTCGTTGGCGGTAAAAAATCCATCTATCATCTATGAAGGCGCAAAAGCTTTTGGCTCACAATGTATTGTGCTCGGAATGGATCCTGTGAAGACTGAAAAGCTAAATAAGTGTCCAAGCGGATATGAAATTACTATAAGAGGCTTTAGAGAACGCACAGGGCTAGATGCCCTGGAATGGGCAAGAAAAGCATGTGAGCTGGGCGTTGGAGAAATTGTTGTTAATTCTGTAGATGCCGATGGGACAAGGAATGGATATGAGCTTACATTGACAAAACTAATAGCAGAGGCTGTGCCCGTTCCGGTTGTGGCTTCAGGTGGCGCAGGGCACCCACAGCACCTTGCTGATGTTTTTCTAAAAGCAAAGGCAGATGCAGCAATTGTTGCCAGTATGATACACACAGGCGAATACTCTATTCCTCAAATCAAAGCATTCCTTGCTGATGCAGGTATTCCAATAAGACGAAAATGGTAAGAAGAGTGTAAATCACTACTACTTCTGACGAAAGACAATTCTACCCTTTGTTAGATCGTAAGGCGAAATTTCAACTGTGACCTTATCGCCAGTAGCTATTTTAATAAAATTCTTTCTCATCTTGCCGGAAATATGAGCCAGAATTTCTGCGCCATTTGGCAATTTGACCTTATACATTGTTGCTGGCAATACTTTTGAAACTATGCCATCCACTCTAATAACGTCTTCTTTTTGATGATGTTGTTCTTCTGACATATATCTTTTTTATTAACTAAAACATATATCCTTTAAGGGATTGCCGTTGTGTATATATAGAAAGATTAGAAAATACAAGCTTTTTTTATACTTTTTAATCACTGCATCACCTTTAATTCAACAATATACTATTTATTATTTATTTGACCTTTAAAAAAGAACAGATTATTTTATCCGCTATCTTTAAAACTGAAAATTAGTTTGTTGAAGAAAGAGGTTACTATGGCTGATAGTCTACAATTATCTTATGTTCTAATTAACCCTTACACTCTTGCTAAATCAAGGACTGGCGGAGTTATAGGCAGATTTATAAGCCGTACAGGCCTGGATCTTGTTGGGGCAAGAATGTTTGCTCCTTCAAAGGAATTGATAGAGAAATTTATAAAAATTATTCACAAACATAACACGGATAATGAGACAAATCAGAAATTACTTGTTGATTATGTGGCAAGAAATTATATGCCTGATAATATCAAAGGGACACCAAAACGTGTTATGATGATTTTATTGCAAGGAGAGGATGCAATAGAAAAGGTAAAAGAAGCTGCTGGTCCTCTTATAATGGGTGGGGGTGAAACCATTAGAGATACTTTTGGCGATTATGTTGTTGGTGAAGATAAAAAAGTTCTCTATTTTGAGCCAGCATTTCTTGTCCCATCCAGCTTTATAGAAGCAAGAGATACTTTAAACCTATGGTTAGAATACGCAGATAGTGATGGCGGATTGGTAATTCAAGCATTAGGTAAGGAGCCAACCACACTACCAGATTGGCAGAAGACTTTAGTGCTTTTAAAACCAGATAACTTTCGCTTTCCTAATTCCAGACCAGGCAACATAATAGATTTGCTTTCTCGCTCTGGCTTAAAAATTATAGCCGCAAAGATACACAGAATGAGCGTTACGGAAGCAGAAAATTTTTATGCCCCTGTAAAAGATGTTTTAAAAACAAAGTTAAGAGAGCAGGTGCTTGAAAGGGCAGCAAAAGCACTATCTGCAGAATTTCATTTTGATGTACCTATAGAGATGGTTTCAAAATTTTCCGATGACCTTGCTGCCGTTGTAGCTGAAGATCAATTTAACCAGATCGTTAAGTTTATGACAGGTTATGTCCCTAGAGAATGTCCAGATAATCATCGTAATAAAGAAGGAAAAAATAAATGCCTTGCTCTCATTTATGCAGGACCAAACGCTGTGGAAAAAATTCGTAGATTGCTCGGGCCAACCGATCCGAACAAAGCTCAACCCGGTTCTGTGCGACGTGAATTTGGGCACGATATTATGGTTAATGCTGCCCATGCTTCTGATTCACCTCAAAATGCAGAGCGAGAAATAGCTATTGTCAGACCAGAGGCAAACAACATAGCGCAGATAATAAAACAGTTTTATTCTTAAATAGGTTGAAGGTGGTGCTCCCGAAAGGATTTGAACCTTCACCTCTTTCGAGACATGGTCCTAAGCCATGCGCGTCTGCCATTCCGCCACGGGAGCAACTGGAAAAGGAATACAAAACGTATCTTTCTATAATCGTTTACGCTTCAATCTACAAGATTTTTTTAGTGCAATTCTTTTTTAAAAAGATAGAATACTCTACTTCAAACAATCCGAATAAATAGCTTTATGACAGAAACCAATAAAGAGTTCTTATATGGCATAAACCCAGCCTTTGAAGCAATAAAAGCTCAGAGACGTAAAATTTACCAGGCATATCTTTTTGATCAATACAGAAAAAACATTAGACTTGTACGCTTAAAAGAAAAGTTAGAAAAAAACTCTATCCCTCTTAATTTATGTGGAAAGAGAGAACTTTTTGATCTTGCTAACACCACAGAACATCAGGGCATAATTCTTGAAGCAAGCCCTTATCCTTACTACGCTGAATGCGATGCATTCTACCAACAAAAAAATGTATTGTTGTTAGATAATGTGGAAGATCCTCAAAACCTTGGAGCAATTTTAAGAAGCGCAGAAGTTTTTGGATGGAAATATGTTTTGCTATCCAGTAAAGGTGTACCTGAAATTTATCCCTCGGTAGTTAAAGCTTCAGTCGGAGCAACTGAACATTTAAACATATTGCGCTCCCATACGGCAAATAATTTCGTCAAGTTATTTATAGAAAAAGGATTTATAGTGACTGCGCTTGATCCTTCAGGCAAAATTCCAATAAAAAAATTGCCATCTCTTGCCTCTATAAAAAAACTTTTAGTAATAGGCGGCGAACATAAGGGAGTAGGACAGTTCATTTTAAAGCAAGCAACTTACATTTTTAACATCACGCAAAGGGGCAATATCTCCTCCCTTAACGTCTCTGTTGCCGCTGGCATAGCTCTCTTTTTGCTAGGTAATGATTGATAAGATTGTTTATTTATTTTTCTCTCTTCTATTTTTTTGAATTACAGAACGATCCAAACCAGTGTAATATTTATGTCCGGCAAACTTCCAATAATTTGGTTGCTTTATGTCATCTCTTTTAAAGAACAAAAATGCCTGCACTTTAATTAAAGAATGTTTGAATAGAGATGTTTTGCTTTTTATAAAACGTTTTATTGAAAATATAAGTTTCTGTAGACCTCCTATCCCAAGAGATATTCAATAAACTAATTCAAATGAATCAAAGGGGATACCATGTATCATCCCTCTAGCACAATCCCACCGAAAATCAACTTGAACATTTACTGCGAACTGCTTCTTTTGTTGGAGGACTTGTTTGCTGGCAAAAAGATAAAAACCTCAAACCTTTGAATCAATATGGAAACGTCTCTTCCTTGTCCACTCGCACGATGCTTTTTTGGCTGATGGAGGATACCATGACTTAGATAGCAGTGTTTTTCTGTGAACAGATGAACCACACCTGAGAAATTACACTTGTATAATTTTCTCTCCAAGGCTCCTGGTAATTGGAATGATACTCCCCTACTCCTCATATATACTTATGAGAGCTATCCCTTAAAAATTACGAATTTTCTCATTACAAAGTTAATCAGGGCAGAAGCCACAACATCACTGACCGTTGCCGTTGTTGTGCTCAACCCAAAGAAATGAATAACTGCCCACCCTAGCGCTGTTCCAACACCAAAACTGAAACCAGAAACAGCATAAAAAAGAGAAATTTCAACTAGTTTATTATGCCTGCCCGGTTCAAAAACCCATAATATATTTGTTATATAAGCCACAAAATTAGCTATAATAAAGGCGAAAATGCTATTTACCACAAAGCGTGTCGCACGCAACGATTCTTCTACAGGCTGAACCTTTAGTGGCAAAATCTTTAATATAGGATCATCCGCACGCAACGCAGGAAGCACAAGCCACGAAAAGAAATAGCTTGCCACAATAAAAACCAGTGTCGCCAATGCACCACATATACTATACTTAACAAATTGCACCGCAGGATGCGATTTCCTCTGAAAAAAGCCTTCCAGAAAACTGCATTCTCGCTGAGTGGATATATCTGATAATTCGTCCATTTTCTTTACCTAAGGCAAATATGCCCCATCTTTACGTAGTTTATTTCTTAATTTAGCAACATCTATACTCCGAACATCACCTTTTTTAGCAACTGCTAAAGCTGCCGCAAGCCCAGCTGCCTGCCCTGTCACAAGACACGGCGGCATAACTCTAACACTTGCTTGAACAGGACGGTCTGTAGATATTGAACGCCCCGCCACAAGCACATTATCAAGATCTTTTGGTATCAACGAACGATAAGGTATCCCGTGTGATTCGCCCGCCTTATAATTTTCAAAACGCTCCATTGCGCTAACTTTATTCTCTAAACTTTTCTTTATTTCATTTTTGGCTGTATGAATATCAATAGGATAACTATTCCGACCTATCTCATCAGGGAAACTTTTTCTTGCTAGATAATCAGAAACAGTAAGAACATAATCTCCAACTATTCTACGCGTCTCACGCACTCCAAGTAGTGGAGCAGTTGCAGCAAGAAAAGCATTAGCAAATGCTTTAGGAAAATATTCTTTAAACATATTAAGAAATTCAACCGCAATTTTCCGCCCTTCAATCAAAGCTTTTGTAACATCATCAGGATTTGTTCCATCTATATTCCATTGATGCCCTGTATTAAAAATCACAGTGCCAGGACCTACCAAACTATTACACATAAAGAAATCTGTCACCTTCGGATATTTCTTTAACGCTTCATTTAATGGAATAAGAGCACGAACTGGTCTACTTCCATATAAATAACTATACGTATCAACATTGCTTAACATAAAGCAATGCGTAACAGGCTGCATTTCACCATTATCATCACCTTTTTCATACTTTGCCCCCGCAAAAGCTGAAAGATCCGCATCACCTGTGCAATCCACAAAGACTTTCGCTTCTATCGCTTGAAGCCCAGCCTTATTAGCTATAACGGCATATTTTACTCTTCTGCCTTTTCTGATGACATCACACAACATACTATGAAATAAAACTTTAACGCCAGCATTTTGTGTTAAATCGTCATAAACCGCTTTTAACTTTTCCGTATCTATCGGTTGCCAATCTATATTATTCTTATTTATATGCTGCATCCCTTCTCTGGAACGCAAAAAGACCTCTTCAGCTATCCCACGATAAATCATTTTTTCCCCATCACTAAAAGGACACCATGCAGGAAGTAATCCCGATGTCCCCATCCCCCCCAGTGCACCTGTCCCTTCAACTAAAAGAACTTTCGCCCCATTCCTTGCAGCAGAAATGGCTGCCGCACAGCCTGAAGGGCCTCCTCCAGCAACCAGTACATCATATTTAGCAGTTACTGAAACTTTTTTGAGCATTAGTTGGCATTTATTTTTCACTTTTATTTCCTTTTTTTGTTCTATAAGCAATGGCCCATTCACTATATTTTATATGCTTTAAAAGGCAAGTACTTAATTATTATTTATAGTCTGTTTAAACGCCTTTTTTGGCAAAAAAATAAAAATTGACTTTTTGAACAAAGTTTGTAGGATATTTCCTTTAAATGGAATAGCTTTTATGGCAAGGATGCCAAGTTAGAAAAAATGGCATACTTGCCGTGTTTTTTATCCACAGCAAGATGCCTTTGAAAAAAGGTATCCTTGATGATGCCTGTAAATGATATAGGCATTATTTCAAATGGCTTATTAACGGCTCTACAAGCTTCTATTGCCAGACGCAACAGCGGCAAACCTTTTTCGTCAAGTCCACTGTTCTTTGCCACATCAAAACTAGAACATAAAGAAGATACACAGGAGCCAGATGGCACTTTTATATTTAATAAGCTCAACAGTGTCATGCCAATAGGCACATCAGAAATTACTGTTGAAGTTTCTGATCTAATATTCGCAGCAGATGAGCGTAATGTTTTTGTGGATAAAAAATTTTATAAATTGCCTTCCTACAGCAGGGGAGCAAAAGCCGATATTAATGGCACAGCTAATAAGGACATCATAAAAATTTTTCAAGATAGCGATGGGAACACAAAAATTGAAGCAACAAAAAATGGAAAAATTTCTGATATCAATCTTGGCAAAATAGCGGCACTAAATATACATGGACTTGGTGGAGATGACGAAATTGAAGTTAAGGTAAATAATTTTTTTGGTGGAATAGTGATTGAAGGGGGTAGCGGTGATGATAAAATCAAGACAATTGTTAATCGTTCTCTCAAAAAAGGGGTAAGCATCAAAGGCGGAGATGGGGATGATATTATTACAATTTCTGGTTCAGCGCTCTCTTTACTGACAGAAGGTGGGGCAGGAAACGACCACCTAATTGCTGAAAAATTAAATCCTTCAACTGAACTCGCTAGATCCTTATTCGGGAATGAAGGCTCTGATTTAATAATTGGCACTAACAAGAATGACTATATCAATGGTGGTGCTGGTGGAGATACGCTTTATGGAAAAGATGGAAACAATAAAATTTTTGGAGAAGCTGGCAATGATCTGCTTGTAGGTGGAAGAGGCAACGATTATCTATATGGCGGCGACGGGAATGATTTATTGTTAGATAATCTACCCTACACTTACGATAATGATTATCTGTATGGCGATGTAGGAAATGATCTGCTTGAAGCAGGTTACGGTAACGACAAATTGTTTGGCGGTTCAGGTGATGATGCCTTGTATGCTGGCATTGGGCATGATACTCTCATTGATACAACTGGACTTGACATTTTTGCGCCAAAAGAATTTTACTGGCAGACATTATATCCAACAAAGAAGTACAACACATATATTTCAGTAAATTTAAAAGGTATTAATCGCAGGCAAGAATTGATCACAACCTATAATGCTGCCAACAAGGTTGTTTCTGGTTATGATGCCACAGAAGATTATCTTGTAGATCGTGATTTTATCTCGTAGCATTCACCATTTATCCGCTTTGCTCAAAATCTTTATTTTTTATTACTAAATTACAAAAACTAAAAAAAATGTTTGCATTTATTTTCCTTTTCTACTAATAAAAAGGGAATTGCGAACAACACTGCGGGGTGGAGCAGCCCGGTAGCTCGTCAGGCTCATAACCTGAAGGTCGTTGGTTCAAATCCAACCCCCGCTACCACACAAAAAGGAGGCTAACTATGAAGAAGGTTTTATTTCTGCTGGCAATATCTGCAATTGTATTTCCCCTAAAAAGCGATGACGCAAAGAAGAGCCAGCCATCATCAGCAACTAGCATACCGCCATTCTTTGCAGTTTCGCCTTCCACCAACACTAATGCTGCATCCTTGTTTCAAAACATCAATATAGACCATGAACAGCAAAGGAAGCGAATGCAGTATAGTGCCGAATATAACAGATTAAATTTTCAGATTGCAGAAAGAATGCAGCAGCTTTTTGAAGAGAATGAAGAGCTAAAGAAGATGCGTAAAGAAATATGTGATTTACAGGAAAAGATTGATAAAATTTTACAGGAAGATGCAGAACTAAAAGCCCTCTATGAAAAGCAAAAGAATCTGCTTCCATCATTTCCTGCCATCCCATCTGCCACACCAGCAAAAGAAGATGCTGGCAAGGAAAAGCACGCTAAAGATGCAAAAAGTTCTGAAAAGTAATTCGCATATTAAAACAAATGGGGCAGGTTAAAAGTGGAGTAAAACAAGAACCGAAAGTTATTTTCTCTTTACGATAACACCACCAGCAACAAAAGGTTTATAAGGCGAATTTTTCTTAAGATACACCTCAACGGCATCTCTCGTATTAACATCATACTCAATCAACGAATTATCTTTACGTTCCATAATTTCCCGAAGTTTTGGAAAGCGATTTCCCGCAGAAGCCAGATCATAGCTATTCAAAGCCAGAGCAACCTTGCCTTTTTTCTTAATTGCTTCTGGAAGTATAATTTCTCCTACTTTTATTGAGCCATCAGCTGATATGATAAGTTCATATTGGAAGCCAAGCACTCCACGAAACTGATTTTTACCAAAAAACTTTGCATTCTCTTGCAGAATTTCCTTCAGTTCTTGTATGCTGATTATGGCTTTGCCAATAGCATTCTCATAAGGCACTATTTTCCACAATTCCCACCTTGAAACGGGACCTGCCTTGATAGAAGAAGCTGAAAGCGAAGAATGCAAAACAACATCTGCATCAACAGCTTCTAAAATTGCTTGTGAAATTAGCGTTTGAGCTGCCGATTGACCAGGAATATCAGAATTTGCAGTAAGCTCCGATGAAAGCTCACCTATTATTTCGCTTCCATATTTTTTCACTACGGCAAGATATGGAGAAAGTTTGTTTATAAGCTCGCTATCCTGCTTTATAGAGGAATCAATAACAATCAGTTCTGGCTCAACAGCAACCAACTTGTTTTTTGACTTATCAAAGATGATCACAGCTTTCCCAAGCCATAAGCCATAATAGCCTGGCTGCGAATATGGCACAGAATTTACAAACCTGCCATTCATTGCCTGATGAGTGTGAGCACCAAGCACAAGATGAAATTCTGGAAACATTTTCAAAACGGCATTAAGTTCGTTAGCTTCATCATCCTTCCACTCGCGCAATCCTTGATGCGCAGCTAGCACAAGCACATCAGGCTTAGATTGGCGCACATAAAGCATTGTCATCTTTAAAGCATCTATAGATTTTTGAAATGAAAAACCATCTGTATAGTTAGGCCGAAACCATTTTGGAATCAAAGGAGTTGTTAATCCAACTATTCCAAGTCTTACTCCAGCATTTGTAATAACAATAAATGGCTGTAATGTGGGGACTAGAGGGTTTGCTCTAGAAGGTTTCCCTTGCATATTACAAGCAAGCACAGGCAGATTGATTTGCTTATAAAGCTCGATTAAACGGTTTTTCCCCCAGTCAAATTCGTGATTGCCCGGCACTAAAAAATCATATTTAAGATGTTTAACAGCTTTTACAACAATTTCACCGCGTGAAGGAAAGCTTTCTATGGAACCAGAGAAGAGGTCGCCAAGATCAAGCAAAATGACGTTGCTTTCTTCTTTACGTATCTTCTCTATGATAGTTGCGCATCGCAATATACCGCCACCAGGCTTCTCTTCTCTATCTGAAAATGCCCCATCGATGTAGCCATGTAAATC
>CAZBHO010000052.1:0-3218 GCA_964491945.1 uncultured Verrucomicrobiota bacterium | reverse complement strand
GTATAGAGCATCGTTAGTCGCACTAGTTCATTAGAGGCATTAGCACAATAACTAAATGAGAAAGCTAATAAGCTTATCAAAAGCGATAATAATAGGATCTTCGGCAGTGGCTTCTTCATTGATTTTGCCTTAACGCTTCATATAACACAATTGAAACAGCTGTTGCAAGATTAAGGGAACGCACCTTATCTGCCTGTAAGGGAATTGCGCAAACTCTTTCAGGATATAAAATCAAAAGCTCATCTGGAAGTCCTGCGCTTTCATTTCCAAATATCAATGCATCGCCGGGCTTATAGTTAACATCAAGATAGCAGCGCTTCCCTGCCGTACTAAAGAGGTAAAAGTTCCTATTAAGGCCGCTCATAAAAGCCTCAAAATTTTTATGGCGAATAAGCTTAACATTGTGCCAATAATCAAGTCCTGCACGTTTTAATTTTGAATCTGTTAAACGGAAATTTGGTTCGCCAACAATGTGAAGGATGCTACCTGTTGCAGCGCATAGTCGCGCAATATTGCCCGTGTTTGGAGGAATTTCTGGCTCAACAAGCACGATAGAAAGTGGCGGCTCAACCCATTTAAAAGGGATGGAAACTATTCTTGAATGTGCCATTATTTTTTTCCAGTTTTATAAATAAAAAAAAACTAACTAACGCTAGCACCTCTAATTTTTGCCCATGTGTCTTTTAAAGTGACCGTTCTATTGAACACGGGAGCGCCTGGCACAGAATCTTCAGGATCCACAAAGAAATATCCTATCCTTTCAAGTTGCAAATGTGTGGCAGGTTGAACATTTGCAAGGAATGGTTCACACCATATTTCAATTTCTTTTAAGGAATCCTTATTGATATAGTCTATAAAATTCTCATAGTCGCCGGGATTTTCAATTGTAAATAGCCTATCGTAAAGTCTAGCTTTAGCTTTAAATGCGTGTTTAATGCTTACCCAATGAATGGTGGCTTTCACTTTTCTATTTTTTGGGTTAGCTCCACCTGTCGTATCAGGATCATATTCGGCATGAATTTCATAAACTTTGCCTGTATCATCCTTTTTATAAGAAACGCATTTTACGCAATAAGCGCCACGCAATCTGACCTCATTGCCCGGGAACAATCTGAAAAACTGTCTCGGCGGATTTTCCATAAAATCATCAGCTTCAATAAATAGTTCTCTAGAAAACGGAACCTTACGTGTGCCTTGTGATGGATTTTCAGGATTGTTAAGAAGATCAAATTCTTCAACTTTATCTGCTGGATAATTATCTATAACAAGCTTAATTGGATTGAGCACTGCCATTGCTCTCTGTGCACATTTATTGAGTTCATCTCTTATAGAATGTTCAAGCAGCGCTATATCTGTTAAGCTTTCATATTTTGTTATGCCTATTTTGGCACAAAAATCCCGTATGGCTGCAGGTGGCACACCACGTCTACGCAACCCAGCCAAAGTTGGCATTCTTGGATCATCCCAGCCATTCACTATACCCTGCTGCACAAGCGCAAGGAGTTTGCGTTTGCTCATCACTGTGTAAGAAAGATTTAATCTAGCAAATTCAATCTGACGTGGTTTAATTTTTAAATCAAGCTGCGAAACAACCCAGTCATATAAAGGGCGATGCACCTCAAACTCAAGCGTACAAAGAGAATGCGTTACACCTTCAAACGCATCTTCAAGCGGATGCGCAAAGTCATAAGTTGGATAAATACACCATTTATTACCACTCCTATAATGAGAAACTCGCATAATTCTGTAAAGAACTGGATCTCGCATATGTAGATTTGGGCTTGCCATGTCTATCTTGGCACGCAAACACTTTGAGCCATCAGGGAACTCCCCTGAGCGCATTCTGCGAAACAACGATAAACTTTCTTCAACAGGTCTATTACGATATGGGCTTTCTTTCCCCGGCTTCTCCGGCACTCCACGATATTCTTTCCACTCCTCCATGCTCAATTCGCAAACATAAGCCAGACCGCGTCTAATAAGCTCTTCTGCAAGCTCATACATTTTTTCAAAAAAATCAGAAGCATAGTAAAAATGCTCTCCCCAATCAAATCCAAGCCATTTTACATCCCGTTTGATCGCCTCAACATATTCCATGCTTTCTTTCGTTGGATTAGTATCATCCATACGCAGATGACACCTTCCGCTGAACTCAAGCGCCATTCCAAAATCCAGACAAATTGCTTTTGCGTGCCCTATATGCAAGTAGCCGTTCGGTTCCGGTGGAAACCGTGTAACCACCATCTCAACTTTCTTGCTTTTTACATCTTCCTGAATAACTTCTCTAATAAAATGATTCACGACACATTTTCCAGCATCACTCATTTTTTGGCTCCTCTACCTAATCAAGCTTGCAACCGTAGCGCTTTTCATAATCTTCCATAAAAGTTTTCAACGCTTTGCCTTTAAGAGCGTTTCCTTTCTTCTCAAATGCTTCAAGTGCATAAGCTATTCTGCGCAAAGTCATATCTTTACCTAAAATTTCCATACTATCAAAAAGCGGCAAAGATGATTGTTCGCCAGATATTGCTACAAAAAATGGTATTAGCATCTTATTAAGTTTTAAATTTTCCTTCTCTGCCATCCTCATAAAAATTTCTTTTATAACTGCAAGATCAAAATTCGCATTAGCCTCAATTTGCCACTGTGCTATCTTTAATAGCTGAACCACGCGCTCTGCTGGCAATTCAGGAGAAACCATTTTTTCACAATCAATTTTGACTTTATCTGCAAACAAAAACGATGATATTGAAACAAAATCGCTCAATTGCTGAAGACGAGGCTGTGCAAGCGGTACAATTTTTTTAAAATAATCATCATTAACCTGCCATTCCTGCAGTCTTCTAAAAAGCTCTTCAGTAGAAAAGCTTCTAATGTACTTTGCATTCAAAGCTTGAAGTTTTTGGATATCAAAGATGGGTCCACCCAGACTTATGCGATCAATATCAAATGTTTCTATCATATCATTTAAGGTAAAAACTTCTCTCCCATCAGGCAAGCTATATCCCATAAGTCCAAGATAATTCAGTAATGTTTCAGGCAGAAAACCTGCCTTTTTATAATAAAGGATGCTTGTTGGATTTTTTCTTTTTGAAAGCTTTGTTTTATCCGGATTACGAAGGAGTGGCAGGTGAATAAACTCTGGCTTCTGCCAACCAAAGGCATCATAAAGCAATACATGTTTTGGCAAAGAGCTGATCCACTCTTCACCTCTAATC